>JASHQS010000022.1 GCA_030038995.1 Xanthobacteraceae bacterium
CGCGTCGGAACGCTGTGTGCTCACGCGGTGGCCGGAGAGGCTGCCGCGATTACCGCCGCCGACGGCGCCGGCAGCGGCAGGTGCGGCTGCGCTGCGCCGGCCGGCGCCTTCGTCAACAACCGGCACAGCCGCGCGATCGTGGCGCGAAGCTGATGCCGATGCACCACCATGTCGATCATGCCGTGATCGCGCAGATACTCGGCTTTCTGAAAACCCTCGGGCAGCTTTTCGCGGATCGTCTGCTCGATGACGCGCGGCCCGGCGAAGCCGATCAAAGCGCCGGGCTCGGCGATCTGCACGTCGCCGAGCATGGCGTAGGACGCCGTCACGCCGCCGGTGGTCGGATTGGTGAGAACGACGATATACGGCTTGCGCGCCTCGTGCAGCCGCTGCACCGCGATGGTGGTGCGCGGCATCTGCATCAGCGACAGAATGCCTTCCTGCATGCGCGCGCCGCCGGAGGCCGCGAACAGCACGAACGGACAGGCCTTCTCGACCGCGGTATCGAGGCCCTTGATCACCGCCTCGCCGGCCGCCATGCCGAGCGAGCCGCCCATGAACTCGAAATCCTGCACCGCGATTACAGCAGCGAGGCCGTCGAGCTTGCCGTAGCCGAGCTGCAGCGCGTCATTGAGCCCAGTCTTGGCGCGCGCGTCCTTGAGCCGCTCGGTGTAGCGGCGCTCGTCGCGAAATTTCAAGGGATCGGCCGGCACTTCCGGCACCGCGATGTCGAACCAGGTCTCGTTGTCGAACATCGATTTGAGCCGCGCCTTGGCGCTCATGCGCATGTGGTAATTCGAGCCCGGAATGACGAACTGATTGGCTTCGACGTCCTTGTAGAACACGAGCTGACCGGTCTCCGGACATTTGATCCAGAGATTCTCCGGCACCTCGCGCCGGCTGAGCATGCTGCGGATTTTTGGCCGCAGCGTATTGGAGATCCAGTTCATGCGTCGGCTTACTGCGGATGGAACGCCTTGGACTTCGCTGGATTATGGCGCAAGTCGGGCACTCTTGCAGCACATATATTGCCGCCCCGACCGGCGCAACCTCCGGAGCGCCCTGACGCCTGTAGCGATATGATTGGTGAAGGCCAAAAACTTTAAATCGATACGAACTCTTACTTGCGAAGCCCTGAAGTTTCCGTGAACCCGATCTGCCCGGCACGGTTTTGTACTTCCTTTGCTATTCGAAAGACGTGGGGATCACCAAACTGCGGTCCGATTACCTGAAGTCCCATGGGCAAGTAATTTGCGGCGAGCGCTATCGGGACGCTTATCGCAGGCAAGCCGGCAAGATTGACCGGCACGGTGAAAATATCTTCAAGGTACATGGAGATCGGGTCGGTTTGATGGGAGCCGAACGCAAAGGCAGGAGTAGGCGTAGTCGGCCAGATCAGACAATCAACCTGACGGAATGCCGAGCGAAATTCATCGCTGATCAGCCGGCGCACGCGACAGGCCCTTTCGTAATAGGCTTCGTAATAGCCGGCGGATAAAGCGAACGTCCCCATGATAATTCTCTTCTTCGTTTCCCAATTGAATCCCTCGGCACGAGTATTCTCATATAATTCGCTAATGTTCGACGCGCGCGGGGAACGGTAGCCGTAACGCACGCCATCATACCTTGCGAGATTCGAGGACGCCTCCGATAAGGCAATAACGTAGTAAGCAGGAAGCGCATAGTTTAAGGATGGCAGATCAACGTATCTGATTCGATATCCCGCGTCTTTAATGACTGATTCGCCAATCAGCCAACAGTTCTCAAGATCGGAATTTGAATTAAGATCGCGAATGGTTCGCGGAATTCCTATCGTATATTGCGCCGACGGCTTCGCAAGAAACGCCTCGATATTGGCAAACGGGGTCCGCACAGAGGTTGCATCATTGGGGTCTTCACCCAGTACGGCATCGATGAGGATCGCCGCATCATCGACCGTTCTGGCGATAGCGCCAGCCTGATCGAGCGATGAGCCATATGCGATGATTCCCCATCGAGAGCACAAGCCATAAGTCGGCTTCATGCCGACGACGCCGCAGAATGCAGCAGGTTGCCGGATCGACCCGCCGGTGTCTGTTGCAAGTGCCCCCAAGCAAAGCCGCGCAGCAACAGCCGCGGCGGCTCCGCCGGAGGAGCCTCCGGGGGCGACGTTGTTTCGACCTAGTTCGAGACCGCGCGGATTTATGGTTGGGCCGAAGAAGCTGTTTTCGGTCGACGAGCCGAAGCCAAACTCGTCCATATTTGTCTTACCCAGGCACGCCGCCCCGGCATCGCGGGCCTTGCCACTGACGAATGACTCATATGTCGGAACAAAGTTGGAAAGGATCTTGGAGCCGGCGGTCGTGCGAATGCCTTTGGTGCAGTAGTTGTCCTTTATGGCGATCGGAACACCATCCAGACCGCGGGCACGGCCTTCACGAATTCGCCGATCGGAAGCCGCTGCTTGCGAGCGGGCGACGTCGGGCGTTTCCGTAATATAAGCATTCAGGTTTCTGTTGGCTTCAACATCTGCAATGATCCGATCGATTCCGACCGCGCATTGGTCTTCAATCGTCTCCTGGTGTTGACGTATCAAGCTTGCGGTTTTGCCAAGCGCGCGGCCCGGTGCCCTGAGCGGATGCATTGCTTGCTTCCACGATCTGATCATTTGTCACCGATGATCTCCGCTGTCATGCGAATGCTCGGCGTTTTGTATTTAATCGTTCCCATTGGAAATCCAACTCAAATCGTTGCGACGACGGTGCTTAGGAATATACTCTTGCATCTGTGCATGGGTCACCCTGCAACCGAATCCGCCGTTTGACTTTGGCGAACCAGAGGATGTATCGTGATCAAATACGCGCGCTAATCGGCGCCGCGGCTGGGGGGCACTTCATGCAGGATTCGGACAAGCCGGGTGACTCGGAGAAGTTACCGCGCGGCTACGTGATAGCGTTTGTGCTTGCCGCGATCATAATAATAATCCCTCTGTTTGTTTCGTGGTATAAGCACCCTGACCAAATAGAAGAACAGCTGTCTTACTTTTTTCCGATTCTTGGATTGATCATACTGTTTATTGCAGATCAACGAAACCTGCTCCGTCAGCAGATGCAATGGCGGCAGCAAGTATTGCAGCAGGTTAGGGATCTGGACCAGGGCCGTACGAAGCTGGCCGACCATTTTACGAAGCTGGAGGACGGCGTGATGCAACAGTGCGCCCGCGCCATCTTGAACGCTGCAGTAATAATCCCTTACTCGGTGCGGGACGCCCATCGTCACGTCGCCACAAATGCCAAACGCGCCGAGCAAATCCATAACACCAGGCTGGCACGGCACAGAGATGAAACCGGAGCCATCGGATATATGGACGCCAGGGACATGCAGGACCAAGGGTTTAGGGATGCCGTCGTTGCTGGAACGGTCTATCATCTGATTTATGACGCGACTCAACAACAGACGGTCGATAAGTTCATCGACGAAGTGAAAAAACTCGACCACAGGGGACAAATTTACGTGCACGCTGTTGATGTTCAGGATATACCGCTGGTTCAGTTCATCGTATTGGATTATGGCAACGGCAACATGGAATGCCTGCTAGGCTATGGAGTCGGTGACCAAATCGGGTCGACGCAGCAGATATTCCTCATCAGGAGTGCGGCCCTATGCACATATCTGGTTCAGGTTTTCGACGTGTATCGGCGGCTCTTGACCGCAAAGCCAGGCGATCACCACGGGCCAGACGACGTAGTGAGTCCATCGATCTAAAGCTATTCTTTGAAAAGCAATGTCCGGCGACCAAAGGCATCTGGGCGCCGACTGACTATTCGTGGACGTTGGTCAAACTTCTTCGATTGTTTAACTTGGAAGATCGCTCGGTTCTCGACGTCGGATGCGGCTCGGGTGTTTTGGCCATCTCCGTAGCACAGCGCGGCGCCAGGGCCTTTGCTTCCGATATTGTGCACGAGGCGGTACTAGCCACAAAAAGCAATGCCGCACGGCTGAAGCTCAGAGTTAAAGCCGAAGTATCCGACGGCCTGGATTATTGGATCAGAAGCGACAAAAAGTTTGATATCGTCGTGTGTAATCCTCCATGTTTTGATCTCTTGGCCACAGCGAAGCCATCCGCCAATGCTCAAGAAAATACATTCCTGACGGTGAACCTGCTTCAGCACTACGGTGCCGTCCTGAAGAGGCCGGGTTGCTTGTTCTTCGTAGTGAGCGGACCCGACAACATGGAATGGGCTAGAGATCGCATACAAAAGATTCATAGAATCGAGCCGAGCATCAATCAGCAGGATGTTCCCGTTGAGAACGTCGAAAGCTCAAGGCTTAATAACCTGGCAAGCTTAGGCTTGATCAAGCTGATTGGTGATAAATGGCTCTGGGAGGCATACTATTTCGCCGCATTGCATCTTTAAAAACTCAATTGCACGAAGTACTTCGAGCTTGAGGGCGCTCTTCTGCAATTATGAATCATAGAAGTACTTTGGCGGGGACTCGCCGTGTCTGACTCGTTGAGCAAGGTACTGGTGCTTTATACCGGTGGCACCATAGGCATGCTTCCCGAAGACCCGGAGAATCCGGGAAGTCCCCTCCGCCCTGTCGCGAAGGAAGCGCTGAATTCCTACATTCGCAATCCGTTAGATCAAATTTCCTGGGAGATTAAGGGACTTTTGGACAATTCAGGCAATGCAGTTGGCCCCCTCGATTCTTCGAGCGTCGGGCCAAAGCACTGGGCCTATATGGCGCGCGCTATAGGCGACGCATATACTTCATACGATGGCTTTGTAATTCTCCACGGCACCGACACGATGGCATATACGGCGTCAGCCTTATCATTCTTATTACAAAACCTCGACAAACCGGTCGTCCTGACGGGGTCACAATTGCCAATATTTCACTCGCGCACCGACGCTATCATGAATTTCACTACGGCAATTAACATCGCCGGTTATAGGGCGACGGGCTTGCCCCGGGTACCTGAAGTCGTGATTTGCTTTGGCGATGTGTTACTGCGCGGGAACCGTACGGTAAAGGTTAGTACGTCGAGATGGCAAGGATTTGTGAGTCCGAATTATCCGATCTTGGGGCGGATTGGAGAACACATCGACATTCAAAAATCTCTTCTGCTGCCGATGCCGGACGAACGGACACCCTTTTCCGCAAACACGGCAATGGAGGAAAGCGTCGTCACAATTCCGATTTACCCCGGTATGGATGCAAAAATTGTTGATCAGATGTTGGGCATGGATGCGAAGGGTTTTATTTTACGAACCTTCGGCAGCGGTAATGTGCCGGAAAATAACGAATTCATCGAGGCGATCAAACGCGCGGTCGATACGCAGAAGATTGTGGTCAACACCACGCAGTGCGCGGAAGGAAGCGTCGATATGAGCCAGTACGCAGGCGGCTTTGCGCTTCAAAATGCCGGGGTCATCACTGGACTTGACCTTACGCCTGAAGCGGCATTGACCAAATTGATGTGGTTACTTGCCGTCGAATCGCTCGAAGAGGCAGCAACCCAAATGCAAATTTCCCAACGAGGGGAGCAGTCTGGAAGTGTTTTTGACGTTCGCTACGGCCACGTCGGCGACAAATCACGTCCTTTGGAAATTGCAAAGGTGTCGAGTCGGCCAGCGGGCCAATTTCAAACAAAGGCACTCAAACGCGCCGTTTTGCGTCTGTTTGGGTTGGGCATTGATGGATCGGAGAAAGGCAGCAAAGTAAGCCTTTCGGTTTTTATCAACCTGCCGAATGCTCGCGCCGATACACCCGAGAACATGCCGCAGTATGCCGGTGAAATCTCGGGGGTTTATAACGGAGAAGAAGAAACGACCCTGACAATGGACGTCACTTCGACTGTAGCGAGAGTCTATGCAAGCGGCCACCCGCTTCATCTTACGCTTATCGCTCTGGCCAAGCGCAAATTTTGGGCGAAAGGCGTATACCTCAATTTATTCACCGAGCCGGGATAACGACTCCGCCGTCGTTCCAGCGCGGAGCGCCGGCGGGATTGAAGAGGGACCTGGGGTTTGAGGCGTGGATTAAATACTTTTGCGGCGAGACGGCGTTCCGCGTTGCCGACATGTGCATGCAGATTCACGGCGGCATTGCGCTCACCGCCGATCTGCCGATCGAAAAGTTCCGGCGCCGGCAGCGCAGCTTCCGCATCACCGAGGGCGCCAGCGAAGTGATGAAAATGGTCATCGCCCGCGCCATGTGCTGAAGACATACGGGGAGTGCCGGCAGCGACCTTGGCGTGCGCCAAAGCCGCCCGCCGTGCCGCCTGCATGAAGGAGATGTAATGGACCGGCCACCGCGGCGCCCGCGGTTTGGCGCAATTTCGCCTTTGTCCTCAATAGTGTTGGCCGATGATGGCGGCGGCTGGCGGGCATGTGGAACTTTATCGGGGCCGCGCGTTAACCATGACGGTAAGGCTTGGGTAATGAATTCTGCGCAGTGTCGTAAGGAAGCAGTGTCGTAAGGAATCAGACCTGCCCTAAGGGTTAGCGAGGATCTAAGAGGCCGAGGACCGTGAAGCGAAATTTTGCCGCCGGATGTTTGGCTTTGGCCGCGCTTGCCGCCGCGCCCAGCGCGCAGGCGGCAGATCTCGGCCTTGCGCCGCTTTACAAGGCGCCGCCTCCGGTCTCCACGGCCTATAACTGGAGCGGTTTCTATCTCGGCGCCAATGGCGGCGGCGGCTGGGGCGATTCGCACTGGCAGGGCATCGGCCGGGTCGACCTGTCGGGCGGGCTCGCCGGCGGCACGGCCGGCTACAATTGGCAGTTCGGCCAGACCGTGCTCGGCCTCGAAGGCGACGTCGACTGGTCCGGCCTCAGCGGCACCAACAATTCGGCGCTCTGTCCGGGCGGCGCCTGCGGCACCAGCGATACGTGGCTGTCGACGGTGCGCGGCCGCGCCGGCTACGCGTTCGGCAGCGTCCTGCCCTACATCACCGGCGGTCTTGCGGTCGGCGACATCCGCGCCATGGCGCCCGGCTTGCCGGGCGGCGACGCCAGCAATGCCGGCTGGACCGTTGGCGGCGGCATCGAATTTGCCCTGCCGGGCCACTGGAGCGCCAAGGCCGAATATCTCCACGTCGATCTCGGCAGCTTCAACTGCGGCACCGACTGCGGCGGCGCGCCGAACCAGAACGTATCGATGCGCGACAACATCTTTCGTGCCGGGGTGAATTACCACTTCGGCTGGGGCAAATAGCACCAAGCTTCGTAATGCCTGACCCGTCATGGTCCGCGAAAGCGGACCATCCAGTAAACGCCTGAACGTCGGCGATTACTGGATCATCCGCTTGCGCGGATGATGACATGCCGTTTTGCGCGTTCGACTAAGCTGATTGACTTGCGGCGCGGCGGCTGGTGTCATTTCTGCGCCGCCGCCGCCGCAAAACAGCGCGAACCCCCAAAGAGCGCGAACCGATGAACAAAGCCGCATCGCATATCGATTTCGACAAATATCGTTTGCGCAATTTCGTCGACCGGCTGATCGAGCTCGGCGAGGTGGAGGTTCACGACCGGCCGGTGCCGCTGACCGGACTGAGCGCGATCATCGAAGCCACCGACAAGGCGGTGCTGTTCAAGAAGGCCGGCCCCGAAGAGGTCGAGCTCGTGGCCAAGACCGCCGGCAGCCGCAAGCGCATCGCCGCCGCGTTCGAGGTCGGCGAAGAGGCGCTCTACGACGAATATTTCAAGCGGCTCGCCAACCCGCAGCCGCTGGTCGAGGTGCGCTCGGCCGCAGCCCCGGTCCATGCCGTCAAAATCTCCGGCAAGGACGTCGATCTGACAAAACTGCCGTTCCATCCGCAGCACGCCTATGACGGCGGCTGCTATCTGTCCTCGGCCATCGACTACACGATCGATCCGGCGACCGGACGGCGCAACGTCGGCTGCCGGCGCCTGAGCCTACGCAACCGTTACGAAGCCGGCACCAACGTCACCGCGCCGTCCGATCTCAAGCGCATCTACACCGCTTGCGTGGCGCGCGGCCAGAAACTGCCGGTGACGTTCACGGTCGGCGCCCACCCGCTCGATTTCTTCGCCGCCACCACGCGGCAGGGCGGCGACGAGCTCAAACTCGTCGCCGGCTTCCGCGCCGAGCCGGCACCGGTAGTGAAAAGCCTGACCAACGACGTTCTGGTGCCGGCCGACGCCGAGATGACGCTCGAGGGCTATTTGGACGAGCGCGGCTACGTCGAGCCCGAAGGGCCGTTCGGCGAATACATGGGCTATTACGGCGCCATTCACATGGACCCGGTGTTTCATTGCACCGCGATCACCATGCGCGCCGACGTGCTGCACCACACCCTGCTGCACGGCACGGCGTTTCTGCTCGATCAGACCGACAGCGCCAACATTTCGGCCGTGCGCACCGAAGCCGAGGCAATGCGCATCCTCAAAGCCGCGCTGCGCGAGCCGGTCGCGGTTTATCTGCGTTCGGTCTCCGGCGGCTGCAATACGCTGCGCGTCTCGATCAGGCAGCGCGCGTATGGCGAGGCCAAGCAGGCCATCGCCGCCCTGTTCGGCGGCATCATGCGCCTGAAGCACGTCTACGTGTTCGACGACGACATCGACATCCACGACGACCGCCAGGTCGATTGGGCGCTCGGCACGCGCTTCCAGGCCGACCAGGACCTCGTTGTCCTGACCGGAATGCTCGGCATGACCATGGATCCGTCGCTCAACGGCCGGCGCACCGGCGCCAAATCCGGCTTCGACTGCACCAAGCCGTTCGGCCGCGACGGCCAGATTCCGCTGACCCGCAGCGCCGCCAAAGTCTTCAAGGGTCCGGCGCGTTATCAGAATGTCGAGCAGGCGCTGGCGGCGGCGCCGATGTTTTATGCCGACATCGTCGAGGCGGTCGGCAGCACCGACGGCCGCGATATCGCCTGCGCGCTCGACGAGTTGCGCCAGGCCGGGCGGCTCGGCCGCGATCGCGACGGGCGCTATCATCTGCACGCGGCGAAAGCCGGCTCTACCGGCATCGTCGGCGAGCTTTATCGCGATCCCAACGAAGGCGCGTAATCGGTTACTCAGAATCCGTCATTCCGGCTTCGCCGCTTGCGCGGCGCGCGCGGGGTCGCCATCGCGCTAAAGCGCGATGGGGTGCCCCGATGCGCCGCCTTCGGCGGTCAAAGACCCTTGACAGCAAAATTTTTTCGAAACACAGGACGGCCGTTGCGATCGACGGCTTTCTCTGATCACTGGAAATTACGGTGAAAACGCTGTGATGGATGCCGAAAGTCCGTTGCTCACCGATCTTTATCAGCTCAACATGATGCAGGCCTACCTGGATCGTGGCGAGACGCAGACCGCGGTGTTCGAGTTCTTCGCCCGCACGTTGCCGGCGCGACGCGGATTTTTATTGGCGGCCGGGCTCGAACAGGCGCTCGATTACCTCGAGAATCTGCGTTTCTCCGCCGCCGATATCGACTGGCTGCAAAGCACCGGCCGCTTCAAGGCCAACCTGCTCGACCATCTGCGCGGTTTCCGCTTCGACGGCGAGGTGCACGCCATGGCCGAGGGCAGCGCGTTCTTTGCCGGCGAGCCGATCCTGCGCGTCACCGCGCCGTTGCCGGCCGCGCAGCTCGTAGAGACCCGGCTCATCAACATCCTGCACTATCAGTCGCTGATCGCCGCCAAGGCGGCGCGCTGCGTGCTGGCGGCGCCGGGAAAAGCTTTGGTCGACTTCGGCTTCCGCCGCGCCCACGGCGCCGAAGCCGGATTGCTGGCGGCGCGCGCGAGCTACATCGGCGGCTTTGCCGGCACCGCGACCGTGCGGGCCGGGCAAAAGTTCGGGCTGCCGCTTTACGGCACCATGGCGCATTCGTTCATCGAATCGTTCGACGACGAGATGGCGGCGTTCGAGAGCTTCGCCCGTTCGCGGCCCGATAATCTCGTGCTGCTGCTCGACACCTATGACACCGAGGCGGCGGCGCGCAAGGTCGTGGCGCTGGCGCCGAAGCTCAAGGCCGCCGGCATTGCGGTCCGCGCGGTGCGTCTCGACAGCGGCGATCTCGTCGCGCTGGCGAAAAGCGTGCGCCGGATTCTCGACGGCGGCGGACTGGCCGCGGTGACGATTTTTGCAAGCGGCGGTCTCGACGAGGATGCGCTTGCCGAGTTCGCGCAGCGCAACGCGCCGATCGACGGCTTCGGCATCGGCACCAGCCTGACCACGTCGGCCGACGTGCCGGCCGTCGATTGCGTCTACAAGCTGCAGGAATATGCCGGCTTGCCGCGGCGCAAGCGTTCCGTACAGAAGGCGACGTGGCCCGGCCGCAAGCAGGTCTGGCGGCGCTATGGTGCCGATGGCCGCATGAGAGGGGACTGCTTGTCGCTCGAAGAGTACGACAAAGACGGCGAGCCGCTGCTCGAACTCGTCATGCGGAACGGCAAGCGGCTGCGTCCGCCCGAGCCGCTCGACGAGATCAGGCGCCGCGCCCGCCGCGAACTCGATCGCCTGCCCGAACCCTTGCGCCGGCTCCAGCCGGACGCGACATATCCGGTCGAGATCGCTTCCGAACTGGCCGCGCTCGCCGCCGAGGTCGACCGCCGCCAGCAATCCCACGGAGCGCCGGCGGGATAGGCGCATGAACCAAGACGCGCGGTTCGGCGACGACGACGTGCTCATTGTCGTGGACGTGCAGAACGACTTTTGTCCCGGCGGCGCGCTGGCAGTGCCGCATGGCGAGGAGATCATTCCCATCGTCAACGGCCTTGCCGCGCGCTTCCGCAACGTCGTGCTGACCCAGGACTGGCATCCGCGCGGCCATTCGTCGTTCGCGTCGTCGCATCCGGGTGCAAAACCGTTCGATACGATCGCGGCGCCGTACGGGCCGCAGGTGTTGTGGCCCGACCACTGCGTGCAGGACACGCCGGGCGCCGCGTTGCATCCGGCACTGCGCGCGCCGCACGCCGCGCTCGTGCTGCGCAAGGGCTTTCGCCGCGCGATCGATTCCTACTCGGCGTTCTACGAGAACGACCGCAAGACGCCGACCGGGCTCACCGGCTACTTGCGCGAGCGCGGCCTGACGCGGCTGTTCCTGGCCGGCCTCGCCTTCGATTTCTGCGTGCGCTACTCGGCCGAAGACGCGCGGCGCGAGGGTTTCGACGCCTTCGTGATCGAGGACGCCTGCCGCGGCATCGACATTGCCGGCTCCGTTGCCGCAACGCGCACAAGCCTGGCCACAGCCGGGGTGCCGTGCCTGAAGACGCACGAATTTGCGTGACCCTGCAGGAGCTTGATTTTAACCGGGTGCCGTGCGGCAACACAACGCAGTTGTGTGCAATGCACAAAATTCCTTGACTCCGCGTTGAATCCTGCGGCAGGTTCATGGAACCTTGAATTGGACTAATTCATGCGCCAACCCGCGGCCGCCACCCCGAATTCGGGCCTGCCATCGCTGATGATGCCCTGCCCGGCCTGCGCCGGCCGCATGGTCTATCACGGCCGCCGCGTCATTGCCGCCGACGTCGAAGACACCATCTATGCCTGCCGCAATTGCGGTGCCGAGCTTGTCCGCACCTCGGTGCGCAGCGCGAAATCGGCCAAGGCGGAGCCGGCTGCGGCCGCCTGATCCGTTTCAGCTCGCGCTACGGCAGCGTCAGCCCCATTTGCCCGAGCACCGCGCGGCCGAGCAGGCCGAACGGATTGGCGAGCGTCTCCAGCATCTCGAAGTGATTGTAGCCCTCGCCGACAATGAGCTCGACCGGCTTGCCGGCGGCCTTTACGGCGGCGGCAAAGTCGCGGGTCTGCCGCTGGAATTCCGGCGTCTCGTAGGTGCCGTAGCTGACCACGAGCGGCGTATGCAAGCGGTCGAGATGGCGCATGGCGGAGAGCTCCTGCTCCATCGCATCGGTGAACTTGACGTATTTGGCGCGCTTGGACAGCCGCACCGGCGCAAGATCGTACATGCCGCTCGACAGCGTTGCGCCCTTGACAAGGTCGCGCGGCAGGCCGTCTTTCGCCCAGTCGTGGGTCAGCGCGCAGCCGCAAAGGTGCGAGCCCGAAGAGTGCGAGATCAGATGCAGCCGGCCGCGGTCGCCGCCGATTTTTTCGGCGTTGCGATACACCCAGCCGATGGCGCGGCGCACCTGCTCGAGCATGGCGAACAGGTTGCCGCCGGCGTCATCGACGTTGATGAAGTCGACCAGCACGAAATGCGCGCCGAGATGCACGAACGGCTCGGCCACATAGGCGTACTCCGCTGCCGTGCCATGGCGCCAGGCGCCGCCGTGAACGAAAATTCCGACCGGCGCGCCGGCCGCGTCGGACTTGTTGGAGCGAAAAACGTCCAAGCCCTCGATCGGCGTCGGCCCGTAGGCGTAACGTTCCGGCTTGTCGAGGCGCTTGAGCGCCGCGGCGCTGTTGGCCAGCCGCCGCTTGCCGAGCTGATCGCGGTTTGGCGCATAAGCGGCCTGATCGTAGGCGTCGTCGAGCTCCTGCTGGTCCATGCCGAGCCAGACGATCGGGCCTTTGACTCGTGCAGCGGCAGTCGCGGTCGTCGCGCTCATTGCATCGTCCCTGCATCATTCCGGGCGCCGCGACGCGGCGCACCCGGAATCCATAATCACGAAATGCGAGGTCGGCCAAGATGAGTACCCGATACCGTGATTATGGATTACGGTTTTCTCTGATCGTCTGTGAACGGATCAAGGACTTTTTCCCATCCCGTACTTCTGCCGCATGGCGGCGAAGAAGCCTTGGCTCTGCAGCGCATCGAGCAGGCTCGTGTCCACGTAGTTGCCGACGTTCCGGCTGGCGTTCGGAAACTGCTTGAGGACGTTTTGTGCGCCGGCGGTCGATGGTTCCAGATTGACCGGCGACTGATGCTGGAAGTCCGCGTAGGTGATGTCGAGAATTTTCGCGCTCTTGATCCTCAACTCTTCGGCCAGCACCGCCGTGGCGCGCCTGGAATCGGTAAGCGCGATATGGTTGCCCTCGATCGAGGCCTTGAGAAAGCGCGTGAACGGATCGCGGCGCGCGGCGATGTCGGCGCGGCGCACGACGATGCCGGAAAACAGCCAGGGAATATGCTCGGGCACGAGATCGACCAGCACGTTGACGCCTTCGGCGCGCGCCTGCGAGGCGAGCGGCTCGTTGAGCGCCGTCGCCTTGATCTCGCCCGACCGCACCGCGGCGAGGCGATGCGCGCCGCCGCCGTACTCCTTGATAACCACGTCGTTGCGGGTCAGTCCGAGCTTTTGCAGCGCCAGCGTCACCGTCGAATCACTCTCCGAGCCGAAGGTGCTGACGCCGACCACGCCGCCCTTGAGATCAGCCGCAGCCTTCACGCCCGGCGCCGAGAAGAACGTGAAGCGGATAGTGTTGGACAGCGAGCCGATGGTGCGCAGGTCGCCGCCGGACTGATTGACGCGGATCACCGA
>JASHQS010000227.1 GCA_030038995.1 Xanthobacteraceae bacterium
GCATGTAGCTGATATGCTGCTTGGCCCCTTCCGGATCGGCCACCACGTCGACACTGTCGACGACGATGCTGCCCGCATCCGGCGGCAGCACGCCGGCGAGCATGCGCATGGTGGTGGTCTTGCCGGCGCCGTCGGGACCGACGAGCCCGAAAATCTCACCGCGGTCGACGCTGAAAGTCAGACCATTCACCGCGACGCTTTCGGCAAAGCGCTTGGTCAGCGCCTCGGCCGCAACGATGGGCGTCCCCGCATTCATTGTTGACTCGCCGGGAGCGCCTGCAGCACCGCGTCCGCCGGCATGCCGGGCACCAACTCGTGCGATGGATTATCGATATCGATGCGGATGCGATAGACCAGCGTGACCCGCTCCGCGTGGGTCTCCACGCTTTTCGGCGTGAACTCGGCGTTCCCCGAAATGAACGAGACGCGTCCCTTGTAGGTCTTGCCCGGATACGTATCGGTCGTGACGGCGGCTTCCGCGCCGTAGCGAACCTTGCCGATATCGGTCTCGTTGATGTAGGCGCGCAGCCAGACGTGATCGAGATCGGCGAGCGTCACGACCGGCGTGCCCGGCACCATGATTTCGCCGAGCTCGGCCTGCCGCACCTGGATGACGCCGGCAAACGGCGCGCGCAACTCGGTGTAGCCGAGCACGATCTGCGACATCTTCAAGGTTTCGGTCGCGCTGCGGATGCCGGCTCGAGCCAGCTCGATTTGTCGCTCGGCGGCGTTCCGTAGCGCCTGATCGCGCAGATGCGCGGCGGTGGCTTGCAGCAACAGGGCGTAGGTCTGGTCGCGTTGTTCGACCGTGCCGGAGCCCTGCTGCAGCAGCTTTGCGGCGCGGTCGTATTCCTGCTGCCGGAACGCGAGATCGGCCTCGTCGCTGGCGACCGTCTGCCGTGCCGCCGTGAGATTCTGCTCCGCTGCCGCAAGCTGGCGCTGTTGCATTTCCAGCGCCGCTTCGTTGATCGCTACCTGCTGGCGGTAATCGGAATCGTCGAGCCGCGCGATCAGCGTTCCGGCTTCGACCCATTGGCCTTCGTCGAACGGCAGCGCGACGATGCGCGACTGCACGGTCTTGAAGCCGAGCACGCTCTGGTGCGCTTCGATATTGCCGGATACCAGGATGGTGGGCGCCGCACTCGGGCCGACCAGCCAATCATGAATCGTGCCGCGCCCGAAATACAGTCCCGCCGCTACGCAAACGATGGCAACGGCGGCGACGGACCACATCCGGGCCGGCCGCTTTCGGAAAATAGCTTGCAGTTTGGTCTGCTTCGGCAACGGTCCATGCACGGCAACGTCTCCCGTTTGGGCCTTTTTGCCGTGTCCTCGGCCTCCATTCTTTGATCCATGTCATGATGATGAAAATGTACGTTGCCGCAAAAGTTACCAGCGTTGCGCGCGCGGAACTCCACAATTGCGCAGCTTACTGGAGCCCGAGACTGAGAAACGGTCGGGCTAATCGGTCTCACTCCAATCCTGCCAATGGGTGGGATCGACGTCGATGCGGACTTTCGTTTCGGCCTTGAGCCAGCCGCCCAAAATACGGCGGCATGGAAAGACGAGCGCGTGAGCGTCGCCTTGCTGGTCGATCACCGCCAAGCGGAGATCGCGATCGAACGGAGCCGTGGCAATCGGCTGCCAATCGGCATGATGGTTGCGTTGCTGCCGTTTCTTCATGCCCGCTCCGTCCAGATCGACCAAAAAGCGCTCCAGGCTTTCGGCAAACTCGTAACTGCGCGCCAGAAGCGTCCAGCGCTCCGCCAGTTCGAGGTGAAACGCTCGATTTTCAGGCTCTGTCGCTGCGCAGCGCTCAGCTTCCTCGGCGCGCTCATAGCAGGCCCGGATATGGTCGCTCAGCCTCAACAGCACTTGTCCTACTAACGTCAGCGATACGCACTCCTGGCTTGCCTCACGCGCATGGTTTTACTCGTATTCGGCCTCACGGTGCCGGCAAGCCGCATGGCATGTCTCCTTGGCAAGAGATGACAGCCTAGCGACAGCTCCGAATGGCGAATTGATCAGGATCAAGGCCTATTCCTGATCGGGCTTGGAGCGTTCACAGCGGCCAATGCGATCCGACGGGCACGAAATTCATTCATGATTGCGTATAGTTACATACTTGCTACGAACGGGATCGAGCGGTCCTACGCAATATTCCTTAGGTGGTTTATCTGAATTTTCGGCATGCGGATGCAGCGTTAATAGCACCTTCGACGCCGATCGGAGGAAGAACCAATGCTCGCCTCAGCCGCAGTTCGCACCACCGCGTTCCACTCCGCGATCCAGCCCGCAATCCGGCCCACCGCGAAACCGCTCCGGGGGGCGTCGCCCGCCGCCGGAAAATCCACCGATGCGGCCGGCGCACACCTATCAGAGACCATGCGTCTGATGGGCGCTACCATGTCGTTTGCCCGCAATAGCGAAATTTTCGGCGAAGACGAGCCCGCCGATTATCTCTACAAAGTCGTCAACGGCTGCGTTCGTACCTACCGCATTCTCAGCGATGGCCGCCGCCAGATCACCGGCTTCTATCTGCCGGGCGAAGTGTTCGGGCTGGCGTTCGGTGCCGATCACACCGAATCCGCCGAAGCCATCGCCGACTCAAAGGTCGTCGTGCTCAAACGGCGCGCGCTCGACGCGGTCGCCGACCGCGATGCCGCCATTACGCGAGAGCTTTTCGCGCTGACCGGGCGCGAGTTGCGGCGCGTGCAGGACCGCATCCTGCTTCTGATCGAGAGCGCGCAGGAGCGCGTCGTCGGCTTCCTTCTGGAAATGGCCGAGCGCCTCGCTGCCGAGCGGACGTATGAACTGCCGATGAGCCGGCAGGACATCGCCGATTACCTGGGTCTGACCATCGAAACCGTGTCGCGGACGCTCACCGCCCTCGAAGGCGCGGCCGCCATCGAGGTCGGCGGCTCGCGGCGGATCGTGCTGCGCAATCGCGCGGCACTGGCGGCCATGGTCAATTGAAGACAGCTCACAGGAGAACAACCATGATCATGCGAGTCCGAGACGTCATGACGCGCAACGTGATTTCGGTTGCGCCCGATCAATCCGTGCTCGAAGCGGCGCAGAAAATGCTGCAGAACCGCATCAGCGGGCTGCCTGTGATCGGCGCCGACGGCAAGCTCGTCGGTGTCGTGACCGAAGGCGATTTTCTCCGCCGCGGCGAAATTGGCACGCAGCGGCAGCGGCCGCGGTGGCTGGAGTTTCTGGTCGGCCCGGGCCGGCTGGCATCCGAATACGTTCACGCTTCCGGACGCAAGATCGAGGAAGTCATGACGCCGGATCCGTACACGGTGACAGAAGACGATTCGCTGCAAGCGGTCGTCGAGCTGATGGAGCGCCACCGTGTCAAACGCTTCCCTGTGCTGCGCGACGGGCGCGTGGTCGGCATTGTCAGCCGCGCCAACATCATGAATGCCTGCATTGAACTCGCACATTACCGAGCCGGCCCCGCCGACGATGCCACGATCCGCGAGCGCGTGATCGCCGCCTTGGCAGACGTGTCCTGGGCGCCGGATGGCGATGTCAAGGTTCATGACGGCGTCGTTGAATTGTCGGGCATCATCACCGACGAACGCGAGCGCAAGGCCTGCATCGTTGCCGTGGAGAACGTCGGCGGCGTGAAAGCGGTGCACGATCACATGGTCTGGGTCGAGCCGATGTCCGGCATAGCTCTTGCGTCCGCAGAAGACGAAGCCGCCGAGCGCGCCGGGCAGGCTGCCGGGAGTGCACCTCACTGAGGACCACGCGATCGACGCACGCCAAGGCGTGCGTGGGAGCACTTCTAAACCTAAACCGTTTGTGCCGGCGTTGAATTCCGACCCTCCCCCCAGGAGCCCCCGGACGCCGGCACTGAGCCCCGGGCCCAGCCCCGTGGCCGGGGCTCTTTTCCAAGCGGCGTGCCGCGAGACCGGAGTTGATCAGATGACCACGCCTCGACCAACACGCCGAGCTGTGGCGGACGACTCTCCTAATCACCGCAAGACCTCAGATATCTTGCGTTCCATCAGGGCTCCATTTGTCCCACCGGCCACCGACAGCGTGAACCAGCCGGGCAAGCGCGACTCGTACAGTGTCACGGCACTCGCAGACCTTGCCGATCGCTCGCTGCACGCCGGCGTCGCGCAGTGGACCGGCGGACTCTCGCCGGCAGCGCTTGCGCAGGCCTACTGGGATTGGATCACTCACCTTGCCTATGCTCCGGGCAAGCGCATGCAGCTCGCCGATAAGGCGGCACGCAAAGCCGTCCGGCTGGTCAACTATGACCTGCGCAGCGCAATGGAGGAGAGCACCGCGCCATGCATCGAACCGCTGCCGCAGGACCAGCGCTTCGCCGACGAAGCTTGGCACGCTTGGCCGTTCAACCTGATCTATCAGAGTTTCCTTCTGCAGCAGCAATGGTGGCACAACGCGACCACGGGATTGCGCGGGATCACCAAGCGGCATGAGGAGATGGTGGAGTTCATGTCGCGCCAGTTGCTCGACATGGTCGCCCCGTCCAATTTTCCGCTGACCAATCCCGAAATTCTTCACCGCACGCTTGCCGACGGCGGCGTCAATCTGATCCGCGGCTGGCAAAATTTCCTGGAAGATTGCGAACATGCTGTCGGCGGCAAAAAACTGGCCGGTTGCGAAAAGTTTGCGGTCGGCCGCGATGTGGCAGTGACACCTGGCCAGGTGGTCTACCGCAACCGCCTGATCGAGCTGATCCAGTACGCTCCGACAACCGAAGAGGTGCGGCCGGAGCCCATTCTCATCGTGCCGGCCTGGATCATGAAATATTACATCCTCGATCTGTCGCCGCACAATTCCCTGGTGAAGTATCTCACCGCGCAGGGCTTCACGGTCTTCATGGTTTCCTGGAAGAACCCCGGTCCCGAAGATCGTGATCTGGGTATGGAGGATTATCGGACGCTTGGCGTGACCACCGCTTTGGACGTCATCGCCAAGATTGCGCCGAATCGCCGTGTGCACGCGGTCGGCTATTGCCTCGGCGGCACGCTGCTGGCGATCGCCGCCGCCGCGCTCGCCCGCGACGGCGACGATCGACTCGCCACTCTTACCCTCTTCGCCGCGCAGACCGATTTTACCGACGCCGGCGAGTTGATGCTTTTCATCGACGAAGGCCAGATCGCCTTTCTTGAGGACATGATGTGGGAGCAGGGCTTTCTCGACAGCCGGCAAATGGCCGGAGCTTTCCAGATGCTGCGCTCGAACGATCTGGTGTGGTCGCGCCTGGTTCACGATTATTTGCTGGGCGAGCGCCGGCCGATGACGGACCTGATGGCATGGAATGCCGATTCGACCCGAATGCCTTATCGCATGCACTCGAATTATTTGCGCAAGCTGTTCCTCGACAACGACTTGGCGGAAGGCCGCTTTGTCGCTGGAGACAAGCCGGTCGCGCTGATGGACCTTCGGCTGCCGATCTTTGCCGTCGGTACCGAGCGCGACCATGTGGCGCCGTGGCGGTCGACCTACAAGATCAATCTGCAGACCGAGACAGACGTGACCTATCTGCTGACCAGCGGCGGCCATAACGCCGGAATTGTCTCGGAGCCCGGTCATCCAGGCCGCAGCTTTCGCGTGGGAGTTAAAAAGGCCGACCAGCACTATCTCGACCCCGAGCGCTTTCTGGCGCAGGCGCAACGCCGAGATGGATCCTGGTGGCCCGAATGGGTCGGCTGGCTCGAGCAGCATTCCGGTTCAGCCGCTGCGGTGCCGCCGATGGGCCTTTCAGGTTCACCGCCGCTTGCGAATGCGCCCGGCGAGTACGTGCTGATGCAGTGAGGCGTTGCGCCTGGTCCATACGTCGCCGAGTGGTGCGAATTGAGCTAAATCAACGACCGGGTATTTGCAGTGCGCAATCGTGGCAGGCCGCCTGGTTGGTGAAACAGATCCGGATGCCATGAACCGCAACTTGGCAAAGGAACTCAAGGCCGCTGGTTTTCCGATTAGGTCCTTTCGGCTAGGCCAAAAATTCTATCCGAACGAGACACATGCGCAGTGGAGCGAGACGTCGCAAAGAAGCGGCATTTTCATTACGCATTACGAGCTGCAGAATAACGCCCGGGAGATCGAAGCCGGTTATTACTGTCCCAGCCTGGCCGACCTTATCGATGCATGCGGCGAGCACTTCGCCCATCTGTCTGCAGAAGCGACACTCTGGACCGCCGTGAGTGCCAACCCGCCGGCAATCGCAACGGCGCATTCCGCCGAGGAGGCGGTGGCAAAATTGTGGCTCATGCTCGCAAGCGGGCACGGCGACAAGTCTCCGACCGGAATTTCGGACGGCCGTCTGTCGGCCGACGCGCAATAGCGGGATACTGGCGCTGTTGCACTGCGGGCCGTGCCCCCATGAAGCTCGCTTAAATTTCGTCGAAGAATGCCGCAATGAACGTTTCGGCCGAATCGAAAGCCCCGGATGCGCAGGCGACGTTTGCCGGCTTGTCGTCGGCGCAAGCTGCGCGCCGGCGCGCCGAGTTCGGGCCGAATGCCGTCGCCGAAGAACGGGTTTCCCCGCTCAAACGAATAGTACGGCATTTTTGGGCACCGGTGCCCTGGATGCTCGAAGCGACCATCGTTCTGCAGATCGCCATCGGCCAGCGGGTGACTGGGCTTCTGATAACGGCGTTGCTGATCGTCAATGTCGCGCTCGGAGCGCTGCAGGAAAGTCGGGCGGATGCGGCGTTGGCGCTGCTCAAACAGCGGCTTTCGCTGAAATCGCGAGTGAAGCGCGACGAGGCCTGGGTGGATCTTCCAGCAGCAGACCTGGTACCCGGCGACGTCGTGGAGGTGAGCCTGGGCGATGTCGTGCCCGCCGATCTGACGCTGTTGCGCGGGTCATTGCTGGTCGATCAGTCGATGCTCACCGGCGAGTCGATCCCTGTCGAATTGCCGGAGGGCAAAACCGCCTACGCGGGCGGCCTGGTGCGGCGCGGCGAGGCCATTGCCGAGGTGACCGCCACCGGCAGCAAAACTTATTTCGGGCGCACCGCCGAGCTGGTGAGCGTTGCCCACGTCGAGAGCACGGAGCAGAAGGCGGTGCTGGCCGTCGTCCGCAATTTGACCGTGGTCAATTTCGTCATCGTGGTTGGCATCGTCGCGTACGCGCTGGCCATCAACGTGAGCCTGCAGCAGATCACATTGCTTGTCCTCACGGCGATGTTGTCGGCGGTGCCAGTTGCGCTTGCCGCAACGTTCACTCTGGCAGCGGCGCTGGGCGCTCGAACGTTGGCGATGAAGGGCGTGCTACTCACCCGCCTGTCGGCGCTGCACGAGGCGGCAACGATCGACGTGCTGTGCTGCGATAAGACCGGCACGCTCACCCGCAATGAACTTGCGGTGGGCACCGTTTGTCCAGTGCAGGCGGACTATGGCGCGGCCGACGTACTGGCGTTTGCCGCGCTGGCCAGCTCGAAGGAGGGAGAGGACCCGATCGATACCGCCGTCCGGCAGGCCGCAATAGCACACAACGCCGACCGCGCTCTGCCCGCCGTCGTGGCTTTCACGCCATTTGATCCGGCGGCCAAATTGGCTGAGGCGACGGCGATCGATCAGGGCCGCGAGATTCGCATCATCAAGGGCGCGCCTGCAGCGGTCGCCGCATTTGCGCCGATCGGCGCCGAGGCGGGCGAGCAGCTCGACGCGCTCGACCGCGCCGGATATCGCACGCTTGCAGTCGCCGGCGGTCCCGCTGGAGCGCTGCAACTGCTTGGATTTGTTGCTTTCGGCGACCCGCCGCGGGCCGACTCGGCGGCGCTGCTTGCCGAATTGCGCTCGCTCGGCGTGCTGCCCGTCATGGTCACCGGCGATGCCGCTACGACCGCGGCGACCGTCGCCGAGGCGATCGGGCTCAACGGCAAAATTTGTCCGCCCGGAGCGATTCCCGAGAGCGTCGGTCCCGGTGATTTTGCCGTGTACGCCGGTGTCTTTCCCGAGCAGAAATTTCAACTGGTCAAGGCATTCCAGCGCGAGGGCCACGCGGTCGGCATGTGCGGCGACGGCGCCAATGACGCGCCGGCTTTGCGTCAGGCGCAAATGGGCATTGCCGTATCGACCGCGACCGACGTCGCCAAAGCCGCCGCCGGCGTCGTGCTGACCGAACCGGGCCTTGGCGGCATCGTCGCCTGCATCAAGGAGGGCAGGTCTGCTTTCCAGCGCGTGCTGACCTACACCTTGATGATCCTGGTGAACAAATGCGTGACTCTTATCGTGCTTGGCGTCGGCCTGGTGATGACTGGCCATGCCGTCCTGACGCCGTTTCTGCAGGCGCTCGCCATGCTGACCAACGATTTCGTGACCATGGCGCGCGCCGCCGACCACGCCAGACCGTCGCCCTACCCCAACGCCTGGCGCGTCCGCAATCTCATGTTCGCGGCGCTGCCGCTCGGCGCCTTTCGCTTGCTTTATCTGCTGGTGATTCTCGGCGTCGGCTGGTTCGCATTGCGGCTCAATCCCGATCAGATGCAAACCTTGACTTTCGTCATGCTCGGTTTCGCGGGACAAGGAAACGTATACGTGCTGCGCGAGCGTGGCCGGTTATGGCATTCGCGGCCGGCTCCGGTCATGGTGATGGCATCGTTCTGCGACGTTGTCCTGATGGGCTCGCTGGCCGCAGCCGGTTTTATGATGAGCGCTTTGCCGTTGCCGATCATCGGCATCCTGATCGGCACGACCCTGCTCTTCACCCTGGCCATGGATTCGATCAAATTGGCGGTATTTGCGCGGTTGCGGATCGATTGAACTCCGTCGTATGCGCGGGCCAAGCATTCTTTTGACCCAAGTGCAAGGAATTGACCCGCCAAAGCGTAGATGTTGGTGGTTGTCGGGCGGTCGACTTGCCGTGCCGAGCGTGATCGCGTTGACGCTTATCGCGGTTGCGGGACCGGTCGTCGCTTTTACGCCGGTGGCGCCTGACTGAAAGCAGCGGGCCGCGAGCAGCAAAGATCGCATTTTATGCGTTAGTGAGCCAGTAATATGGGGCGGTCGGCGGCATGGAGAAACGACTGTGTACAGCCGCCAAACACGAGTTCGCTCATCGGACTCCGGCTATAGGCGCCCATGACCATGAGACCCGCGCCAAGCTCCCGCGCTGCCGATGATAACGTGGCTGCGATTGAGCGCCCGCCCGATTCAACATGACAAGTCGCTGGATGAATTCCATGCCAGAGCATCTGGCGAGCCACGCGATCCGCCGCAGCTATGCCATCATCGCCGCCTCCGGCGACATTGACAATGAAAACACGCGAGGCCTGCTGCAGAAGCGGCATGGCAGCGATCACGGCGTGGACAGTTTCGCGGCACTCTTTCCAGCACACCATGACCGTTCCATTTAACGTTCTCGTCGCCTCGGCTGGCGCAAGCAGGATTGGACGACCCGATTCCAGCAGCAGGCGCTCAAGAAGGTTTTCCGGCAGGTGATTGCGGCGGTGGCTTCGGCCCATGACGATCAGATCGCTGCAACGGGCACGACGCATGAAAAGTGAACGGCTGTCGCCGGATTCCTCGCACCAGTTGGCCGATACCGCATTGCAGTCCTGTGGCTTCTCGCGCATCGCGATGCCGTGTTGGCGACAAAACACCTCCACCTGATCGCGCGCGGCTGAAAGGCGTCCCTGTTCCTCCGTCCGGAGCTCGGTCAAGGTGTTGACCAGTCCGGCACCCATGGCAAAGCCGGCATGCGGTGTATTCTCGGCCGCTTCGCACGCATCCACGACCACGTGGTAGAAGTCGAGATGAGCGCCGAACGGCGCTGCTGCGGCCAGTGCGGCCTCGAATATGCTGCGATCGCTTTCGCTACCGCCAGCCGGCACCAGGATCGTTTTGATGCTCATCGCACGCTCCCGCCTGCATCAAATCCCTTTAAATAATCCGCTTAAATTCCATGCCGCGTATTGATCTACGTCAAACCCAAAGCAGGTGCGACAGTCCATATTGCAACAGGGCATTCTTGCGATCGTCTAAAAGGAGGCGCGCATGTCAGCAATGCCGGCCCAAGATAATAAACCCGGATTACTACAGACAATCTGGCGATGGTTGAGAAAACCACCGGATGCATGCGATTTGGCGGCAATCGGCGACCGCGAGGTTGAACAGATAGCTGGAGATATCGGTGTCTCACCTGCCGAGCTCTACAGCCTTGCACGATCGGATGCGAAGGGCGCTGATCTACTGACAAGCCGCATGATGGCGCTCGATCTCGACTGCCAGGAAGTGGCGCGGCTGGTGCCGGAAACGTTGCGCGATCTGCAGCGTGTTTGCACCTTGTGCAACCGGCGCAAGCACTGTGCACGCGATCTTGCACACACCCCGCTGGACCCGAGCTGGAAGGATTATTGCCCAAACGTCGCAACCCTTTTGGCCCTGGATGCCATGCCGTGGGCCGCGCGCCGCGAATGGTAGCGGAGGCATGTCAACGCAAAAGCGCCGTGCAAAGGAGGAGAAAAGCCATGACACCCACCAAATCTCGCGCCGGAATTCTTGCCCGTCTTTCAGGCTTCCTATGCAACCTCTTCCGGGAGCTTGAATTCACATGCAGTGACTGCGGGCGATGGCAGCGCTGCGGATTGCCGCCGGACGTTGCTTGCGTTGTCAGGGCGGCGCAGCTTGAGCGGGGCGATTGGAAATTGCGACGACAGACCCGGGCGCTGAACCGTACCATTGGCCCGATGTGAGACCCGGACAGGGCAAGCGGGACCGCCCAAGCCCTTACAGGGGGAAATCATGAAGAATAGAAGCATCACGCTCGTGACCATCGTCGCCGGCAGTCTTGCGTTGACGGGCGCGGCCATATCGCCGCCAATCCGCAACGCCTGTGCCCAACAGGCGCACATGAGCTATGCCGAAGACGTTGCGCCGATATTCAGGGGCTGGTGCGTTTCGTGTCACCAGCCGGGCGGACAGGGCTACAATGCCAGCGGGCTCGATCTCACGACTTATGACAACCTCATGAAAGGAACCAAATTCGGCCCGATGGTCATTGCCGGACAGCCCGACGACAGCAATCTGATCGTGCTTGTCGAAGGCAGGGCAAAGATCCAGATGCCGTATGGCCACAAGCCGCTGCCCGAGTGCCTTCGGCAAAATATATGGAGCTGGATTTTCGAGGGGGCGAAAAATAATTGAAGCGGGACGCTTTTGACTATTTGGCTATGTCACCGAGACGCCACCGGCGGAATTTAATCGACCGCCAGCCTTGAAACGTCTTTGATCCATATCAACATGCAAGCGCGAGGGTGGGGTTAGCAATAAAGCGTTCCAGCCGATTGGAGGATCTGTCATGGCCGAAACCACCAGCAAAGTACCGGTGAAAACCGAGAAACCCGCCGCCGGAATACCGCAGCCTTGGCCGTTCGAGAGCTTGCGTCGGGAGATCGATCGCCTGTTCGACGAGTTCAATGGCGGCTTTTGGCGCTCGCCCTTCCGGGGTTCCTTGTTCGATGTCACCCCGTTCCGGCGCGCGAGTGCGGAACTGACTGCACTGCCGGCCGTCGACGTGTCGGAGACCGACAAAGTCTACGAGATCACCGCCGAGCTGCCCGGAATAGACGAGAAAAACGTCGAGGTGAAGGTCGCCAACGGCATCCTCACCATCAAGGGTGAAAAACAGGACGAAAAGGAAGAGAAGCAGAAGGACTATTACATGCGCGAACGCAGCTTCGGCTCGTTCGAGCGCTCCTTCCAAATCCCCGATGATGTCGACGGCGACAAGATCGAGGCAAGCTTCAAGAAGGGCGTGCTCTCGGTCGCGCTGCCGAAGAGCGCTGAAGCTGAGAAAGCGGCGAAGAAGATTACGGTCAAAGCCGCGTAAGCAGGGCTTCACGATCGCTGCTGTGTCCGGATTGCCGTTGCAATCCGGACACGTCACGGCTGCTACTGATTGGACGCCGCGCCAAAGTCTTCGGCCGACCGCAATTCCGGTCACCAGCGCCAAGAGAAAGGCGTTGCTCCGGGTTGCCCACGCGGGCGCCATAATGCTTTACCTCCTGAAGCTTCGAGAGCTATTGGTAATCAAGGGCCGCAGAGGGGAAATTCAGGTAATATCCCCAAGGGATTTCCCGTAATAGGCGCCGGCCCGGGATGGTGAAAACTTGCCGGTAAACGGCGGCATGATTGATGGCTGAAATCGCCGCTCACTCGCATGCGCGCAGCGCAGCACGGCCGGTGCTGCGCCGCATTACCATTGAATATGGTCTCGCCATTGCGGCAATCGCAGTGGCGACAGCGCTTCGCGTTGCGCTGGATCCGGTGCTGCACGGCCAGGGCGGCTTTCTATTCTTTGTGCCGGCCATTCTCGTCGGGTCTGCTTTTGGCGGGTGGAAGGCGGGGCTGCTCACGACCATAGTGAGCCTGCTGATCGGCTTGCTGCTCATCGCCGATTTTCGCTCGCTTTCGACGGCGGACATCGTCAATGTCGTTGTCTTCGCCTTTGTCGGCGCCGCCGCCTCGTGGCGGGGCGAATTGCTGCATCGCGCCCGCGTTTCCGCCTTGGCCAATGCCGAGTCGGCCCGTGCGCGCGAGGCTCACCTGCAATCGATCCTCGACACGATTCCCGAAGCCATGGTCGTCATCGACGAGCGCGGCTCCATCCATTCGTTCAGTGCAACGGCGCAACGGTTGTTCGGCTACGACCACGCCGAGGCGGTCGGCAAGAACGTCAAGATGCTGATGCCGTCTCCTTATCGGGAGGAGCACGACGGCTATATCGACCATTACCGGCGCACCGGCGAGCGGCGCATCATCGGCATCGGCCGCGTCGTGGTCGGCCAGCGCAAGGACGGCTCGACCTTTCCGATGGAGCTTGCGGTCGGCGAAATGCGCAGCGGCGAAGCGCGGTTCTTCACCGGCTTCATCCGCGACCTTACCGAGCGCCAGGAGACCGAGGCGCGGCTGCAGGAACTGCAGGCGGAGCTCGTTCATGTGTCGCGGCTCACCGCCTTGGGCGAGATGGCCTCTGCGCTGGCGCACGAGATCAATCAGCCGTTGTCGGCGATCGCCAACTACATGAAGGGCTCGAGGCGGCTTCTCGAAAGCAGTGGCGACCAGCGCGTGCTGCAGGTACGCGATGCCATGGACAAAGCGGCCGACCAGGCGCAGCGCGCCGGCCAGATCATTCGCCGGCTGCGCGATTTCGTCGCCCGCGGCGAAAGCGAGCGGCGCATAGAGGACGTGAGGAAGCTGACGGAGGAGGCGAGCGCGCTGGCGCTGGTCGGCGCCAAGGACCGCGGCGTGCGCGTGCGCTTCGAGTTGGCGCCGCAGGCCGATTTCGTGCTCGCCGACAAGGTGCAGATTCAGCAGGTGCTGCTTAACCTTATCCGCAACGCCATCGAAGCGATGGAAGGCTGCGAACGGCGCGATCTCACTATCGCGACGGCAGCCTTGTCCGGCAACATGATCGAGATCAGCGTTGCCGATACTGGAGCCGGAATTGCGCCGGAAATCGCCGCGCAACTATTCCAGCCATTCGTGACCAGCAAGCCGCAGGGCATGGGCGTCGGATTGTCGATTTCGCGTACCATCGTCGAGGCGCATGGCGGCACGATCGGGCCACGTTCCAATCCGGGAGGTGGCACGGTGTTCTCCTTCACGCTGCCGGCCGTGGCCAAGGAGGAAGTCGGCAATGCCGTCTGAGCAAGTCATTGTGCATGTCATCGACGATGACGAAGCGAGCCGCGAATCGCTGGCGTTTTTGCTGCGGACGGCGAACGTCGCGGTGGCGACCTACGCGTCCGCCACGGTGTTCCTCGACCAGATCGCCGGCGCCGGCGCAAGCTGTATCGTCACCGACGTGCGCATGCCCGGCATGAGCGGCATCGATCTGTTGCGGCGGCTGAAAGAGCTGAAGATCGATGCGCCGGTGATCGTCATTACCGGCCACGGCGATATCGCGCTCGCTGTCGAGGCGATGAAGATCGGGGCGGCGGACTTTTTGGAGAAGCCGTTCGACGACGACGTGCTGCTGGCGAGCGTGCGTTCGGCGCTGCGGCAGCGCGGCGCCGACGAAAAACGCAATGCGGAACGTACGGAAATCGAAGGTCGGCTGGCGGCGCTGTCGAATCGCGAGCGCGACGTGCTGTCCGGCCTGGTCGCCGGCAGGGCCAATAAGCAGATCGCGTATGACCTCGGCATCAGCCCGCGGACGGTGGAGATTTACCGGGCCAATCTCATGAACAAGATGCAGGCCGGTAGCCTGTCCGAGCTGGTCCGCATGGCGCTGGTGGCGGGGATTTTGGACTCGCAGTGACCGCCCGGCGGCGCGACCGCGAATCGCGCCTGAAATTGAGCCAAATCAATGCAGCGGCGCCGCCTTGCCTCCAAGGTGTGATTTGGACCAGTCAGGAGCGCGGACGATGACGACCCCGCAGGGCGCAGTGGAAATGCCCCCGATAGTCGCGGTCGTCGATGACGACTTGGCGGTCTGTAATTCGCTCAAATTTTCGTTGGAGTTGGAAGGACTGGAGGTGCGGACCTTCCCGGGCGGCGCGGAGCTGCTGCGCGCCCCCGACGTCGCTGCCTGCGATTGCTTCGTGATCGATCAGAAAATGCCGGGCATGAGCGGGCTGGAACTGATTGGCAAGCTGCGCGATCGCCATATTGCAGCACCTGCGATTCTGCTCATCAGCCAACCCAGTGCGGCGTTGAGTGCGCGCGCCGCAAGCGCGCAGGTGCCGATTGTCGAGAAGCCGCTCCTCGGCAATACGCTGCTCGACCGCATTCGCGAAGTGTTGCGGCGCGCAGAATGCCGGCCAGAACGTTGACGAGTTCAGAGAATAAGAGCGATCCTGATTGGCATAACCTCAGCATCGGCCAATCCATGCCTGATGAAGACCAGTCGCCGAAGTCGGTCCCGGAGGCGACGATAGAGGTCAACCTCAACCGCCTGGCGCAGCTGTTCAACTCGCTGGATCCCTCCCCTTTTCACGAGCGCGATCTCGACCACGACGCCGAAGACTACATTATCGGGTCTGCCGAAGAGGCGCCGCGCCAGCATACCTTGAGGCTTGTCATCCATCTTCCCCCAGACCAACTGCCAACAGAGGGCGCTCCCGATCTCGCAACGGCCGTTCACCACTACTTCACTTACCGCGAGAGCCAGGAGCGCCGGCGGCTTCGTCATCTATTTCGTGATGGCCGAATCGCCCTGATGATCGGGCTGGCCTTCTTGCTTTCCTGCATGCTGCTGCGCGAGCTGGCGTTTTCGTTTGAAAGGGGCGCAATATCCGAAATCATCGGCGAGGGCATGCTCATCATAGGCTGGGTCGCGATGTGGCGTCCGTTGGAGATATTTCTGTACGAATGGGTGCCTATCCGGCGCCGCTGCCGAATTCTGGCGAAACTCTCCAGCGCGCCGGTGGCCATTCAGGCGAAATCGTGATCAACGGTAATCGCCTGCCGGTTCGGATTTGATCGATGTCAATGCCTGTGATCAGGCGCGGCCTATTGTTTAAGCGTTGTATGGCGCAACCGGTTCATAGCCGCCCTCCGTCGTTGGGCAGCGGATAGGTTGCAAATGCCGGGTCCGCGGCAAACGTCGGGCCCATGGAGCGTAATTATGAGTAAAATCGTCATTCCTCGCGGCGCATTGGTGTTCGTTGGTGACGGGCAGAAGGCATTATTTCTGCGCAACCGCGGCGATGAAACTTCTCCAAATCTGACTGCTGTACGTGCGTTCGCGGAGAAAAATCTACCGACCCACGAGCAGGGAACCGATCGTCCGGGCCGCGGATTTAAACGGGCCAACACGAATCGGCGTAGCAGCATGGAAACCACTGATTGGCACAGATTGGAAAAAGAGCATTTTATTGACAGCGTAGCGTCTGCCATGGAGCGACTGGTGCGCGCCGAAAACATCAAGGCAATCGTCATCGTCGCACCAGCGCGTACGCTTGCAGAGTTGCGGATGACTATTCACGCGGACATCAAGAAGCGGATCAGCGCCGAGGTGGAAAAAGACCTGACCAAACACCCCGTTTGGGAGATTGAACGACATTTACTCGGATAAACCACAAGGCTCGCGGCAATGCACGCTATGGTGCTACAGCGCCTTCAAGGAGCTGCGGACGCCGCGTAACTCAGCTGGCCGAATTGACTGAGACCACGCGGAACGTATGCATCTCATTATTTTCGTCAAGAATTGTAACATATTCACCTTGCCGGAATGCATGGGCGCCAAATCGGTAGCCTGATTCATCATCGTGCTCGACGCCGCCATCATAATCAAAGATCCAGCGTGCATGCTCCGCCCCACCGGGCTTGTGCAACAGCCATCCAGTTTCCTGCTCGTCGCCCCAAAATCGAAATACCCGGCACTGCTCGCGATATTTCTGCCAGAGCGTTGGATTGATATGTCCGTTGGGGCTGAGTGGAGCGACAAACTCATAGCCATGAGCTGCGGATCCATCGGGAAAATCCTTCGAACGCGCCAGCTCCAGCCGGATTCGTTTAAACGCGTGTGGCAGTGCGGTCATCGTAGGGTGTCCTTCCTCAAGATGTCCCTATTGCGTAGTGATCCGCCGAATAAACGGCGACACTTCAGAATGGCACATGCAACTGGGTCAGCAGGTAAACCCATCACAGTCGGAAGGTACGCGATCCAGAGGACCACTGCTCCCCACAGCAGCGACCCCATAATCGCGTTCTGGACTGTGTGCCGGCCTTGTCTCGCGGTAATGGCGACCGCCCGCGAGCGCGATGCGGGAAGCGACGGGACCGTCTGATGCTGTCTGCTCATGGCCGATACCCCGATTTGCGGTTGCTGCAAACAGCCGATATCTCCGGTCCAAGCGCATCGAAATTCAGATTTTCTCCTTAAGGGAATTCCCGTAGGTCCCGCCATAAGTGCGTTGATCTGAATCAAAGCCGCGGCGCCAGCACCAATTAAGTTCGTTTCCGTAAGTGAGATTCAATAGCTTCCCGAAGCCTCATGGAGAGAACCAATGGCGAAGGAAATCACGCAATCCAAGGGGGAGAAACTCTTCATTGTGTTCCTCCGCCTCACGATGGGATGGACTTTTCTTTATGCCGGCATCCAACACTTCGGCGACGATAAATTCGTGCTCGGCTTTCTGACGCACGTGAAGACGTTCCACGACGTGTATGCGCCGTTGACCAACCCGACGATCCTGCCGGTGCTGACCTTCCTGGTCGAGTACGGGCATCTATTGATCGGGTTGTCGCTGGTGTCCGGCCTGCTGGTCCGCGTCAGCGCGCCGTTCGCCGTCATGCTGATGCTCGTGTATTGGACGGCACATATGGACTTCCCGTACATCGAGGATGTCAACAACTATCTGATCGACTATCACATCGTGTATGCGGGCGTGCTGATCTACCTGATCGCCAAGCGCGCCGGTCATGTGTTCGGTCTCGACGGCGTGGTCGAGCGCTGGCACCTGCCGGAGCATTATCCCGTGCTGCGACCGCTGGTCGGCTGATCTCGTCGGCCCAGCGGGTCCGCGTCCGTGTAGCGGTGATGCCCGGCGCAGAGCCGGGCATTACCGCTTGCGGTGCATCGAGGATGCGGCGACCCGCATGTCGGCCTTTTCGCGCTCACGGCGTGGCTGTGCAAAGCTTTTTGTGTTTGCCAGAGCATGCGGGCGCCGCAGGGACCGCACTCGTGCTGTTCATCGAAGGCGAAGCGGTCGATGCGAGCCTGGTCTCCGAGGACAGGCACCAAGTGCTCGACGAGCTCGCTCCGATCCTCCGCGAAGTCCACAGCCGAAACAACGGCTGGTATGATGTTCGGCTGCGGCCCTACCGGACCCGTGGAGGACAAGATCGACGGTGTCGGCATGACATTCTCGGACGTCGCCGACCGACACAAAATGGAAGAGGCATTACGTGACTGTGAACGGAAACTTCAGTTCCTTTCGAAAGGTTAAACTGAGGCGGCCTAACCTTTTTTCGCCGACCAACCGATTTACCTTGAAATAGGGTCGCTCCGCCCCTATATAGGTTCATCGATTCTTTGGCCGAACGACTGGGCCGCTTCGCCCCGTTACCGACGGGTGCGCACGTTTCAGGCACTTCTCCAAAATCGACGAACCGGAACGATGGCGGCGAGACCTCGCCCGCCACGTTCCACGTGCACATCCGCAGTGAAAGGATATCTCGATGAACACGGGTATTGTGAAGTGGTTTAACAACCAAAAAGGCTTCGGCTTTATTCAGCCGGAAAATGGCGGCAAGGACGTCTTTGTTCACATCAGTGCGGTCGAACGCGCCGGCATGAACACCCTCAACGAGGGACAGAAAGTGTCATTCGACGTCGTCGCAGACCGCCGCACCGGCAAGTCGGCAGCCGAGAATCTGCGCGCCGCCTGACCGGTCGCGCAAAGGACCACGCTGCTCTGACCACGGATGTACTGGCAGAGCTTGTGATCCGGGAGTCCGCGGCCGACAAATTGGTTTGCGGGCTCTCATTTGCGTCCTCTATTGATTATTATCTTGAACGGGATCAGTCCATTGGCTTTGACTTACATCAAAGCGCTCGATCGAAAAGTATCGAAGCGTTCTCGAGTAACGAGAAATCTTGATTTGCTGTATGGCTGCCTATCCGAAGGAATGGGAACGACACCTCAAACTGCCAGATGGCCGGGGGGTCTTCGTTCGCCCAATTCGGCCGGAAGATGAACGGCTTTATGATTCTTTCTTTGCGGCGGAAACACCGGAGGATTTGCGTCGACGTTTCTTCGGTCCCGTGAAGGACTTCGGCCATGCCTTCATTGCCCGTTTTGTACAAATTGATTACGTGCAGGCGATGGCCTTCATCGCGCTCGATGAGGCGACGGGCGAAATGCTGGGTGTCGCGCGGCTGCACGCCACTGCCGGCCGGAATGCGGGAGAATATGCTATCCTGGTGCGCTCAGATCTGAAGAATCATGGTCTTGGATGGCAGCTCATGCAGATGATAATTGCTTATGCCCGAGCCAAGGGTTTTCGTCGCGTCGAAGGGCAGGTCCTGCGCGACAACACGACCATGCTCGAAATGTGCCGAGAGCTCGGATTTGAAATCCGCACTGATCGGGACGAGCCATATATCTGCGACGTAAAATTAAGCCTTTAGCAGCGAGCATGGGTGCGCGACGAGGCCGGAAAGCCGTGCGACAAATCCGCGGCCAAAAGCCAAATATCAGGCGTTCGCCTGCCGCGCGATCACAGCGTTCGCTTCTCGGATAGCCCGGCCTTCGTCGCCTGTCCGTTCCAAGGCTTCGTTGGCGACTTTCGCCCAGAGCTCTTTCAGCGCCCAGGTTGTCGCCTTGTGCGTATGCCTTTCGGCATCATTCGGTGTCCACGGCATTTGCTAAAGCTCCTTCTCGAAGTGGAAGCGGCGGCGCGGCTGGTCAAATGATTGCTACGCCGGTCAATTCTACTGAGGCGACGCGATTAAAGCCAAACGCGGCTGGCCGGTAGCGCCGGCTGAGCGAATAGCGGGGAAATCGCCGGCGGTGAGCGTTTCATGCTTGAGCAGCAGCTCGGCGCCTGCGTCGAGATCGCGCTGCCGCTGCTGCAGGATTTCGCGCGCGCGGTCGAACGCCTTGGCCAGCAGGTTGCGGACCGCAACGTCGATTTCGCGCGTGGTGACTTCGGCGGCTTGCACATGGTTGGCGCCCGGCATCGGCATCAACGGCTGCGGCTCGGGCATATAGGTCCGCTGCCCGATCTTCTCGTCCATGCCGTAGCGCGTGACCATTTCGAGAGCGATTTCGGTGGCGCGCTGCAGATCGTCGGCGGCCCCGGTGGAGACGTCGCCGTCGAAGATAAGCTGTTCCGCGGCCCGGCCGCCCATCAGCACCGCTATCCGGTTCTCCAGATTCGACCGGCCCAGCAGAAAGCGGTCCTCGGTCGGCCGCTGAATCGTGTAGCCGAGCGCCCCGACGCCGCGCGGAATAATTGACACTTTCTGCACCGGGTCGACCCCGGGCAAGGTCGCGGCGACCAGCGCATGCCCCATTTCATGATAAGCGACGCGGCGCCGTTCATCCGGACTGAGCACGCGGCTTTTCTTCTCCAGCCCGGCGACGATGCGTTCGATGGCCTCGGTGAAATCGTTCAGGCTCACCGCGGCAGCATTGCGCCGCGTTGCGACAATGGCCGCTTCGTTCACCAGGTTGGCGATATCGGCGCCGGTGAACCCGGTCGTCAAGCCGGCGATCGCATCGAGATCGATATCCGTGGCAAGCTGTACCCTGCGCACGTGAACCTTCAAGATCTCGAGGCGGCCCTTGCGGTCGGGACGATCGACCAGAACTTGGCGGTCGAACCTTCCGGCGCGCAGCAAGGCCGGATCGAGAGTTTCCGGCCGGTTGGTGGCGGCCAGCAGGATGACGCCCGCACTCGGGTCGAAGCCGTCCAGTTCGGCCAGAAGCTGGTTGAGGGTCTGCTCCTTTTCATCCATGCCGCCGCTGAACGGCGCCGAGATCCGGCTGCGGCCCAGCGCATCGAGCTCGTCTATGAAAATGATGCAGGGCGCGGCTTTGCGCGCCTGATCGAACAGATCGCGCACCCGCGCGGCGCCGACGCCAACGAACATCTCGACGAATTCCGAACCGGAAATCGAGAAAAACGGCACGCCGGCTTCGCCGGCGACCGCCTTGGCCAGCAACGTCTTACCCGTGCCCGGTGGGCCGACCAGCAGCACGCCCTTGGGTACCCGCGCGCCCAGCCGGCCATAGGCCTCAGGGTCGCGCAAGAACGCCACCAGCTCCTGTAATTCGAATTTGGCCTCATCGACGCCGGCTACGTCCTTGAACGTCACCTTGGTGTCAGTCTCGACAAAAACCTTGGCGCGTGATTTGCCCACCGTCATCAAGCCGCCAAATCCTTGCTTTTCGGCGACGCGCCGGAATAGAAACATCCAAAACAGATAGAAAATGACGACCGGGATGACCCAAGACAAAATAGTCTGCAGCATGCCGCTTGGCGGAGCGCCGTTGACGGTTACTTGGTGGCTCGCAAGTTTGTCGAAGATTTGCGGATCGACGCGGACGACATAGAACTCGCGCTTACCGTCCGGCAACGGCTCCTTCAGCGTGCCTTGAATGGAGTCGGTGCCGACCGTGACCTCGGCGACCTTGTTCTGATCGACAAGCGACTCGAATTGACTGTACGGGATGGTCTCCACTTGCGAGTAACTGGCCCAAAACGCTTGAAACAACAGCACGCCGAAAATGGCGGCGAGCACGTACCAGATGATGATCTGGCGTTTGCGGGCATCCGGCTCCATGTCCTAAGCACCTCTCTGCCCGCCCCGCGGGATGCAGGGGGCGAACAGCGCAAAATGTCACGCGAGGACACCCTGGCATTGATGTAGCGCAAAGCGTTCGTCCGATTCCGCCCATATCCGCCCCCGGCCGAAGCCAATCAATCTCGCATCGCTTCGCGCCGTCGATCGCAGCGGCTCGGAACAACGCTGGCCGTCGCGATCGACGGCTTTCTCTGATCGACGAAAAAACTCCCGAGACGCGCTACGGCAAATCGGATCGCTCGCAGCGTCTACCGGATGTCCCGCTTTCGCGGGACATGACAGCGCCGATGCCGACTACTCCGCCGCTTCCTTGCGCGCGCCGGCGAAGGCGGGCGCGACTTCGGCCATGAAGCGTGACATCTCGTCCTTGACCTGGCCGTGCGGTTTCAAGCCGACATTGACGTAGAGAATCACCTCGGCGATTCCGGCCGCCTCGACCTTCTTCAAGGTCTCGATCATGCGCGCCGGCGAGCCGAGCAGCACCGAGTTTTCCGTCAAATCCTCCGGCCTGACCTTTTGCAGCCGATCCACGATGTCGATGAAATAGCGGTAGCTTGGCGGCGCGGTTTTGGGGTCGCCCGGGAAAGCCGGGATCACGCACTCTTTATAATACCGGACCTGGCGCGCGCGGGCGGCGTCCTCGGCCGCCTTATCGTCGGCAAAATGCATGAAATAGCTGCACATCAGCCGGCCCGGCTTCTTGCCGTGCTTGGCGCAGGTCCCGTGGTAGAGATCGGCGACCTGCTTGAGCCCGCCAAAGCTCATGGCGGCGGCAAACGGCGCCACGATCAGCCCGCAGCCGAGCCGAGCCGCCAACTCGATCGAGGGTTTTGAGAACGAACCGACATAGCTCGGCAGCGGCCGCTGGATCGGCTTCGGCGTGATGCGCACGTCGTCGAACGAATAATATTTGCCGTGATGCGAGATGCGGCCTTCGGCCAGCCAGAGCCGCCGCACCAGTTCGAGGCCTTCCTCGAAGATGCCCTGGTTGTCGTCGAACGAGACGCGAAACGGCGCATATTCGCGCTTGTCGTAGCCGCGGCCGCAGGCGAAATCGACCCGGCCGCCGGAGATGAGATCGAGCGTCGCCCACTGCTCGGCGACCCGGATCGGATGATGCAGCGGCAGCACGCAGACCGCCGGCGCCAGCCGGATGTGCTTGGTGTTGGCCGCCACGTAGGCGAGCACCATGTCGGGGCAGGACAGCACGCCGAGCGAGTTGAAGTGATGCTCGCCGATCCAGGCCGAGTGCATGCCGACCTTTTCCGCATGCAGCGCCTCGGCGGCGATGTCGGCGACGAACTGGTTCGAGGAGCGCGTGTTCTCGGCGTAATGATTGTCGCTCAGCGTGAAATAGCCGAAGTCCATTCCGCCCTCCTGGCGATGAGCAGATGAGCAGCCCGGGTTGAGCGCAGCGAAACCCGGGGAACGAGATGACCGCTTCTACGCCGCTCCCGGATTGCGCTGCGCGCGTTCCGGGCTGCGAACTTTACTCTACGCCGGTCCCCGGCGCTGAGTCCTCGAACACGGAGATCGCCGGCGGCTTGCCAGAGAATCCCAGCTCGCTCCAGCGCGCCACCACCTGCTCGTACATCGGCCGCGACAGCTTGGTGCGCTTGGAGAAGTTTTTGATGTAGCGATAGTCCATGCAGGCGTTGATCAGCGCCTTGGAGCCCCAGGGGCGGATTTCCGGCGGATTGAGGCTCGGATCGAGGAACGTGCTCCAGGTCTCGCGCAGAATGTCGATCGACTGCGCCGGGCGCGAGCGCGTCGCCATCGCCCACAGCACCTGATGGACGTTGGTCGGATCGACGTCGTCATCGACCACGATGACGTATTTGCCGAAATAGGCGCCGGCGGTGGTTTGCGCGGCGAGCGCCATGACCTGCGTCGCGTGGCCGGCATACATTTGTTTGATCGACACCACGGTGATGCCCCAGCCGGCGGCTTCCGGGATCGACCAGACGCCCTGGATGCCGGGCACGCCGAGCTTCTGCAAATCGGCCCAGATCGCCGCCGAACGCAGCGCCGCCCAGAACAGGCCGGCCTCGTTGGCCGGGCCGTCCGCCATCAGCGCGCAGGTGAGCGTCGGATTATTGCGGAAGCGCACCTTTTCCACGCGCATGTAGGGCGTAGCGCCGCTCGGCCGGCCGTAATAGCCGGTGAATTCGCCGAACGGGCCCTCGGCAAATGTTTCGTCCGGATAAACAAAACCCTCGACAATGATCTCGGCGCGCGCCGGCAGCGGCAAGCCGGTGAGGTCGCTGCGAAACAGCTCGATCGGCGCGCCGTTGATGCCGCCGTAGTACTCGTATTCGCTTTCGGTCTTGGGAAAGCTCGTCGCCGCGACCAGAAACAACAGCGGGTCGATGCCGTAGGCCGCCGCGATCGGCATCGGCTTGCCCATCTTCCACCACTTCTCGCGGTCGATGGTGGCGTCCTTGCCGGGCGACGTGTAGACGCCGATCTCGCGCGGGCCTTTGATCATCATGCGGTAGGTGCCGACATTGATGCGGCCGGTCTCCGGACATTGCGTCACCACCGCGTCGCCGGTGCCGAGATAAAGTCCGCCGTCGAGCGGCCACATGCGCTGCGCCGGAAATTGCCTGATGTCGATGGCGTCCCCCGTGACGATGTTCTGATTGCAGATTGCGGCTTCGGCCGGCACCTCGCGTGGCTTCATGGTGCGGCCCATCTTGCGCTGCAGCGCCTGCACCGCCTGAAGCGGATGATCGACCGGCTGTTCGCCGATCATCAGGCAGAAGCGCGACAGATTGCAGCCGATCATGTTGTAGAGCGCGCGGTGCCCGGGATGACCCTTGATGTTCTCGAACAACAAGGCCGGACTCTTCTCGCTGCCGGCCAGATAGGTGATGGTGGCGGCCTCGAGATCGGGATCGACCTCGGCGCTGATGCGCCTGAGTTCGCCCATCGCCTCGACCTTGGCGAGCCATTCGTCGAGGTCGCTGGCATTGCGGCTGCGCGCCGGAACCGCGGCCGATTGCGCCACCGTTGCGTGCTTTTTTTCGGCCGCACCGACGCTCACGCTCATGTCCATGACTTTTGTCCTAGCCTGCCGCCGATCCGGCACGACATTATTGGTTATCGGCGCCGGCGAAAAGCGCCCGCGCCCGGAACCCCGCGCAAGGCGGCCGGTTGATCCAGCACCATGGGCCGCTCCGACAATTTACGCGACTTCACCGTTGTGATCACCGGCGCTTCCGCGGGCGTCGGCCGCGCGGTGGCGCACCGCTTCGCGCGCGCCGGCGCCAGGCTGGCGCTGATCGCCCGCGACGCCGCGGCGCTCGACGAGGTCAAGCATGAGGTCGAAGCGCGCGGCGGCACGGCTTTGGTGCTGCCGCTCGACGTCGCCGACGCCGATGCGGTGTTCGCCGCCGCCGACGCGGTGGCGGCCGAGCACGGCGGCATCGACGTCTGGATCAATGACGCCATGGTGACGGTGTTCGCGCCGGTGTGGGAGATCACGGCGGAAGAATTCCGGCGCGTCACCGACGTGACCTATCTGGGCTTCGTGCACGGCACCATGGCGGCGCTGCGCCACATGCGGCCGCGCGATCGCGGCACCATCGTGCAGGTCGGCTCGGCGCTCGCCTATCGCGGCATTCCGCTGCAGGCCGCCTATTGCGGCGCCAAGCACGCGATCCGCGGCTTTACCAACTCGCTGCGCACCGAGCTTCTGCATGCCGGCAGCGCCGTGGCGCTCACCATCGTCGAATTGCCGGCAGTCAACACGCCACAATTCGACTGGGCGCGCACCCACATGCCCTACCAGCCGCGTCCGGTGCCGCCGGTGGTGCAGCCGGAAGTGATTGCGGATGCGATCTTCCACGCCGCGCTCAATCCGCGCCGCGAAATCTGGGTCGGGATGAGCACGCTCAAGGCGATCCTGGGCAACATGGTGTTGCCGGACTTTTTGGATCGTTATCTCGCTCGCAACACCTACGAGGCGCAGGAGACCGTGGCTTACGTCTCCGCCGCGCGGCGCGACAACCTGATAGAGCCGGTCGGCGAACTGCATCGCACGCGCGGCAGCTTCGACAACGAAGCCGCCAATCGCGCGCTCGCGGTGCCCGGCCCGCTCGCCCGGCTCGCCCCGGCGCTCGCCGGCGCGCTGACGGGTTTGTCGATCGGCATGCTGCTGGCGCGCACGCTGCAGGCGCTGCGCAACGGCGGCACGGCGACGCGCGACCGGCGGGGGTTTCTCAGGTGATTAGCAATCCAGCCGAGCTACCCGTATTGTTTGATATGATTTTTCGTTAGTCGATCGTATTCATTTATTCTCGATCAGAGAAAGCCGTCGATCGCAATGGCAGAAAAAAGTTTCGAAAGAATTTTGTTGTCAAGGGCGCGAAGCGCCGCCTTCGGCGGTCGAAGACCCTTGACAACAAAATTCTTTCGAAACACACGCCAGCCATTGCGATCGACGGCGCCGTGCGACCGAATGTGAATAATAACGCATCACTCGTCGCCAGCGTCGAGTTGCCTCCCGACGAAGGCATCCGCTCACTTCCGGTACTGCGCGTCGCTCACCTTCTCCAGCCACTCGACCGGCTTGCCGTTGAGCGCCTCCTGGATGGCGATGTGGGTCATCGCCGTGGTCGGCGTCGCGCCGTGCCAGTGCTTCTCGCCGGGCGGAAACCAGACCACGTCGCCCGGGCGAATGTCTTCGACCGGTCCACCGTCGCGCTGCGCCCAACCGCAGCCTGCCGTGACGATCAGAGTTTGACCGAGCGGATGGGTATGCCAAGCGGTGCGGGCGCCTGGTTCAAAAGTGACGCTGGCGCCGCCCACACGCGCCGGGGCCGGCGCCACAAACAAGGGATCGATGCGCACCGTGCCGGTGAAGTAGTCCGCCGGCCTCTGGCCAGAGGGTTGTGAGCCGCTGCGTTTGATCTCCATGGCCGTTCTCCTTCTATCGCCGGGCCGACATCGAAGCAATCGGCCTCCGATGCCTGATTTAAGGCGCGCAGCCCTCGCGACTAGCCGCTATAATCGGCAAGGACTTATGAGCGGGGGCCATAAATGCAGCGCGGCCACCTCGACGACCTCCTGGCCTTTGTCGCGGTCGGGCGCGAGCGCAGCTTCACCAAGGCGGCGGCAAAGCTCGGCGTGTCGCAATCGGCGCTGAGCCACACCATGCGCGAACTCGAAGCGCGGCTCGGCGTGCGCCTGTTGACGCGCACCACCCGCAGTGTCTCGCCGACCACGGCTGGCGAGCGCCTGCTGCAAACAATGGGGCCGCGTTTCGAGGAGATCGAAGCCGCGCTTGCCGCCGTGCGGGAGCTGCGCGACAAGCCGGCCGGCACGATACGGATCACGGCGACCGAATATGCCGCCGACGCCATCCTGCTGCCGAAGCTCGCCAAGCTTCTGCGCGACTATCCCGACATCAAGGTCGAAATCGCGATCGACTACGGCCTGACCGACATCGTGGCGCAACGCTACGACGCCGGCGTGCGCAGCGGCGAGCAAGTGGCCAAGGACATGATCGCGGTGCGCATCGGGCCGGACATGCGCATGGCGGTCGTCGGGGCGCCGTCGTACTTCAAGGGCCGGCCGGAGCCGAAGAAGCCGCAGGACCTGCTCGGGCACAATTGCATCGCGCTGCGTCTGCCGACCCATGGCGCGTTATATGCGTGGGAGTTTGAAAAAGGCGGCCGCGAACTGAAAGTGCGCGTCGAAGGCCAATTCACCTGCAACACCACCGCGCAGATGCTCAACGCCGCGCTAGCCGGATTAGGCCTGGCCTATGTGCCTGAAGGTTTGGCGCAGCCGCATCTCGCCAAGGGCCGGCTCAAGCGCGTGCTCAAGGACTGGTGCCTGCCGTATTCCGGCTATCACCTGTTTTATCCAAGCCGCCGCCAGTCTTCGGCGGCGTTTACGCTTTTGGTCGAGGCGCTGCGGCATCGGGGCTAGCGAAGGGCGAACAAGTCAAATCGATTCGGGGCTGTATGAGCACGCCAGCGCACCGCGGGCCCGCTTCGCGTTTGCTTTAGGGACAAGGGTTGCGGCAACCGCAGCGGCGCCGAGTGCGGCCAGTACGCTGGCGCCGAACACCGCGCCGAGGCCCGCGTGGTCGCCGAGGAGCCCGAGCGCCGGCGTGCCGAAGCCGAGCGCCACGTCGAGAAAGGCGGTGTAGGCGCCCATCGCCAGCCCTCGGCTCTGTGCGGGCATGAGGCGAGCCGCTTCGACGCCGAGGCCGGGATAGACGAGCGAGTAGCCGACACCGGCCAGCCCCGCTCCGGCCAGCGCCAGCGCGAAGGAGGGCGCGACCGCGATGAGCGCCAGACCGGCGGCCTCGATGAGCGCCCAGATGAGCGCGACTTTCGCGCCGCCAAACCGGTCGGCGAGATGACCGAGCAGCGCGCGGGTCAGAATGAAAGTCGCTGCGAAGATCGTAAACGCAGGCCATGCCGCCCAGCCGCGCGCGACAAATAGCAGGGCGCTGAACGCGGTGATCGCGCCGAGGCCGATGCTGCTCAGCGCCGATGCCGCGCCGGGCACCCAAACCGCTGCCATCACTTTGAGCAAACTGGCCTGCTCGCGGGCGGCAGACGGCGCGCGCCGCAGTGGCGCGACAAATACGAGCGTCGCCAGCGGCAGCAACGTCGTTGCGAACGCAATAGCAATGAAACCGTAGCGGTCGTACAGCGCGGTGCCGAGCGGCGCGCCGGCGGCGAAAGCGCCGAACATCGCGCTGCCGATCCACGCCAGCGCCTTGCTGGTGTTGTGCGCGCCCAGCATCGCAAGACCCCAGCTCTGGGCTCCGACAATGATGAAGCTTTCGGCGACGCCGAGCAGCGCGCGGCCGAGCAACAGGATCGTCACCGAGATGGCCGGCGCCGCGACAAAGCGCAGCGAGAACAAATAAAGCAGCCCGGCGCCGGCGGCGATCATCAGGCCGGCGATCACGGCGCGCTTGGGGCCGCTCGCGTCCGCCTGTCGGCCGGCCCAGACGCGCGAGGCAATCGCAGCGGCAAACTCGCTGCCTGCGACCAGCCCGACTAGGAACGTGCCAAAACCAAGCCCGCGGTGCACATGCAGCGGCAACACCGGTAGCGCCATGCCGATGACGAGGAACGCAATGAACACGGCAGCCATGATCGGCGCCAACGCCATGGCTGAGCCGGCTTGGTGCCGAGGCAAATGCTCGATCGTTCCGCGATTTGTCGACGGACCCCTTATTGAAGGATTCATGGCTCCAATCTCTTTGCGCAATGCCGATTGCGGCTTACGTGCCATGTGTATGCACGCGCGGTCGCTGCGGTTAGCTCATGAAATCGGCATGCGCTTATGAGCGCAGCTCATGAATCTTCTTGTGGTCGTCGCTACTTCGCTGCCAGCGGATGCTTGACCTCCGCCGCCGGCGCGCCTGCCGCGTGACGATGGCGGCGGCTCTGCTCGGTGAGCATGTAGGCGGTGTTGATCAGCGCGATGTGGCTCAAGGCCTGCGGAAAATTGCCGATCAGCCGCTTGTGGTCGACGTCGTATTCTTCGGACAACAGGCCGAGATCGTTGCGCAGCGACAAGTGCCGCTCGAACAGCGCGCGCGCCTCGTCGCGGCGCCCGAGCATCAGCAAATTGTCGGCGAGCCAAAAGCCGCACGGCAGGAACGCCCCCTCGCCCGGCGGCAGGCCGTCGAGGCCGGCATGGCTGTCGTAGCGCATCACCAGGCCGTCGACGACGAGATGCCGCTGGATCGCCTCGATGGTCGAACGCACGCGCGCATCGTGCGCCGGCAGAAATCCGACCAGCGCAATGAGCAGCGCGCTGGCGTCGAGATGCTTGGAGCCGTAACTCTGCACGAACGAGCCGACTTCGGGATTGAAGCCGAAGCGGCAGACCTAGTCGTGGATTTTTTCGCGAAGCGCCCGCCAGCGCTCGACCGGGCGGTCGACGCCGAATTGCTCGACGGTCTTGACCGCGCGGTCGAACGCGACCCAGGCCATGACCTTGGAATTGGTGAAGCGCCTGCGGTCGCCGCGCGCTTCCCAGATGCCGTGATCGGCTTCTTCCCAGATGGTTTCGAGATGGTCGAGCAGGCCGCGCTGCAGGTCCCAGCCCTCCTTGATGCCGCCGAGCTTGCCGTGGCGGCCGTGATGCAGCACGTCCATCAGCTCGCCGTAGACGTCGATCTGCAATTGCTTGACGGCGGCGTTGCCGGCGCGCACCGGCTTGGCGCCCTGGTAGCCGTCGAGCCAGTCGATGTCCCACTCCTCGACGCGCCGCTCGCCGGTCAGGCCGTACATGACCTGCACGCGCGCCGGATCGCCCGCCACCGCGCGCAACAGCCATTGCCGCCAGCGGCCGGCATCCTCGTCATAGCCGGCGTTCATCAGCGCCAGC
>JASHQS010000228.1 GCA_030038995.1 Xanthobacteraceae bacterium
CCGTCGCTGGTCGAGTGCATGACCTACCGCCACAGCGGCCATTCGCGCGCCGATCCGGCCAAATACCGGCCGGAGGGCGAGCTGGAAAAGTGGAAGGCGCACGATCCGATCAAGCTTTATCGCGAGCGGCTCAAGCAATTCGGCATTGCCGACAACGTTATTGCCGAGATCGACGCCGACGTGCGCCGCCGCGTCGACGACGCCACGGAAAAATGCAAGGCGGCGCCGATGCCGCCGCGCGATATTCTGACCAGCGACGTTTACGCCGACGGAGGTTTCGCATGGCGGAACTGACCTATCGCGACGCGGTGGCGCGCGGCATTGCGCAAGAGATGGCGCGCGATCCCGACGTGGTGTTCCTCGGCGAGGACATCGCCAAGGCCGGCGGCGTGTTCAAGGCCACGGTCGGGCTTTACGAGCAGTTCGGCCCGTTGCGCGTGCGCGACACCCCGATCTCCGAGCAGGCGATCCTCGGTGCCGCCATGGGCGCGGCGATGACCGGCCTAAAGCCGATCGCCGAGATCATGTTCTCGGATTTCTTCGCGGTCTGCTTCGACTACATCGCCAACGAGTTCGCCAAGAGCCGCTACATGTCGAACGGCCAGCTCAAATGTCCGCTGGTGGTGCGCACCGGCAACGGCGCCGGCTCGCGCTTCGGCGCCCAGCATTCGCAGAGTGTCGAGAACTGGTGCATGATGATTCCGGGCCTCAAGGTCGTGGCGCCGTCTAACCCGCGCGACGTGATCGGGCTTCTCGCGGCGGCGGTGCGCGATCCCGATCCGGTGATCTTTTTCGAGCACAAATCGCTCTATCCGACCAAGGGCGAGGTGCCGGACGGCGAGATCGTCGACGCGCTCGGCAGCGCCAGGATCGTGCGGCCCGGCAAGGACGCGACGCTGCTGGCGCTCGCTCTGATGGTGCCGCGCGCGCTCGCCGCGGCGGAAAAGCTCAAGGTCGAGCAGGGCATCGAATGCGAAGTGGTCGACGTGCGCTCGCTGGTGCCGCTCGACACCCAGACCATTCTGGGCTCGGTCGGCCGCACCCACCGCCTGTTCACCGTGGAGGAAAATCCGCGGCTGTGCGGCTGGGGCGCCGAGATCGTCTCCATCGTCGCCGACGAGGCGTTCTACGACCTCGACGGCCCGCCGGTGCGCATCACCACCCCGCACATCCCGCTGCCCGCCGCCGACATCCTGGAAGATATCGCGCTGCCGACGGTGGAGCGGATCGCGGAGCGGGTGCGGCGAGCGTTGGAGAGTTGACGAGATGTGTCACGGATGCGGTGCAGCGCGACAGCGGTGCACCGCCGATCCGAGACCTTTAGATACTCGGAGTTTGTAACGGTCCCGAGTCTGCAGCACGCGTAGCCGGATTGAGTGAAACGAAATCCGGATCAGCCTCGCCGTCCGCTCGGGATTTCGCGTTGTTCTATCTGGGCTGCTTGCTTATCGATACGTCGTCGTCGTCCGCCGCTGAATATCGAGTATGCCGACCGCAACCGCCTTGAAATCGATGCGAAAGATGATTCGGTAGTTGCCGACGCGCCGGCGAAAGGCATCATGCCCGGCAAGCTTCACCACATCGCCGGACAGCGGATCGGCGCGCATGGCGTCGAGTGCCGCCATGATGCGCTCTTGGTCAGCGGCGGGAACGCGCTTGAGATTTCTTCGGGCGCGGTTGCTGACGGCGACGGCCCAGCTCATTGTGGAGTTGGCTCAAGTCGATAAAGCTGCCTTCGCGAAATTCCTTGCTGCCGGCCGCGATCGCGGCGCGCTCCTCGGCTGCGGGCTGCTCCTCCCGGAGTAGCGCAGCCCGCTCCTGCACCGAGCGGGCATCGGCAACCCGAATGTAGTGGCGCAGCGCCTCGCGGACGAGTTCGGAGCGCGTGCGATGCTCTTTCCGTCGCACGCGTTCAAGCTCGCTCGCCATCGCCGGCGGCAGAGATACTGAGAACGTGGCTGAGGTGCGGCTCATCTCGCCGGCTCGATGTTGTTACTCATTAATACATAGTAACAGAGCACAAGGACCTGTCAAACGGTTATCGCCGCTTCAGCGCCTTGCGCACGGTTTCGGGCTCCCGTGCAATGACTTTGAGGTAAGCGCGCGCCGCTTGATCCGGCTCGACGCGGCCCTGCTCCCAGTCGCGCAACGTGCCGAGCGGGATGTGATAGCGCGCGGCAAAATCCTCCTGGCTTAAACCCAGCGCACGGCGGATGATCTTCGCTTGCGGCGTCCGCTTCATGCGCTTGAAATCCTCCGGCGTGAGAGGCTGCGCGTCGGGATCACTCATGGCGGCGGCGTGACGTTCCGCTTCGGTCATGGAGTCAAAGCGGGTCCAATCGATCTTGCCTGATTTCGGCTGCTTACGCGTTGTCTTCATGCATCCCATTCGTTCATAATACCATGGGGTTAGCCGCAGTTCGGAGGACGAATATTGACAGCGTACCGGGCAGGGGCGACGTGTGGTACGGCATTGTGGAGGTAGCTCGGCGTGTCCCGGATGCGGTGCAGCGCGACAGCGGTGCACCGCTGATCCGGGACCTTCGCAGACACGGAGTTTGTAACGATCCCGGGTCTGCAGCGCACCGCTTCGCGCTGCGCCCGGGAAGCGGAGAATGTGCCATGGCCAGATACGACAATCTCCTCGCCAACGTGCCGACCGATCTGTGGATCGGCGGTCAATGGAAGAAATCCTCCGATGGCGGCCGCTTCGATGTGATCGACCCGGCGACCGAGAACAAGGTGGCCTCGGTGGCGAGCGCCACGGTTGAGGACGCCATGGCGGCGCTCGACGCGGCGAGCGCCGCGTTCCCCGGCTGGGCGGCGAAAAAGCCGCGCGAGCGCGCCGAGATTTTGCGCAAGTCCTACGAGCTGATCATGCGCGATGCCGAGCGGCTGGCAAAGCTGATCACCATCGAGAACGGCAAGGCGCTGCCGGATTCGCGCGGCGAAGTCGCCTACGCGGCCGAGTTCTTCCGCTGGTACGCCGAGGAGGCGGTGCGCAATGTCGGCTCCAATTCAGTGGCGCCGGCGTCGGGTGCGCGCATCTTCGTGCAGCACAAGCCGGCCGGCATCGCCGTCCTGGTGACGCCGTGGAATTTCCCGGCCGCCATGGCGACGCGCAAGATCGGCCCGGCGCTCGCCGCCGGCTGCCCGGTCGTGCTCAAGCCCGCCTCCGATACGCCGCTCACCATGCTGGCGCTGATGCCGATCCTCGAAGAGGCCGGCGTGCCGGCCGGCGTGGTCAACGTCATCCCGTCGCGTTCTTCCGGCAAGGTGGTCAGCGCCATGCTGCACGATCCGCGGGTGCGCGTGGTGTCGTTCACCGGCTCGACCGAGGTCGGCCGAAAACTTTTGCACGAGGCCGCCGACTGCGTGGTCAAGCCGGCGATGGAGCTCGGCGGCAACGCGCCGTTCATCGTGTTCGACGACGCCGACATCGATGCCGCCATCGACGGCGCCATGATCGCCAAGATGCGCAACATGGGCGAGGCCTGCACCGCGGCCAACCGCTTCTACGTGCACGAGAAGGTGCGCGACGAATTTTCCAAAAAACTCACCGCCAAGATGGCCGGCCTGAAAATGGGCAACGGCCTCGACGACGGCATCGCGCTCGGGCCGCTGGTCAACAAGGCCGGCCGCGACAAGGTCGTCGAGCTGGTCGACGACGCGGTGCAGAAGGGCGCCAAGGTGTTGACCGGCGGCAAGCTGCCGGGCGGCCCAGGCTTCTTCTACCCCGCCACCGTGCTGGCGAACGTCTCCGACGACGCCAAATTGCTCAACGAGGAGATTTTCGGCCCCGTGGCGTCGATCCAAACGTTCAAGTCGGAAGAGGAAGTGATCGCGCGCGCCAACGACACCGAGTATGGGCTGGTGGCTTATCTCTACACCAAGGACTTGAGCCGCGGCATGCGGGTGTCGGAAAAGCTCGACTTCGGCATGATCGGATTGAACCGCGGCCTGGTTTCCGATCCGGCTGCGCCGTTCGGCGGCAGCAAGCAATCCGGCCTCGGCCGCGAAGGGGCCCACGAGGGCATGATGGAGTTTCTCGAAACTCAATACATCTCGGTGGTGTGGTGAGCGCGCGAAGCGACAAGCCGCAATCGGCGAGAGAACGTCTGCTCGGCGCCTGGCGCTATGTCGGCACGCGCATCAACGGCGCCAACCGGGACCGTGGCGCGAACCCGAAGGGCATGATCTATTACGGCCCGCACGGCGAGATGGCGGTGCAGATCGCCCCCGACGTCGAGCGCAAGCGCGCCGGCGCGGTGATGACGCCCGAAGAGGCGTTCGTCGCGCTCAAGGACTACATCGCCTATTTCGGCACCTACACGGTCGACGAAGCGGCCGGCACGGTCACCCATCATCGCGCCGACAA
>JASHQS010000023.1 GCA_030038995.1 Xanthobacteraceae bacterium
CGCGGGGACGAGCGGTCGATGCCAGGCGAGGCGAGCTCATCGTGTCGCTTTCAGCCCCGCCGCATCGCGCAGTGCGCGTTCGACCATGACGCCGATCAGCGCCTTGCGATAGGCGCCGCTGGCGTGGATGTCGTCGGCGGGATCGACCGATGCGGACGCCGCAGCTTCAGCTTTGGCGATCACGGCTTCATCAATGCGGTTGCCGTTGATGGCGTCTTCAGCGGCTTTCAGGCGCAGCGGGCGGTCGGCAACGCCGATCGCTCCGACATGCGCGTTGCGCGCCTTGCCGCCGTCCTCATCGTAAAACAATGCCGCGGCTGCCATGGCGAAATCGCCGCGCCGGCGGGCGAATTCCTGAAAGCCGAAGCGCCGCTTGGCGGGCCACAGCGGCAGCTTGATCTCGGTGATGATCTCGTCAGGCCGCAGCGCGGTCATCAGCGGACCTTGAAAAAAATCCGCGGCTGCGATGACGCGCGCGCCGGCCTTGCCGGCGACAGCGATCTTGGCCTCGCAGGTCACCGCGATGCCCGGCATTTCGGCGGCCGGATCGGCATGGGCCATGCCGCCGCCGACGGTGCCGCGGTTGCGAATCTGATAATGCGCGACATGCGCGACGGCGGCGAGGAGGAGCGGATGCGCGGTGCGCAGCCGCGCATCGTCGAGGATCTCGCGCCAGCGCACCATGGCGCCGAGCGCGACGCCCGCGTTGGTGATTTTGATCTGCCGCAGCTCGGCGACCTTGCGCAGATCGACCAGCAGCGACGGCGAAGCGACGCGGAACGCCAACATCGGCACCAGGCTCTGGCCTCCGGCCAGCAGCTTGGCCTCGCCATCGTGGGAGGCGAGCAGCGCCACCGCCTCGGCGACGCTGGTTGGACAGGCGTAATCGAAGGGCGGCAGTTTCATAGCTCGTAGCGGTCCCTTCGAGGTGCAGGAAGAGCCGTTGTGAGAAGGATTTTTCCTAGCATTGCGTTCACGCGCCGGTCAACGCGGCGCGTCCGTTGCGCACGCGGCCTGAATCATTTGCCATAGGCGCGGCGGCGAAAGTGGCAATTCGCGCGGCTCGACGCCGAGCGAGCCGAGCGCCGCGGCGACTGCATTGGCGACGACGCCGCCGACCGGGATGATGCCGCCTTCGCCGGCGCCCTTGGCGCCGAGCGGATTTAACGGCGACGGCTTGTCTTCCAGCGCGATGGCACGGATCCGCGGAAAATCGCTGGCGGTCGGCATCAGATAATCGGCGAACGAGCCGGTGAGCAGCTGGCCGTTCTCGTCGTAGATGAAGTGCTCGAGAAAGGCGCCGCCGAGGCCCTGCACCACGGCGCCGATGCATTGGCCGTGCAAGGTCAGCGGATTGACGATGCGGCCGACGTCTTCGACGGCGACGTAGTCGATCAGCCCGACATGGCCGGTCCTGGCGTCGACCGCCACATAGGCGGCGTGCGCGCCGTACGAATACGTGCGCTTGTCGCTGGCGAAGGTGCCGTCGGCCGATAGCCCGGCGAATTCCTTCAGTGCGATCGCGGCGCGCGCAGGCGCCGGTCCGACCGCCATGCCGCGATCGATGACGATGTCGCCCGCTTCGCACTGCAAGCGCTTCGCCGCGGCCTCGCGAATGAGCGTACCCAGTTTTTGCGCAGCGTCCCCGATGGCATTGCCGCCCATGACGATGGAGCGCGAGGAGAACGAGCCGTAGCCCTGGGCGACGTAGTCGGTCGAGCCGTGCAGCACCCGATTGATGCGCTCCATCGGCACTTCGAGCGCGTCGGCGGCGATCTGCGCGAACACCGTCTCGACGCCCTGGCCGACCGAGGACGAGCCGACGAACAGCGAGATCGAGCCGTCGGCTTCCACCGCTAGCCGTACGTTTTCTCGCGGCCCGGTGCCGCCGCCTTCCAGGTAGCAGCCGACCGCGATGCCGTGATGGCGGCCGTCGATCAGCTTGCCGTTGAGTTTTGCGCGCTCGGCCCACTTGAACTCCGTGAGGCAGCGGTCAAGCGTGATCTGATAATCGCCGCTGTCGCATTCGCTCTCGATGTCGAGCACCTGCACGGTAGGCAGCCGATACGGCATGTCGGCTTCGCGGATCAGATTACGGCGGCGGAATTCGACGCGATCGATGCCGAGATCGGCCGCCGCCATGTCGAACAGCCGCTCGCGGCAGAAATCGGATTCGAAGCGGCCGGGGCCGCGATAGGTGCCGACCGGCGTCTTGTTGGTGATCACCAGCGATACGTCGACGCGCACGTGCGGTATCCGGTACGGTCCGGCCAGCACCTGAGCGATGTTGCGCGCCGCGGTGGCGCCATTGGTGCGCACGTAGGCGCCGATATCGGTGCAGGCGTGGGCGCGCAGCGCGATCAAGCTGCCGTCGCGCGCGCAGGCGATCTCCAGATCGCACGCCATGTCGCGCGCGTGATTGAGCGCGGAGAGATTTTCGCGGCGGTCTTCGCTCCATTTGATCGGCCGGCCGAGAAGGCGCGCCGCGAACGGAACCAAAAAGTCCTCGGGATAAAACTCGCCGCGCGCGCCGAAACCGCCGCCGACATCGTATTCGACCATGCGCACCGACGATTCCGGCAGGCCCATCATCTGCGCCAGCGCGCGCCGGTTGGTGAACGGCACCTTGCAGACGCCGCGCACGGTGATGCGCTCGTTTTGCGCGTCCCATTCGGCCAACAGCCCGCGTGGCTCCATCGGCACCGCGGCGTGACGCTGCACGCTGAAATGCTCGCGCCGCCGGTACGGCGGGTCCTTGAACGCCGCATTGGCGTCGCCGCGCACCGCGGTGATCGTGTCGGGCACGTTGGTGCCGACCGTCTCGAACAGGACGATCTCGTCCTTGCGGGCAAGGTCGCGTTCGGCGACGGCCGGAAGCGGTTCGATATCGACCGCGATGGCCTCCAGCGCGTCCTCGGCGCTCGCGGCGCTCGCGGCGATCACCACCGCAATCGGCTCGCCGACGTAGCGGACCTTGCCGTTGGCGATGACCGGCTGTTCGAAACGCCGGATCGCCGGCGTCGGATCGTGACGCAACGGAATGGTCGGCACCTTGCCGATATCCGCAGCCGTGATGACGGCATGGACGCCCGGCCGCGCCCGCGCCGCGCTGGTGTCGATGCTCAGGATGCGGCCGTGCGCCACCGCGCTGCGGAGAATCACCGCATGCAGCATGTTTTCGGCGGCAAGATCGTCGACGTATTGACCGCGCCCGGTCAAAAAACGCAAATCTTCCAGGCGCTCGATCGGGCTGCCGACGAACAGGTTGCTGGCGCGTTTTGGCGCGGTCGTGCTCATATGACGATGGCGGTTTCCAGGTTGATCAGCGCCCGCGCCACGCTGAGCGCGGCGAGCGCCGAAGTTTTCGGATTGCTGCGCGATGGCTTGCCTTGCAGCTCAACGGCGAAGCGGCCGGCTGCGCCTTCGACTTCGATCTCATGCACGTTGCCGGGCGCCTCGGGATCGGCGACGAGCTCGACTTGCGTCGCCTCGAAACCGAGGCCGGCGAGCGCCAGGGTGGCGGCGACATTGGCGTTCTGCGGATAGAGCAAGGCCGCTTCGCCGGCGGTGCCGCGATAGAGCACGGTGCGCGCCGCGAGCTTGTCGAGATCGGCGACTTTTTCGGCCGGCGTGCCGCGCCACGCCGCCGGCGGCTTGCGCGAGCGGTAGCGCACTGCATGCAAGCCGCCGAGCCGCATCGCCGCAATGGCGTCGACGCCGCCGATGGCGCCGGCGGGCAGCAGGATGCGGCTGTTGCCGCGGCGCGCGGCAGCCTTGAGCTTGTCCAAGAGTTTCGGCTCCGCCAGCGCGCCGATCGAGATGACGAGCAGATCGACGCCGCGCGCCAGCACTTCGGCGCCGAATTGGGCGACCGCGTTCTGGCTGGCGAGTTCGGCGACCACGTCGGGTCTGCGCGCCAATAAATCGTTCAGCGACTCGACGATGCCGATGCCCGGCAACGCCGCGCGCGCTTCTGCGGTGCGCCCAGGTTTGCACAACGCGCCGACCAGTTGGATATCCGCTGCGGACTTTTGCAGCGCCGCGACAGCGTCGCGCGCAATGCCGCCGTAACCGATCAACGCGACTTTTTTGGTCACAGCCGCATCCCCGTAAACTTCCACTGCGACAGCTCTTCCATGGTGTAGCGCACGCCCTCGCGGCCGAAGCCGCAGGCGCCGACGCCGCCGAACGGATAGGTGTCGAGGCGGCAGCGGTCGGCGTCGTTGATCCACAGCGAGCCGACGCGCAGCTTGCGCGACACCTTGAACGTTTCGCTGCCCAGCCCGATCACCGCATAGCGAATAAGACGCGCCTGATCCACTCCTGTCATTGCGGATCGCCGCGAAGGAAGCGGCGAGTCCGGAATCCATAACCCTGCGCCGCGGTTACGGATTCTGGGTTCCTCGCTTCCCTCGGCCCCGGAATGACGGAATCAATTTTCCGACCCGGTCATTCGCGCGCCTTCGCGGTCGGCGGCTTGGAACGCGGGCCCATCGGCTCGGGCCGGAACGGACCGTCGCGCAACTCGAGATAGGCTTTGAGCCCGTTCTTGCGCTGCGCCTCGAACAGCCGCTCGCGGTCTTCGCTATGCGACGAGTGAGCGAGCGCACTGAGCGCGCCTTCGAGCAGCAGCGCCGAATGCACGCCGGAGGCTTGCATGCCCAGCATGGCGATCGCCTTGTTGAGCCGGATCGACGGCTCCGGCACCAGCGCGATGCGCTTGGCCAAAGCGCGGGC
>JASHQS010000229.1 GCA_030038995.1 Xanthobacteraceae bacterium
ATGTCGGCGCCGGCTTCGAGATAGGCCGAGGCGCGCTCGAGCGCGGCGTCAAATCCTTCGACCGCGAGCGCATCGGTGCGTGCGATGACGACAAAGTCCGGGTCGTGCAACGCATCACGCACCGCTTTGAGCTTTTGCGCCATCTCGGCGGCCGGCACGACGCTCTTGTCGTCGTAATGCCCGCATTTTTTCGGAAACGTCTGGTCTTCGAGATGGAAGGCGGCGACGCCGGCGCGCTCGAAGGCGCGCGCCGCCGCCTGCGCATTGAGCGCGTTGCCGTAGCCGGTATCGGCGTCGGCGATCACCGGAACGTCGACGACGTCGACCATCGACGCCAGCCGGTCGACGATGGCATCGACCGCAATGAGACCGAGATCGGGCACGCCGGCCGACCGCGCGATGGCGCCGCCGCTGGCATAGACCGCCGGAAATCCGCCCTGTTCGACGAGCCGCGCCGACAGGCCGTCGAAGGCGCCGGGCGCAACCGCGATGCGGCCGGATTTCAGAATATTCCGCAACTTGGTCGTGGCGCGCACGGCTTCATCTCCACTTCGCCCGCTTGGTTCGCCATGATACGTCCTGGCGCGCCTTAAGGAAGCAGGAGCCGCTCATGAAACGATGCATCGCGACGGTATGCGCCCTTCTCTTCGGCACGCTCGCCGCTTTCGCGCAGCAATGGCCGAGCAAAACCGTGCGCATCATCGTTCCATTCGGCGCCGGGTCGACGCCGGACGTGGTGGCGCGGCTGATTGCCGACGGCCTGCACAAGCAGACCGGGCAAACCTTCATCGTCGAGAACAAGCCGGGCGCGAGCGGCAATACCGGCACCGATGCGGTCGCCAAGGCCGCGCCCGACGGCGCCACCATCGGGGTCAGCATCGGCGGCCCGCTCGCCATCAACACGCTGTTGTTCGCGCACCTGCCCTACGATCCGAAAAAAGACCTCTCGTTCATCACCATGCTGGTGACGCAGCCGAGCGCGCTCGCGGTCAATGCGAGCCTCAACGTCAACAGCGTGCCGGCGCTGATCGATCTCCTCCGCCGCAATCCCGGCAAATATAATTTCGGCTCGATCGGCACCGGCTCGCTGTCGCAGCTTGCCGTGGAGGCGATCGCGCTCAAGGGCGGCACCAAGCTGGTCCACGTGCCTTATGCATCCTCTCCGCAGGCGGTGACCGCGTTGCTGCGCAACGAGGTGCAGGTGGTCTGCCTGCCGGCGATCTCGATCACGCCGCAGCTCAACAGCGGCGCCATAAAGCTGCTCGCCGTCACCACCGCGCAACGCTCGGCGCTGCTGCCGGGCGTGCCGACGCTCAAAGAAGCCGGCATCGACGTCGAGGCCGACGCCTGGATGGGATTGATCGCGCCGGCCGGTATCCCCGAAGCCATGGTCGAGCGCATCAACCATTTGGTCCGCGACATCATCACCTCGCCCACGGTCCGGCAAAAGCTCTCGGCGCAATTGATGGAGCCGATCCCCGACACGCCCGCCGATTTCCGCGCCCGCATCGACGCTGATATCGCGCGCTGGAAGCCGGTGATCGCGGCGGCGAAGATCAAGTTGGAATAGCGAATAGCGAGTAGCGAATGGCGAATGGGAACTTAATCTATTCGCTGTTCGCCATTCGCCATTCGCATAAGCCGCCCGCTCACCGCCAGCTAAACCGGTAATTCAACCCGGCCTTGATCTCCTGCACGTTGAGACTGGCGTTGGAGCCGACGGTTTCCAAGGGCGTGGTGAAGCTCATCGATTGCGAGCCGAAGCTGAGATAGTCGTATTCGATTTTCGCCGACCAATTGTCATCCAGCGCATATTCGAGGCCGGCGCCGGCCGTCCAGCCGGTGCGCAGGAACGTGTCGGTCGCGGTGTTGCCGCCGAGATCGGTCAGGCTGCTCTGGTCCTGCGCCAGCGCCAAGCCGCCTTTGCCGTAGACCAAAAGACGGTCGAACGCGGCGCCGACGCGGCCGGTAATGGTCGAGGTCCAGGGCACGCTGGTGCTGATCCCCTCGCCGATCGAATCGCTGCTCGAGGCTTTCAGGCTCGTCCAGCTGAAATCGCCCTCGAGCCCGAGCACCAGCCGGTTGAATTGCACATTGGCGCCGACCTGCGCGCCGCCGAGAAAGCCGAAATTGTTGAAGGTGCCGTCGCCGAGACCGGTGATCGGATCGGTCCACGACGAGCCGGAATAGCCGCCGCCGATATGGCCGCCGATATAGATTCCGGTCCAGTCGTAAAGCTTCGGCGCATAGGGGATCGGCGCGGCCGGCGCCGGCGCCGGCGGCACCGCCAGATCGGCGGCCGGCGCGCCGATGACCGACGCGGCGGTGACAGCGACCAGCACAAGCCCGCCGGACAATACGCGTAATCTCATCTGATCCTCCAGGCGCGCCCCCGCGTGCCTGCGCTCGCCGAACGGCTAATTTGCTAGCCGCCCGACCCATTGGCGCGCAACTAGCCGCACCTCTTCGGAAAAAACATGATGGCGCAGTGGCGGGAAATGGGCGTTTGCTGGCAGGAAAATGGCTTGGTTAATTAAAAATGGCGCGACGGGCTGACCTGACGCTGCCTTCTCGCGTGCTCCCTTGCATTTCACCCCAGACGCGCTCGCCTCGCGTTTCAGCCGCCGATCCCGACGGTCGTTTGGTAAAGCTGCGGCTTGAAGCCGACCAGCACCTTGCCGCCGCCAAGCTCGAGCACCGGCCGCTTGATCATCGCCGGCTCCCTGAGCATCAGCGCCATCGCCTTGTCGGCGTCGAGGCCGTTCTTGTCCGTCTCGGGCAGCTTGCGGAACATCGTGCCGGACCGGTTGAGCAACGTCTCCCAGCCGACTTTCTTCTCCCAGCGCGCCAACCGCTCGCGCTCGATGCCGGCGGTCTTGTAGTCATGGAACGCATAATCGACGCCATGCTTCTCCAGCCAGGCGCGCGCCTTCTTCATGGTGTCGCAATTCTTGATGCCGTAGATGGTGATGGACATAGAGCCATTCCGCACAGAATTGCGCATAAGTCAATTCAAAGCCCCGAACCTTGGCCTCGTTGATGATGCACGTTGCCACGGTGCCGATGAACGCGGCGTCGAAGGGGTAAAATCCGCGGTCATGCCGTCCGTCGAGGATGCGCGGCGCTACGACATGATCCCGGATCGCGGGGGCTTTGCGGCCATGTCTAGAGAAGCTTCATCAGATTGCGCTTGCGGCCATGGCGCACCTTAAGGGCGGCAATATATGACGCCTGTTCGGCTGCATTGCGCAACGGCGCCATGCGGCTGACGAGTTTCACGGCTTCTGCGTAGCCGCCGGCGTTGATCAACTCCTCGACGCGCGCCGCATAGACCTCCAGCGCTTCGCGCGGATGCGGCGCTTCGCCGGCGCCGGCCAGTTCCTGCTTCACGCCGCTCGATGCTTGATTCTGGCGCATGGCGGCCCACGCGGCATCGTACATTTTCTCGTGCGTCAGGATGCGGACGAGAAGATCGGCGGGATAATGCCAAATCGAGCGGCTGGTTTTGCCAAGCCGCGTTTTCAGCAAGCCGTCGGAAATTGCGCTTTGGATTTCAAACAGGAATTTCGACGATCCGCGATTTGCCCGGTTTCAGCAACTATCGGGATCAATCGGTCGATTTTTGATATTTTCGAGGCCCGGCAAAGCAAGATCATCACGCCGCCCTGCCTCGCAATCCATCCGCGAGCGCCGCAAGCGCGTCGGCGAGTTGTCGCGCAGCCTCCGGCGGCGGCAGCGGCATTTTGAGGCTTCGCACGCCGGTTGCCGGATCGCGTTCGATCCATGGATGCGCCGGAGCCTTGGGATCGTTGGCGGCCGCCAGAGCGGCAACGAACTGCGCACCCACCCGTGCCAAGGCAAGCCACGGATCGGACCCGGAATCGCTCCGCGGCACTGCGGACCCGTTCGAGCGCGCGATACCGCCGGCACCGATATCTGCATCCGTCTTCGCGTCTTCCGCGGGTCCGGTATCGTCCGCAGCGACGCTGCGGTTCCCGACTTCCTCTGCCGGCGTCACGGCCTCGCTTTCTCCCATGCGCCCGGTGACCTTCTCCACCTCCTTCATGAAGCGGTTGAGACGCGAGCCGCCCAGCGAAATCTCGCCGCTGCCGCCATCGAGAATTCCGGCCGACAGTGAGCGCTTGAACGCCAGCACCGAAAGCATCCCTTCCTCGATGGTGCCCTTGGCTACGAAATTGATGACCCGCACGGGCTGTGCCTGACCAATGCGATGGATACGTGCGATGCGCTGCTCCAGTACGGCGGGATTCCACGGCAGGTCCATGTTCACGAGAGTCGAGGCATGCTGCAGATTGAGGCCAACACCGCCGGCGTCTGTGGACAGGAACACCCGGCAGTCGGGGTCGTCGCGAAAGCGCTCGACGAGTGCCGGCCGCTTGTCCGACGGCACGCCGCCGTGGAAGCTGACATAGCCTAAGCGGCGCGCTTCGAGACGACGGATGACGATGTCGTGGGTCCGCGTCCATTGCGAGAACACCACCGCCTTGGCTTTCGGCTCGGCGAATAGATCGTCGAACAGGGCCGCCAATTCATCGGCCTTGACGCCATGGTCTGTCTCTTGGTCCAGGAGATAGGTGCTGTTGCACGACATCCGCATGTTCTGCAGCGCACAGGTCAGCCGCCGCTGGTCCTTGTCCGACAAGAATCGGGTCTTCCGCCAGCGCTGGACGATTTTCGCCACCACGTCGGCGTTTTCCTGGTGATAGAGCATCTGCATCTCCGTCATCGGCACCAGAAGGTTCTGGTCGAGACGGTCCGGCAATTGCGTCAGCACCTCGGATTTGCGGCGGCGGATCATGATCGGCGCCAGTGTCTGACCAATCTTGTCGAGCCCCGTATAGCCGGTGACGCGTCCGCCTTCGTCCTTGACCTGGTGCTCGTGCAGCAGCTTCCACGTCGGCCCCAGGCGGTGTTGATCGACGAACTGAACGATCGAGATCAGCTCTTCGAGCTTGTTCTCCAAGGGGGTGCCGGTCAGCACGATCGCGTAGGGACTGTC
>JASHQS010000024.1 GCA_030038995.1 Xanthobacteraceae bacterium
CCGGTGCCGACCACGAAGCCGAAATCGGTCGGGATCACCTCGTAGAGCGAGGCAACGATGCGGCGGCTCGCATCGCTCTCGGCGCCGTGCAGGAACGTCAGGTGCGTGGCGTCGAAGCCGCCTTCGAGCGCCTGCAGCCAGTTGCATTCCTGGATGTGGCGCGTGGCGTAGCGCTGCTCGGGCGCAACCAGCGCCCATTCCAGGTCGGGGAATTCCGGCCTGTGCTGCGGCGGCCCCATATAGGTCCACACCACGTCGCCGCGCTCGATGCACGGGTAGGCCTTGGCGGCGAGCTGCTTTTGCGCGGCCTTGCGATGGTCTTCGCTCATCTGCGGCACGCAGGGCAGGTCGACGCAATTGCCGTCGACGTCGAATTTGATGCCGTGATAGACGCAGCGCAGCCCGTTACGCTCGTTGCGGCCGTAGAACAGCGACGCCGTGCGGTGCGGGCATTTTTCCTCGAGCAGGCCGAGGCGGCCGGCGGTGTCGCGGAACAGCACCAAATCCTCGCCGAGGAGCCGCACGCGCAGCGGCGGGCCGTTGGGCTTGGCGACGGTTCGCGAAAACGCCGCTGGAATCCAGTAGCGCCGCATCAGCGTGCCCATCGGCGTTCCAGGGCCGACGCGCGTCAACAGCTCGTTTTCCTGGTGCGGCAGCACGGGCGGATCTCCCTGAAAGACGTTGCGCGAGCGCCATACGGATTTGGTTGGTCCTTTCGATCGCCATTCCGGGGCGCCGCGCAACGGCGAATCCGGAATCCATAGTCACGAACGCCGGGATTACGGATTCCGGGTTCCTCGCTTCCGCCTACGCGCTCCGCGCTTCGACGGGACTCATACCCCGCCGTAGCTCGCGGAGCGAGCGAAGGCAGGTCGCCCGGCCCCGGAATGACGACGCACCATCCCAGATGCCCGTCAGCTCGCTTGCCGATATTCTGACGCGGCCGAGCCCGCATGGCAATTCGGCGTAAAAGAAGGCGTGCCGCTCAGGGCGCGCTGCGTCCGAGCAATTGCGCGGCTTGGCGGGCGACCGCGGCAGGCGTGCGATAGACCTCATCGACGAAGTTTTGGATGTCGCCGCCGCTCATCGGCGACAGACTGAGCGCCGCCTTGGCGAGGTCGGCGCGAAAATCGGGGTCGCGCATGGTTTGGTCGAAAGCCGCGCGCAGCGCCACGACCCGATCCGCCGGCGTGTCGGGCGGCGCCGCGAGCGGCCGGTCCATGACCAGCCAGCCGAAAATGAGCGCCATCACCTGCCGCTGCTCGGCGGATTTCGCATAATCGGTGATGATCGGAATCCCAGGGAGCCGGGGATCGGCCTTGAGCGAAGTCTGGACCAGGATCGTGACCTTCCGCTCGTTCAGCCCGAGGCTGTGCAGCGAATCCAGGCCGATACCGCAAAAACCCTCGATCTCGCCGCGCTCGAGCGCAAGCCGCAGGCCGGTGCTGCCCTTGTAGCCTTTGACCAGTTCGAACTTGGCGCCCAACAGGCTGTTGAGCACCACGGGAAAGTCGTAGGTGCTGGTGCCTGCTGCTCCGGTCACCATCGCCCGCTGCAGGACGTCATCGAACGTCTTGAAGGATGAGGTTTTGGCGGCCACGCAGACGTCGGTTTCGGCGGCCGGCGCGCCGATCCAATTGAACTTGCGGGAATCGTACTGCGTCGGCACGCCGCCGATCACCGGATCGACCGCAACGTTGCCGGCAAACAGACCGATCTCGGAGCCGTCGCGCGGCGACGCGTTGAACACATGATTGGCCGCCCTCACGCTGCCGGCGCCCGGCATGTTGTGGACGACGACGTTCGGGTGGCCGGGGATGTGGCGCGCCAGGTAGCCGGCGATCAATCGCGTATAGAGGTCGGCGCCGCCGCCGACATTGAAGCCTTCGATCAAATTGACGTTGCGGCCGGCGTAGAATGCGGCGGCGTCGCCCGCGAGCGCCGAGGAAGGCGCAGCCGAGGCCGGCGCCATTGCTACGGCAGCCCAGACCGCCAGCCGGTTCGCAAGTTTGCGCATCTTGCCACAGCTCCCGCAGTAACTCCGCCCCGCGCGGGTCGGCTTGATAGTGGCTTGGTAGTATAATGTCGGCCGCTTTGCCATTATTCCATCGGTGAAGCGTTCCGCGGAACCGATTTCCTCGGGCCGCCGGGTCGGCTATCATCGACCTGACCGTATCAGTCCATGGCATTGGCAAGCGGCGCTTTTGGGGGAGGCTGACAATGGCGCGTATCGCAGCTCTGTGCGGGTTCCTCTACCTGGCGTGCCTCGTTTCGCCCGCACATGCCGGCTGCCGGTTATCCGAACGGTGCTGGTGGCACGCGCACCACGCCATCTATCACAAGGAGAATCATATCGCGTTCCTCGAAGCGAACCCGGCCGTCGACGACGGCTACAAGGGACCGGTCATCACCAGGCTGCATCACAAGATCCTGCGCATCCGCGACGCCATCGGCCCGCGCTGGCCGCACTGGCCGGTGCCCTGCTGCTACAGCCGCAAGCCGATTTACATAAGGTGAACTCTGTCTTCGATCTTCACCGCCAAGGACTCGTGACCACGGTATAAGTTCCGCCCGATCTTTGTCTCATCGTCCGCGCATGCAGATGCGGGCAGAGACGGTTTTGAGCTCGGTCTGCTGATTATTAACGACTCGTTCTGTTCGGTAAGTCTTTGCGCCAGGCGTCTTTCATCCGAAGAAGGTTGAACTGCGCTCCAGGTTGCCGACTTTGATGGCGAATAGGGTAGTACCCCGGCGTTCGGCAGCAGCGGGAGTGTGGCATCAAGCTCATTCTTCCGGCATTCGGCAATCCTTCACTCTGTCGACAGTCTTGGCTTTGGAGCTACGTGATTTGCACTACTTGCGCCGCTGATGCCGACGGACTGCGGCGCCGCTGTTGTGCCCGGTGTTACATCGGAGCTGTGGCGGTCGGGCATGCTTCGGATTCTGCGGCAATACATGGTTCGGCAGAACGCAGACCAACGCTCCAACGCTTTCTCGATCGTGCTGTCGTCCAACTTTGTGGGTTTCCACCGGTAAATGATGGCATACAGAAGCCAGACAATGAGGAAAGTAAATACACCTGCAAAGATCGCGTCCGACAGGAAATGCCCGGCCATCATTATTCGCGACAGCGAAATGATGCTGCCGAACGTAATGGCAGCGCCGTAGGCCAACGGCCGCCATTGTGGAGGCATCAGCGCCGCGGGCGCCATTGTCCAAAATGCTGCAGACGCTTCGCCCGACACGAAGGAGCAGTTCTTGCGGCAGTCGCCGATCGGTTGCCACCACGGAACGAAATGCTGGTTTCCACCAAATTGCACCAGCTGTCCCGGTCTTGGCCGTTCCCAGTCGTTTTTGAGCCCGGCATTCGCAAGAAGGCCGGGCCCCACTATCAGGCTGGTGACGAGAAAAAGGATCGCCCTGCCGGGAATGAGCATCGTTGTCCTCGGCAACATAAGCTTGACCAGGAGTGCAATTATCGTTGGCGCGATCAAAAGTATCTCGATCCACAGCCCGACTTTGCGCAATGTAGTGGCTATCCGGAGCAGAACATGGGCCATGCCATTGCCGGGATTTGTCGCCTCGTAGACAAACCGTGCAATCGATAAATCGATTGCTGGATAAAGGGCGAACAAGAATCCGCTGCCCACCGCAATGAGCAAGGCAACGATCAACGCGGTCCGATTCATGGGGCGCTTTACGGATCACGAAACAGGCCTGCTATCATTATAGAGGCCGCCCAATGTGGCGTGCATTAATTGTCCGTAACATAGCCGGCTATCGTGGCGGCAGATGGTTCGGAAATTTATGCAGAAGTTATACTGGCCGCTGCTCGCTGGCAAATGGGGTGATTGAGGGGGCCGCAGTTTGCCGCGATGCGATAACGACGATAGCGGTGCTTGCCGACAAAGTCTGACCGTCTCTTGAGCTATCGGGGCACAACAGACCAGTACGACTGTGCTTGCGGGGTACTGGATGCTTCGCTGTGGCGGAGCATGACAAGTCAATGAATTATCGCAGCGCGAACTACTCCGCCGGCGCCGGCGGCGCGCCGAACAGCCCCGGCAGGAGCCGCGCGCGCCAGTCCAGGGCCCATTGGCCGAGGCGGTCGAGATAGAGATAAACCACCGGCGTGGTGTAGAGCGTCAGCAATTGGCTGATCAGCAGCCCGCCCACGATCGCGATGCCGAGCGGCCGGCGCAGTTCGCCGCCGTTGCCGAAGCTCGCCGCCAGCGGCATCGCGCCCAAAATGGCCGCCGACGTGGTCATCATGATCGGACGGAAGCGCAGCAGGCAGGCCTGGAAGATCGCATCGTGGGGGCTCAAGTTGCGCGAACGCCGCGCGTCGAGGGCGAAGTCGATCATCATGATGGCGTTCTTCTTGACGATGCCGATCAGCAAGATCACGCCGATGGTGCCGATGATGTCGAACTGAGTATGGAACAGCATCAGGGCAAGGAAGGCGCCGACGCCGGCCGAGGGCAGGGTGGAGAGGATCGTGATCGGATGAATGTAGCTCTCGTAGAGGATGCCGAGCAGGATATAGACCGCGGCGATCGCCGCGGCGATCAGGACCATCTCGTTGTGGGCCGACTGGGCGAACAATTGCGCGTTGCCGGAGAACCCGCCGCGGATCGAAGCCGGCATGTGCAGCTCGTTGACGGCTTTGGCGATCTCGGCCGTAGCCTCGCCGAGCGTGGCGCCGGGGTACAGGTTGAACGAGATGGTCGAGGCGACGAACAGGCCCTGATGGTTGACCGCGAGCGGCGTGTTGCCGGGGCCATAACGGGTGACCGCGGATAGCGGGATCATGGTCTCCTGGGTGGTCGAGACCGCGGCGCCCGAGGACGTTGCGCTCTTGCCGGTATTGGCCAACGCATTGATGGCGGCGTTGCGAGCCGAATTGTTGTTGGCGTTGGCCGCGGCCGTCGCTGCGGCAGATGCGGCGGCGGCCGACGCGGCCGCCGCGATCTGTACGCTGGCGGGCGCCGTGACGGTGCCGGCCGGCAGGTTCGATTGCGCCGTTCCCGAAGCGCCGCCGCCGGAAGTCGCCACGTAAATGTCGCGCAGCGTCGCCGGATCGTTGGTGTAGCGCGGGTCGATTTCCATGACGACGTGATATTGGTTGATCGCGCTGTAGATCACCGACACTTGGCGCTGGCCGAACGCGTCGTAGAGCGTGTTGTCGATCTGCGCCGGCGTGATGCCGAGCCGCGATGCGGTATCGCGGTCGATGACGACGTCGGTCTCGAGGCCTTTTTCCTGCTGATCGGAGTTCACGTCGGCTAGCGCCGAGCTGTGTTCCAGCGCTCGCACCAGTTTCGGCGTCCAGACGGCAAGCTCCTCGGGACTGTCGGATTGCAGCGTGTATTGATATTCCGCGTTGGTCTGCCGGCCGCCGGCGCGGATGTCCTGGACTGGAAACAGGAACAGCCGGCCGCCGGGCACTCGCGCCAGCTTCGGCCGCAGCCGCGCGATCACTTGCGCGACCGGCGGGCGCTGCGAGATCGGCTTCAACGACACGTATACCGAGCCGGTATTGATCTGGCCGAAGCCGCCGCCGCTGCCGACCCCGGTATAGCCGACCACGTGCTCGACGGCGGGGTCGGCCTGCACGATGGCGATCATCTGCCGCAGCTTTTGCGTCATCGCCTGGAACGAGACGCTCTGGTCGGCCTGCAGCGCTCCGATCAGCCGGCCGGTATCCTGCTGCGGGAAATAGCCTTTGGGGATCAGGTAGATCAAAAGCGCATTGAGCGCGATGGCGGACAGGAAGATCGCGAATATGAAGCGGGTGTGGCGCAGCGCCCAGGTCAATGAGCGTTCGTAGGCGCCGGCCAGGTGGGCGAACCAGCGGCCGCGTTGTTGCGGCGCTTCGCCGGCGCGGCGCTGCCGCAGAAACAGCGAGCACATCATCGGCGTCGTGGTCAGCGAGATCGCCAGCGAAATCATGATGGCGAGCGACAGCGTCATGGTGAATTCACGGAACAGCCGGCCGAGCACGCCGCCGAGCAGCAGGATGGGCGTGAACACCGCCACCAGCGACAGGCTGATCGACAGCACCGTGAAGCCGACCTCGCGCGCGCCGCGCAATGCCGCCTGCATGCGCGGCATGCCGGCTTCGAGGTGGCGCGACACGTTTTCCAGAACGACGATGGCGTCGTCGACGACGAAGCCGGTGGCGATGGTCAGCGCCATCAGCGACAGAATGTCGAGGCTGTAGCCGAGCAGATACATGGCGCCGAAGGTGCCGAGGATCGACACCGGGACCGCGACGCTCGGTATGGCGGTGGCGCGGATGTCGCGCAGGAACAGGAACACGACCAGCGTGACGAGGATGATCGCGATCGTCAGCGTGGTTTCGGTGTCGTGCAGCGAGGAACGGATCGTGGTCGAGCGGTCGATGGCGATGCCGACGTCGATGTCGGCCGGCAGCGCCGCTTCGAGATGCGGCAGCTCCGCCTTCACGCCGTCGATGGTGGATATGATGTTGCCGCCGGGCTGCCGGAACAGGATGACCAGCACCGAGGGCTTGCCGTTCGACAGGCCGAGATTGCGCACGTCCTCGACCGAATCGTTGACCGTGGCGACGTCCGACAGCCGCACCGCGGCGCCGTTGCGGTAGGCGATGACCAGCGGGATGTAGTCCACCGCCTTGGTGGCCTGGTCGTTGGTGTAGAGCTGATAGCGCTGGGTGCCGTCGTCGATGGTGCCCTTCGGGCTGTTGGCGTTGGCCGAAGCGAGCGCCGCGCGCACGTCCTCGAGCCCGATGCCGTATTTGAAGAGCGCCTGCGGATTGAGCTCGACGCGGACCGCGGGCAGCGCCGAGCCGCCGATGATGACCTGGCCGATGCCGGAAAGCTGCGACAGCCGCTGCGCCAAAACGTTGCTCGCCGCGTCGTAGATCTCGCCCGGCGTGAGCGTTTTCGAGGTCAGCGCCAGGATCAGGATCGGCGCATCGGCGGGGTTGACCTTGCGATAGGTCGGATTGGTCTTGAGCGCCGCCGGCAGATCGGCGCGGGCGGCGTTGATCGCGGCCTGCACGTCGCGCGCCGCGCCGTTGATGTCGCGGTTGAGATCGAACTGCAGCGTGATGCGGGTCTGGCCGATGCCGCTCTTGGACGTCATCTCGGTGACGTCGGCGATCTGGCCGAGATGGCGCTCGAGCGGCTCGGCGACGCTGGTGGCGACCGTCATTGGGCTGGCGCCGGGAAGCTGCGCCGACACCGATATGGTGGGAAAATCGACCTGCGGCAGCGGCGCCACCGGCAGCCTGGAGAAGCCGAGCGCGCCGGCAAAAGCGATGCCGAGCGTCAACAGCGTCGTCGCCACCGGCCGGGCGATGAAGGGCGCCGAGATGTTCATTCGGCCGGCTCGCCGCGTGGCAGCGGATTGGCCGGCGGCCGCCCGGTCAGGCGAAGCGCCAGCCGGTCGAAATAAAGGTAGATCACCGGCGTGGTGAACAGCGTCAGCAACTGGCTGACGATCAGGCCGCCGACCAGCGCGACGCCGAGCGGATGGCGCAACTCGGAGCCGGTGCCGGTGCCGAGCATCAGCGGCAGCGCGCCGAGGATCGCCGCCATGGTGGTCATCAGGATCGGCCGGAAGCGCAGCAGCGACGCCTGATAGATCGCCTCGCGCGGCGGCAGTCCTTCGGAGCGCTCGGCATCGAGCGCGAAGTCGATCATCATGATGCCGTTCTTCTTGACGATACCGATCAACAGGATGATGCCGATGATCGAGATGACGTTGAGGTCGTAGCCGAGCAGCATCAGCGACAACAGCGCGCCGACGCCGGCGGACGGCAAGGTCGACAGAATGGTGACCGGATGAATGAAGCTCTCGTAGAGCACGCCAAGCACGATGTACATGGCGACGATCGCGGCGATGAACAGGAACACTTCATTGCTCAATGACGACTGGAATGCCGCTGCGGTGCCCTGGAAAGCGGTGATGAAGCTCTCCGGCAGGCCGACGTCGGCTTCCGCCTTCTGGATGGCGGCGACCGCGGAGTCGAGCGAATAGCCGGGAGCGGTGTTGAACGAAATCGTGGTGGCGGGGAACTGGCCGTAATGGGTTATGAGCAGCGGTCCGGTTCGCTGCTCGATGTGGGCGATCGCCGAGAGCGGCACCTGGCCGTTGGTCGTCGACGACGATGACGGCAGATAG
>JASHQS010000230.1 GCA_030038995.1 Xanthobacteraceae bacterium
ACGGCGTGGCCTTAGTCACGCCGAAGCGCGCAGCACGAAGGCGGAAGCGCAAAGGCGGAAGCGAAGCTATCCAGAGCGGCTTGTGCCGCCGTCCTGGATCGCTTCGTCGCCCCTGCGGGGCGCCTCGCAATGACGCCACGCAAGCCTCACACTTTTTTGTTTGTGCAAAACACGCTCATAATCTAGGATCGTAGGCGCCGTTCTGTCATTGGAGTCGCATCGCATGCGCATTCGATGAGGTCTAGCGCATGAGCTACATCGAGAACCGCCTGTTCCACTATTTCGTGGCGCTCGCCGAGGAGCAGCATTTCGCCCGCGCCGCCGAGCGGCTCGGCATCACGCCGCCGACGCTGACGCATCAGATCAAGAAACTGGAAAGCCAGGTCGGCGCCAGGCTGCTGGACCGAACAGGCAACAGGAATGCCTTGACCGGGGCAGGCCAGCGCTTCTTGGCCGAAGCGCGCGAGGCTTTGCGCCATGCGGCGCAGGCAGCAACGGTTGCCGGGCAGGCCGGACGCGGCGAACTGGGCCGCCTTGAACTTGGCTTCCTGACCTTGCTGTCCGGCGCCGGCTTGCTGCGAGGCTGGATAGGTGCGTTCCAGCAAGCCCATCCGGCGATCGACATCACGATGCGCAATTTGGCGCCAATGGCGCAGATCGCCGGCATTCTGCGCAAGGAGCTGGATGTCGGCTTCACGCGCCCGCCGAACAAATATCCGTCGGGCGTTCGCGGCTTCAATATCTATCGCCAGGGTATGGCGCTGGCGCTGCCAAGCGAGCATCCTCTCGCGCAGTGCAAGGACATCAGCCCCGCGCTGCTCGCGCGCGAGGCGTTCGTCAGTATCACACCGGAGCTTGACCTAGGATTCTCCGGCCTTACCGAAACCGTTGCCCGCACCGGCAATTTCATACCGCGCGTGGTCAAACGCGAAGACAATTTCATCGCGGTGCTGGCGTACGTCGCCCACGGCTACGGCATCGCGGTCGTGCCGGAGCTTATGAAAACGATGAACCTCGCTGACATCGTCTTTCGCAACATCGCGACCAATCCGGCGCCCCAGACATCGATCGCTTTCGTCTATGGCAGCGACCCGTCGCCGTCGACCAAGTTGCTGATCCATCACATGCAGCGTCACGCGCTCCGCAATCACAACAAGGGCGCCGCTCCGCCTAACAGTAGCCCGGATTGCGCGAAGCGCAATCCGGGAACGGCAGTCGCGCCTGCCAAGCACGTTCCGGATCGCGCGTTGCGCGATCCTGGCTACGGACTGGTCGCCTCATGAATCTCCTTCGCCGCAAGGTTCTGTCGCTTTCGATCGGCGCCGCGGCATGGCCGCTCGCTCCGCGTCCTGCAGCAGCGGATTCGCTTGCTCCGCGGCCCGTCCACATCGTGGTGGGTTTCCCGCCGGGCGGCATCGGCGATATTGCCGCGCGGCTGATCGGGCAGTCGCTGCAGCAAAGGCTGGGTCAATCGGTCGTCGTCGACAACCGCCCGGGTGCCGGCGGCAATGTTGGCACCGAAGCCGTAGTCAAGGCGCGGCCCGACGGCGGCACGCTGATCCAGGTGGGTTCAAGGAATGCGATCGATGCGAGCCTCTACAAGAATTTGCCGTTCGATTTCATCCGCGATATCGCCATGGTGGCCGGGATCATGCAAAGCCCGCTCGTGATGGTGACCAATCCATCATTCGCGGCCAAAAACGTCGCGGAATTCATCAGCTATGCCAAGGCCAATCCCGGCAAGATCAATATGGCATCCGCCGGCAATGGCACGACCCCGCATCTGGCGGGCGAGCTGTTCCAGATGATGGCCGGCGTATCGATGGTTCACGTGCCGTACCGCGGCGAGGCGGAGGCGATAGCCGACCTGGTGGCCGGCCGCACGCAGCTCATGTTCGACCCCATAACTGACTCGATCGGCTTTATCCGCGCCGGGCGACTGCGGGCGCTCGCGGTGACGAGCTTGAACGCATCGCCGGTCTTGCCGGGAATTCCAACGCTGGCCTCCGTCGTCCCCGGCTACGAGGCGAGCGTGTGGTTGGGCCTCGGCGCGCCCAAGGCAACGCCGAGAGCTACGGTCACGGCCCTCAACAAAGCCGTCAACGAAAGCCTCGCCGAGCCCGCCATCGCCAACCGCATTCGCGAGCTGGGCGCCGAGCCGATGATCATGAGCCCCAACGAGCTTGACGCTTTCGTCGCCGCCGATACGGCGCGATGGGCCAAGGCCGTCAAATTCTCCGGCGCGAAGGTCGATTGATGCGGAATTCGCATGATTGATACCGCGTCATTCCGGATTCGCCGCTTCGCGGCGCCCCGGAATGACGAGGATCAATCAGCAGAAGGAAGTGGGCTACTTTGATTAAGGCAAAGCGCCGCGCCCTCTCGCATGCGGTCGCATTGTTTGCCACGTATTACAATTCCGTCCGTATCCATAAGGCGCTGAAAATCACGCCCGCGATGGCGGCAAAAGTCACGTCGCGGCCATGGGAGATCGGTGATATTGTGGACGTGCTGGAGGCCTGGGAGGCTGCGCAGAATGACTAATGCGTGGTTGCGTATATTGCTCGCGGGACTGATCGCCATTTTGTCATTCTCTGCTTACGCGGCTCAGTGCGGCAGCAATGGCGCAGAGCTGAAAAGCCCGGTGCTATGCAGCCGTATGTTCGTCTTTGCGGGCGCATGCGGCCGCCCAAATTACCCTTACCCCGGATGGCCCGACGTTGCTCTTGTCGTTGGTGCTTGGGAGAAAGTATCGATTCGGATCATTTCGATTTCGGTCGATGCGATGATTGAAACCCAGCGATGGAAGAACCGATTCGAGAAAGTGGCGATGCTGTTTATTGGCAATAGCTTCAATGCTGATCCGATGACGCCGTATCGCTACGCCACCGCAGGACGATCCTTACCCTTTGGCAGAACGCGCCTGGCGGTACATGTGGAGCAACGATTCCCGGACGATGACGGCATGCAGTTCCCGGCTGGTCAACCAGTGCGGCAAACTCATATCGACGTACACCTAACCTGCGAGCCAGCCGGGGCGTCCTATCTTGGAAATATGATCGTATGGTATCGACTTGATTTGGAGCCGCCACAATCAAAGTAGCCCACTACCGATTTGACGAAGGGGCGAATTCCCGCTTATCATGTGCCATGACGGCTCCCTTCGGGGATCAAAAGGGAACGCAGTGCGGGCAATCTCATCGCCCAATGCTGCGGCTGCCCCCGCAACTGTAAGCGGCGAATCTTCCGTCAAATGTCCACTGGGATTTCGGGTCCCGGGAAGGCGACGGAAGGTGGCGACCCGCGAGCCAGGAGACCTGCCGTCAGCCGTGGTCATGCGCGAGCGCTGTCGGTCGGGGTGTACTGACGGAGGGCGACCCAATCATCCGCACCGGGTGAGCGGGACACCAAGTTCGCGGTGACGTGCCACAGGGCGTGTTACCCGAGGTGTTCCCGTGTTTCCCACATTCAGCATCGTGCGGTGCAGCCGTCGCTGCGCCGGTCGTGTCGTCGCGTCTTTGATCGTCGGATCGCTGGCGTATGCGCCGTGGACGGCGGCGTCGGCGCAAGACGCCCAGCAACCGGCGTCCAATCAACCCGTGCAATTACCGGCGATCTCGGTGACTGCTGCGTCGGTGACGGCGGCACCGAAGCCGAAGCCCACCAACCAGGGCGCCGGCGACGCCACAGTGGTCAGCCCGTCGCTGCAGCCGACGCCGACCGACCAGTCGGCCAGCGCGGTGACGGTGATCACCGCTTCCGACATCGAAAGCCAGCAGTTGCGCACCGTTGCCGACGCGCTCGCGACGGTGCCCGGTCTCAATGTCGTGCAGACCGGCGGTCCCGGCGGCCAGACTTCGGTCTTCATCCGCGGCACCAATTCCAATCACGTCAAGGTGCTGATCGACGGCATCGACGTGTCGGACCCGAGCAATCCCAACGGCTCGTTCGACTTCGGCCAGTTGCTGACCGGCGACATCGAACGCATCGAAATTTTACGCGGGCCGCAAAGCGGCCTGTACGGCTCGGACGCCATCGGCGGGGTGATTGCGATCACCACCAAGAGCGGCAACGGGCCGCCGAAGGCCACCATATCGCTGGAAGGCGGATCGTTCGGAACGACAAACGAGCGCGCCAGCCTCAGCGGCTCGCACGCCGATTTCAACTACGTCTTCAACATCCAGCATTTCCAGTCGGCTTCGACGCCGGTGACGCCGTTCTACGACCTCGCGCCGGGCGAACAAAGGATCAACGACTTCTACGACAACTGGACCTTTTCGACGAAGCTCGGCGCCAAGCTCAGCGACACGCTCGCGGTCAACGTGGTCGGCCGCTACACCGATTCGACGCTGCACTTCACCAACGACGATTTCGTGGACTTTTTTCCGCAGAGTTTCGCCGAGCCGATTCAGAGCACGCAGATCGACCATCAATTCGCCGGACGCGCCGAACTCGTCTGGTCGCCGTCCGCCGGATTTAAGAACTTCTTCGGCGTGAACTACACGAATTCATGGACCTGGAATCTCGATCCGAACGCAGACACCGGGCTCACGTCGCCCGCGGTGCTGCCGCCGATGATCAATCTGGGCACGCGCGTCAAGGAGGATTATCGCGGCGAATTCCAAGTCGCACCGGGACAATTGCTCATGTTCGGCGCCGAAGATCAGAACGAGACGCTGTGGACCAATTCGAGCAGTACGATCGATGCGTTCGGCAACGAGACGTTTTTCGTAACGAACGCGGAACGGCGCAACGACGCCGGCTGGCTCGAGCTGCAAAATCAATTGACCAAGCAGCTCTACCTGGTCTCCAATATCCGCTTCGACGCCAACGAAGATTTCGGCGACCATGCGACCTTCCGCGTGGCGCCAGTCTATATCGTTGCGCAGACCGACACCAAGCTCAAGGCGAGCTACGGGACCGGCTTCAAGGCGCCGTCGCTGGAAGACCTTTACGTGAATTTCCTGCCGTTTTTCGTGGCCAATCCCAACCTGAAACCGGAGGAAAGCACGGGCTGGGACGTCGGCTTCGAGCAGCCGCTCGCGAACGGCCGCTTTCGCTTCGGCTCCACCTATTTCCGCAATGACATACAAAACCTCATCGAGACCGTCACGACCGCGACGCCCGACGTCGAGAGCCTCGGCAATATCAACGACGCCACGGCCTGGGGTTTCGAGAACTTCGCGGCATGGCAGGTCAACAGCCGCCTCAGCCTTCGCGCCGACTATACCTATACGCTGGCGCTGGCGGAATCGACACCCGGATGTACGTCTTCTCCTTGCGCCGGCCAGCAATTGCTGCGGCGGCCCAAGAACAAAGCGTCCTTGACGGCGAATTGGCGGGCGACCGACCGGCTGACGCTGTCGTCGACGCTGCTCTATGTCGGCCCATGGTGGGATTTGGGCCGTCAAAGCCTGGCGCCCAACGGCACCATTCCCTACGTCGAGGCGCCGGGCTTCGTGACCGTCAATCTTGCGGCGAACTACGCGCTCCGCGACGATGTCACCCTGTTCGCGAGGATCGATAATCTGTTCAACGCGCAGTACGAAGATCCGCTCGGCTTCATGCGTCCCGGATTCGGCGCGTATGCGGGCATCAGGTTCACGATGGGCGGCTCGCCGTCGGGCGGCGCCGCGCCGGCCGCGGCACCGCTTATCGGCCCGGCACCGCCAAGCCCGACGCCGCGCAGCCAAGGCGTGATGTGATGACCGGCCTCGCGGACTTTCTCGCCGAACAGGCCGCCGACAGCGAGGTCGCATGGAGCCTCGGCACGTTCGGCGCCATCGCCGAATTCACCCGCCATGCCGATGAAGCGGCGACGCTCGACCGGGATGACCGCATGATTTCGGTGGTGACGCCGCGCGGCGCCTTGCGCATCGATGCGCATGCGGCCTTGCGCCCGATTGCCTCCGAATCCCTGACCAAGGAAAGCTGGAGCCATCGCGTGGCGCTGTGCCTGCCGCGCGACGCCTGCGCCATGAGCCGGCGCACCGTCCTTGCCGAGATCGGTCCCGATCGCGCGGCGCTGCGTGCCGAAGACCGCGATGCCATCCTGTTCGATCTCGGCCTCGGTGCGCTGCAGGTGGATGTCTGCGTCCGCAGCCGCGATCCGACTGTCATCGCCAAGCTTCGCAATTGTGCCGGAAAGTCGATATTCGCAAAAGATAGCGGCGCCCTGGGCGCGATCCTGGCCGCCAATCCGCACCGGGTCTTTGTCAGTCGCGTCGGCCGCGTCGAGGTCTTTCAACCGATCCCGCCGCCCGACGGCAGGAGCCCGAGCGGGCCGCACACCCACGTGCTGCCCAAACTGCTGGCGCACGGCCGCACCCACGCCGCCACCGAGCCCTTGCCCGACGGTTGGGTTCCTTGCGCGCACCTTTATCCGCCCAATCCGATCCGCGACAAATTCGGCCGCAGCCGCGTGTTTCAACCGGGCCATCACGCCGCGTTTCAAACCCTGCTGACGCGCTTCGGCGACCCGCAACTGCTCGCGCTCAAGCAGTCGGTGATCGCGGCCGTCACTGCCGGACACGAACCTTCCGCCGCGGCATCGCCCAACGACAGGTTGGCCCGCACCACCGTTCGGATCGCGTTGCGGCAGATGCGGCAGATGCAGGCGTCGGATCGCTTGTCGGACGCGCTGGCCGCCTGGCTGTCGGCCTACGACCGCATCGAGTCCCAGGAGGTCGAGGAACCGGCACATCATTGATTTTTGCCGCGAGGATCCTTGCCGCGAGGGGAGACAATTTGTCGGCACCTGAATAAAATGGCAGGAGAGGAGATCGGTCATGGCTCGCAATATCCCGTCGCTTTCGCATCGCAATTCGGCTCGACTGCGTCCGGTCGAACCGCGGTTTGCGCCGTTGTTCTGTTTCGCCTTGCTGACTCTTTCCTGCGCGTTGGCGAGCTTTGCCTTTGCTTGCGCCACGCCATTCGCGGCCTTTGCCGTGATCGCCGCAGCGACGCTGCCGTTGCCTTCGGCACTTCTCGTGACCGCGGCCGCGTGGCTGGTCAACCAAGCGATCGGCTTCGGTTTTTTGCACTATCCTGTCGACGCGAGCACGATCGCGTGGGGCTTCGTCATCGGTGCCGCGGCGCTTGCGGCAACTGCGGTGGCCGTCGCGGTGCTGCGCGCGACGGAACGCAGCGGCACCGTCGCGGTCCTGGCTGCAGCGTTGATCGGCGCCTACGCGGCCTACGAGCTCGTGCTGTTCTCGGCGACGCCGTTCCTGGGCGGGGCCGAGGATTTCACCGTGGCGATTGTCGGCCGTCTTGGTCTTCTGTGCGTCGCGTGGGCCATAGGGTTGGTGGCAGCCTGCGAGATAGCGCGTCTGTTCAACTCTATTCTCGGACGCCAAGCAGTATCCTGACGCGGCGAGTTTGTCGTAGCGCGTTGCGACCCGCCCACGCGGGTTTGATCTTATCAAAGAACGGTTCGACCAAGTCAATCTTGTGTCGAACCTGAAATACCCAGCAAATCCGCCGCATGCCGCACGCGTCTTAGGACAACGGGGACCGCTGCAATCTCACGTCGGCCGATTGCTCCATATCAAAGGGACAAAGAATATAACGTCGGCGTAAAACTTGCTGCGGCGCTGCTACGTTGCCGAAATGCGACAGTCGGCGGCCAAATCGCTGCCATTGTCTTGACAGGTTTCGCGCTCGCTCGTTCAATCGACACAATTCAGGTGTGCCGGTCGCGCTGGCCGGCCAAGAGGGAATGCGGCGCGATCCGCTGGCATAGCGGCTCAAATCCGGAGTTGCCCCCGCAACTGTCGGCAGCGAACTCTTCTCCAAAATGCCACTGGGCTTGGCGGCGCAAAGTCCGGGAAGGTGGAGAATGGTGATGACCCGCGAGCCAGGAGACCCACCTGAGCGAAGTCATCCTTCCGGCGTGCGGGGCGCGCGCTCGGGGCGGGCTTTCGCTGTGGCGGCATGGAAAGCTGTCACGCGGTCGGGGACCGCCATGAGTATGGCCTTCTCGAAGCCCACGAGAAACGTCACCCAACATAGGCGCCAGCACGCCGCGCCGTACGGTGAGATCGGCTGGATGCTGCCTTGCGCGCGCGTGCGCTGCGCTGCGGCAGGCGATCGCTCCAATGTGTTGCCGACGCCACCGTCCGGTCAGGGCTCCGCCCGCTCCGCCATCGATTGTCCAGGTCGATCGATTCATGGATATTACGGCTCGTTGTGCGGCACCAGCGCTGCACTGGAAAGAGAGCCGTTCATGCAACGCATCACCATTACCGTCGACGATGACCTGATGGTGGACATCGACCGAATTATCGAGACGCGCGGATACCAGAACCGCTCGGAGGCCATCAGGGACTTGGCGCGCGCCGGGCTTGCGCAGGCCATGCAAAAGGCCGATGGCAGCCGCCAATGCGTCGGCGCGCTGGTCTACGTCTATGATCATGCAGCGCGGCAATTAGGCAAGCGGCTCGTCCACTCCTTTCATCAGCATCATGACGTGGCGTTGGCGACCGTGCACGTCCATCTCGACCACGACAGTTGCCTGGAAGTCGCGATTCTCAAGGGCCGCGGCCACGACGTTCAGAAGGTTGCCGACCAGGTGATAACCGAGCGAGGGGTACGATATGGGCGTCTTTTGGCGATTCCCGTGGAAATCGAAAGCGAGATCCATGGCCATGGCGGCGAGCCGGCGCGCCGCCATTCGCACGCTCACATCCGTCATCCGCGATAAGGCAGCGCGCGCGGCCGGGGTATGAACTTTTTGTATTTACATCATACTCATGAAGGCGTAATCGCTTCGAGCGGGCTTGGGAATTCTGTTCGAAAATAAAGCGGGCTACGGGGGACAAATTTGCGTTCGGGCCTATTCGTCGCAGCCTTTGCGGCTGTCGTGACGGCTTTGTCGGTCGGCGGGGGAGAAGCCGACGCGCAGGCATCGCTTCCGGTCAAAGCGCCGCCCGTCCAGCCATCGCCCAATTACGATTGGACCGGGTTCTATCTCGGCGGCCATCTTGGCGGTGCCTGGGGCAACTCGAATTGGTCGACACCCGGCGCCGCAGGCGCAATGAGCGTGGCGCAGCCGGTCGACACTTTCGACGAGGCGGGGAGTTGGTTGATCGGGGTGCAAGGCGGCTACAACTATATGCTGCCGAACCGCTGGGTCATCGGCGCCGAAGCCGACGTAACGACTCCAAGCTTTCAAAATCTCGCCGGCCTTTCCATTGGCGGCGTGACCACCTTCAACTCGCCGTTCGGCCTGGAGACCTACAGCGAAACGGTGCTGGATTCCGGTACCGTGCGCGGCCGCATCGGTTACGCGCCCGGAAGCTGGCTCATTTACGCCACCGGCGGCTTCGCCTGGACCTACGACCGGCTGGCGCTGACCAACAACGTAACCGGCGCGGCCGACATGCCGTTTTTGTGGCGTCTGGGCTGGGCCGCCGGCGCCGGTTTCGAGGTACCGGTGACGCCGCACTGGACCGCGCGGCTCGAATATCTTTACACCGACTACGGCAACAGCTCGGTGCTGTTTGCAAATAACGGTCAGCGCTTCTCGTCCAACTTCTCGGTCAACGAGGTGCGCGCCGGCCTGAACTATCAACTCGGCAACAATCCGGTGGCGACGATTGCCAACGCGCCCGGTGTGCAAGGCACCGATGACTTGAATTTCCACGGCCAGGTCACGGGCATCTGGCAGGGCTACCCGCCGTTCCGCTCGCCCTATCAGGGCGCCCAAAGTCTGCCTGGGAGCGGCCAGGGTCGCGAGACCCTGGACGCTACTCTCGCGGTCGGCGTGCGGTTGTGGCAGGGCGCCGAAGCGTGGCTCGATCCGGAGATCGATCAGGGCCACGGCCTGGACGACACGCACGGTGTGGCTGGATATACCAGCGGTGAGGCCTACAAGCTCGGCTTCTCTTATCCCTATGCGCGGATGAACCGTTATTTCGTGCGGCAGGTCATCGATCTCGGCGGTGACCCCGTGAAGGTGGACGCCGACTTTAACCAGTTCGAACAGTCGGAGACGGCGAACCGCATCGTGCTGACGGTGGGCAAGTTCTTCCTGACGGACATCTTCGACACCAATAAATACGCCAACAATCCCAAGGTCGATTTCCTGAACTGGGCGGTCATCAATAATGGCGTGTTCGACTTTGGCAGCGATGCCTGGTCCGACACCTACGGCGCGGCCGCCGAATGGTACCAGGGAAATTGGACGTTGCGCGGCGCCGTGGCCGACATGTCGCAGACCCCGGCCGACGTCGGCTTGGACAGCGCCTTGGGCTACGGTCTCGACCCCACCTTCCGTCAGTTCGAGTTGATTGGAGAAATCGAGAACCGGTACACTCTGTGGGGCCAGCCCGGCAAGATCAAGGTTACCGGTTTTCTCATCCGTGGCGACATGGGAAATTATCTTGAGGGCATCGCGTTGGCCCAGGCGACGGGCATGGATGTCAGCGACGCGGTGGCGGCGGTGCGCACCTACCAGAGCCGGCCGGGACTGATGCTCAACGTCGAGCAGCAGGTGAACCAGAACGTGGGCTTCTTCGCCCGAGCCGGCTGGGCGGACGGCGACGTCGAGGCGTGGGATAACACCGACATCGACCGCACGGTCGAAGCAGGACTCTCGTTCAGCGGCAAGCTGTGGAACCGGCCTGACGATACCATTGGCGTCGCCGGCGCCGTCAACGGCATTTCCGCCGCCCATATCGCCTTTTTCAACGCCGGCGGCCTGGGCATCGTCATCGGCGACGGCATGCTGCCGCATTATGCGCCCGAGGATATCTTCGAAACCTATTACAGCTACTCTTTGTCGGCCAGCACAAAGGTCAGCTTCGACTATCAGTTCATCAACAATCCCGCCTACAACACCGACCGCGGGCCGGTGAACGTTTTTGCCGGGCGGTTCCACTGGCTGTTCTGATAATTCCGCGCGGCGAGCCCGCTATTTGGCGTCGATCACGATCTGCGCCGCGAGCTGAAGTTTTGTGTTGGATGAAAGCACCGCATCGACCGCCACCCCCCAGTTCCCGGGCTCCGCAAGGTCAACGCCGTCAACCTCCCAGTTGCCGTCCTGGTCGCGCGTGGTGGCGTAGGTCCTGGCTTTGCTTCCGGGCGGCGGCGCGGTGAGCGTCACCGTCACGTTGCGCGCATCGAGCGGTTCCATGTTTTCGTTCCAGAGGCGGATGGTTACGCCGGCGGTGCCGACGTGGCCCGGCTCGACGATGACGTCGACCATGCCTTGTTCGCCATGGATGTGCTGGTAGGCGGCATCAGGTGGAAGTGAAGCCTCGCTGACGTGATGATGAGCGTGGCTTGCCGGCGGCAGCACGCCGAGCTGCGCGACGATGGTGATGATCACGACGCCTATCGACGCTTCGATCGCGGCGTTGCGGCGCAGCTTCCGCCGCGCGTCGTTTACCGCCGCAGGACTCTGCTCTTCGACCAGGCGATCGGTCAATTCCAGACGATTGACGGAGGCGATCACCACCATGGTCAGAAACAGCGCGATTTTGATGAGGAGGAGACGGCCGTAATCGGTGCCGGTTAAAGCCGGAGCGCTGCCGACGAGATACCAGGTGTTGACCAGGCCGGTGCATAACAGCGTACCGACGCTGACGATGCCCAAAGTCGAAAAGCGCAGCGTCGCCGCGCGCGCGGCGGCGAGCGCGGCAGCATCGTTGACGGCGACCCCGAGCAGGAGCGCGAGCGGAACGAGTGTGCCGAGCCAGGCCGCGGCGGCGATCAGATGCAGCACGTCGGCGACCGGGTGGAGCACGCCTTCAACGCCTTGGCCGCCGATGGCGTGGCCGGCCCAGGCCAGACCGCCGACAAACGCCGCGGACAAGATCACCGCCGCCGCTTTCAGCCGTGCCGGTTTGGCGGCTTGCGCCGACAGCAAGCGCGTGAACACGGCGGCAAGACCGCAGGCGAAGACGAAGCGGAAGAGCCAAGCGTTGCCGAAATCGGTCTGCGACAGTACCGTCCACAGAATGTTCGGCGCCATGGCCTCGGCAACCGGCTGGCCGCTCATCGAGGCGGCGGTCAAAACGAACCATGCCGCCCCGGAGGCGAGCGCGAAGGCGAGGCTGATCCAGGCGATGAGCGCAAGCGGCGCCCGCAGCGCTTTGAGCGTGCGCGCATCGCCGGCGCTTCGTGCCGCCGGATCGAGGACGAAGACGACGAAAAAGCTGACGCCCGTCACCGCAATCGTCGCGGCGAAGTGAACGGCACGCGCATAGACGATCGGATCGGTCAAGCCATCCTCTGCAATTTTTTAAGTGCCGCCGCCGACCTTGAACGTGAAGCTGCCCTGGGTGGTATGGGTGTCGACCGAGAGCGCCCGCCAGTGCACGTGATAGGTGCCGGGCGACAGCGCCTTGAGCCCGACCCGCATGGTGTTGCCGCTGATCTGCGGCTTTCCTTGATCGACCCGGCCGCCCGGACCGCTCACTTCGACCGTGCTGAACGACGGTTCGAGATTTTGCGTGAACGACAGAGTGAGTTGGCGCGGCGCGGTCGCCACCGTGCTGCCGACCCGCGGGTTGGCGTGGTCGAGGAAGGCGTGGGCTTGCGCGGGATTGGCGCCGGCCAGCGCGGCCAAGAGAGCGAAAACAGGAAGAAGCGTACGCATTGTTTGGATCCTTCAGAATGTGAGTTTGCGAGGAGCGGTTTGGGTGCCGCCGATGAGCGGCTGGCCAAAGCTGTTGGGGAACATGTCGTCGAGATAAAGATGCAGTTGGGCGAGGAAGCCGACGCCGGTGCCGCTCTCGCGGTCGACCGGAATCAGGGCTTCAAGCCCGACCTGGAAATAGCTGCCGACCCAGATCGCGCCGGGATTGATCGTGCCGGTGGTGGCGTAGCTGTTGCCGAAATTGTTGGCGACCGGGGTTGCCAGCTGCACCTCGACGATCGGGATCAGGTGATTGATGAAGTCGGGCAAATTCAGGTCGACGATCTGCGATTTGAGGTACGGCATGCTGTACTGCAGCGAGGCGCCGTAGGTGAGTACCTGCGGGATGAAGACGTTCTGCACCGGATCGAAGCCGGACGTCGGCATCTGGTAGCCGATCTGTCCGGTCACCGCGAAAGCGCGCAGCCAGCCGGCCTCGTCGGGCAGGTCGCCGAACCCCTTGCCGAAATAGTAGGTCGGCGTCACCAGGGTGTAGGGCGTCCCTATGCCGGTGGGAACCGAGCCGGTGCCGCCCCAGTCGACGATCAGGCCGAGCAGCATGGCGAGCTCATGATCGCTGTTCTTGTAGAGCTGGTACTGGAAGGTGGTCTCGAGATCCGCCCAGCCCTGCCTAGTGAAGCCGCCCGGCTCTTGGATGTGCGACCAGGTATCGCCGATGGAAACGCCGAAATCCTCGGTGATGCGTTTGGATATTTCGGCCGAAAGGTCCCATTCGCTGGCGGGAGGGATATCCGCAGTCTCGAACCAGTCGACGGTCGGCAGCGACAGCTCGTCGGCAACGCACGGATCGTCGATGGCGAGCGTGGCGGGAAAGAACCGCGCGCCGACGAAGCAGTGCGCCGACGCGGCGCAATAGGATAGCGGCAGAAGCAGGAACGCGAACGCGCAGGCGCGCGACAAGCTCAAACGGGTAAGCACGATACGTCTCCTTTACGCGTGACGGATGGTTTGCCGCCGCAAAGCGCGCGCGGCGGCCACGGGTCACGCGCGAAGCGGAGGCGCTCGCGATTGGTGTGATCTGGACGAACTGCCGGCCGGGACGGCGGCGACCGGCGGCAGCACCAGGAGACGTGCGGCGGATTGCGGCGTGCCGATCGTTTTGAGCGGCGGCGGCGGCAGCGCCGCCGTCAGCATCATGCAGCCGATGCAGCAGGAAGCAACGCAGACCTTGCCGGTCTTGTCGTTCTGCGACGGCGAAGGTTCGGCCGCGGCCTGGCTGTGACAGGTGACCGTGCCCGGCCCGGGCGCCGCCGCCGCCGTGGCCGCGGCCAGGCTCGCCAACACGCCGCCAAGCGCAATCGCATAGGCGGCCACGAGCGCAACGATGCGCTGCTGCAAGGATCGCCTGGCGAAGGGGCCGTGCACGCCAAACCCTTTCGGGACTGCCGAGATCAGACTACTATAGCGCGAAACAAATCCCCTGGCCAGATATTTGCGGCTGTGCCGGGAGCGAGAACGCTCCTCTGCGTCGTCATTGCCGGGCGTGGGGTCCCCGCCGTGCTTACGCGGCGGGGGGCCCCCGACCCGGCAATCCATGCAGAGCTGCCGCCTCTGAGATTCGCCGTCGTGCCGTTGTTTCGGCTCGTCAGCATGGACCACCGGGTCAAGCCCGGTGGCGACAATAATAGGGATACGCGTCGCGAGAATCATGGAGCTCGCTTGTTCGCCTCATCCTGAAGGTGCGAGCGAAGCGAGCCTCGAAGGATGAGGTGTCGAGGCAGGCGCGGGGAGGGGCCAGGCATTGGAAGATGTCGCAGAATTCTTTATATAATTCAGTATGCAATGGAGCGTTTTGCGATGAACTACCAGCCGTCCAGCGACGACTTCATCGTCGAGAATCCTTCGCAGCAGACGTTTTTCGTCAACCGCGAGGTGTTCGTCTCCGATGACGTTCTGGAGCGCGAGCGGCGCGCCATTTTCGACCATTGCTGGATCTATGTCGGCCACGCCTCGGAGCTGAAAAATCCCGGCGACTTCAAGACCCGCCCGGTGGCCGGCCGGCCGGCCATCTTCTGCCGCGACCGCGACGGCGTGGTGCGCGCGCTGATCAATTGCTGCCGGCACCGCGGCGCGCTGGTGTGCCGCGAGCGCGAGGGCAACGCCCGGCAGTTCTACTGCATGTATCACGGCTGGACCTATCACACCGACGGCCGGCTCAAATCGGTGCCCGGCGCCGACGCCTATGGCGGCGCGTTCGACAATGCCGAAATGGGTTTGATGCCGGTGCCGCGGCTCGAAGCGTACCGCGATTTTTATTTCGCCAATTTCGACCGCGCGGCGGTCGATCTCGACAGCTATCTCGGCCGCGCCAAGGACTACATCGACATCGTCATCGACCAGTCGCCGTCGGGCAAGATGCAGATCATTTCCGGCACCCAGGAATACGACATTCGCGCCAACTGGAAGCTCTTGGTCGAGAACAGCGTCGACGATTATCACCTCATTTCGACGCACTCGACCTGGCTCAACTACATGCGCAATTCCGGCGTCAACGTCACCCCACCCAAGGGCGAACTGCTGCCGACCCGCGGTTTTGGCCGCGACCTCGGCAACGGCCACCTGACCACCGACAATCCGAATTACCGCGGCCGCCCGGTGGCACGCTGGATTTCGGTCTACGGCGAGGACGCCAAGGCCGACATCGATGCCATGCGGGGCGAACTCGTGGCGCGACTCGGCTCGGCGCGCGCCGCCCGCGTCGCCGACACCAACCGCAATCTCTGCATCTTTCCCAATCTCGTCATCAACGACGGCTCGTCGGTGACGGTGCGCCATTTCCATCCGATCGCGCCGGACCGCATGCACGTCATCGCCTGGGCGCTCGGCCCGGTCGAAGAGACCGAAGCGCAGCGCGCCCGCCGCCTGCACGCCTTCCTCACCTTCTATGGGCCAGGCGGTTTCGCCACGCCTGACGACGTCGCCGCGCTGGAAGCAGCGCAGCTCGGCTTTGCCGCTTGGCGCGAGGTGCGCTGGTCCGACCTATCGCGCGGCATGGGCAAGCCCACCGACCAGCAGCTCGCCACCGACGAGGGACACTTGCGGGTGTTCTGGCGCAAGTGGAACGAGCTGATGGAGGCGCGGGCATGAACGAGGTGCTTGCCGCGACCGTCTCGCGCGCCGAAATCGAGGATCTGCTCTATCACGAGGCGGACCTGCTCGATTCGTGGCGGCTCGACGAGTGGCTGACGCTGTTGACCGACGACGCGGCCTATTACGTGCCGCCGAACGACAAGCCGGACGCCGATGCGCGCTTCACCTTGTTCACCATCGCCGACGACATGGTGCGGCTGCGCGAGCGCGTCATTCGCCTGAAGGACCCGAACTGTCACGCCGAGTATCCGCCGTCGCGCACGCGCCGCCTGATCGGCAACGTGCGTATCACCGGCATCGATGGCGACGTGATCTGCGCAGCGGCGAATTTCATCGTGCACCGCTATCGCATCAACGATCTGCCGCGCGTCTTCGTCGGCCATTATCGTTACAAGCTCAGGCGCCAGGGCGGCCGGCTGAAAATCGCCGAGCGGCGGGCGATTCTGGACGCCGAGGAGTTGGGGCTCTTGGGTTCGGTGAGCTTTATTTTGTAACCGTCATTCCGGGGCCGAGCGAAGCGAGGAGCCCGGAATCCATAAGCCCCAGCGACTGTGGTTATGGATTCCGGGCTCGCCGCTTCGCGGCGCCCCGGAATGACGAGAAACACTTCGCGGGATTACGCCTCATGTCCGAGCTGGACAAAGTGTTCGACGAAATCGCGCAAAAGCGCGCGCAGCAGGACCGCGAGCGGCGCGAGCGCGTAAAACTTGCCGCCGATTTTCTGACGGAATTTTTCGAGGCCGACGTCGAGCCGTCGCAGACCTTGAAAAGCCGCGGCATCGAGGCGCATTTCGCCGACAGCAAGCTCGTCCTGCACCGGCCGCAATCGGGCCATTACGAGGAGCCGCTCTACATCGTGGTCGGCGAGCAGGGCGAGATCGACGTCGCCGGCCGCTCGCTCGGCCGCTACCAGCCGGCGGAAAAGCTCGCCAAGAAGCGCGAGCTGATCGGCGAGATTATTTCGTTCTTCGATTTGTAAGCGTTATGTGTAACACCTCATTCGTCATTCCGGGGCGCCGCGAAGCGGCGAGCCCGGAATCCATAACCACAGCCGCCGGGGTTATGGATTTCGGGCTCCTCGCTTCGCTCGGCCCCGGAATGACGAAGTGATTTTCCCGACATCGAAAAGCCGTTATAAGCGCCACAAAAAGCCCGCAGGATTTTAAGCAAGGACCGCGCCCCATGTATTCCGCCCGCGGAGTGAAGACGAGCCCCGATTTGCCAATCCCCGAGACGATGAAAGCCTGGGTGCTTGGCAATGCGGGCGAGCTAAGACTTACGAAAAAGCCGGTGCCGGTACCCAAGCGCGCCGAGGTGCTGGTGCGCATCGATGCGGTGGCGATCTGCGCCACCGATCTGGAAATCATCGATCATGGCCCACCCGCGTCGATCCGGGGCGGCCTGCCGTTCAACAAAAATTTCACGCCCGGCCACGAATATATGGGCACCGTTGTGGCGCTCGGCCCCGGCGTCGACGAATACCGCATCGGCCAGCGCATCACCGTCGAGATCCACGCCGGCTGCGGCCAGTGCAAGCGCTGCCGCGAGGGCATGTATACGTCGTGCCATAATTACGGACTGAACTACGGCGACGTCGACAAAGGCCATCGCGCCAACGGCTTCACCACCGACGGCGGCTTTTGCGAATACCAGGTCAACGCCATCAACACGCTGGTCGCCATCCCCGATGCGATGTCGGACGAGGAGGCGACGCTGGTGGTGACCGCCGGCACCGCCATGTACGGGCTGACCGAACTCGGCGGCCTGGTTGCCGGCGAGAGCGTCGTCGTCACCGGCCCCGGACCGATCGGTCTCCTCGGCGTCGCGGTCGCCAAGGCCTTGGGCGCGCAGCCGGTCATTCTCACCGGCACGCGCGACAACCGGCTCAAAATCGGCCGCGAGCTCGGCGCCGATCACGTCGTCAACGTGCGCAACGAAAACGCCGTCGAGGCGGTGCGCCGGCTCAACGGCGGCAAAGGCGTCGATTACGTGCTCGAATGCTCCGGCGCGCCGAATGCCGTCAATGAGGCGATCCGCATGGTCAATCGCGGCGGCAAGGTCTGCCTCGCCGCCTTCCCGCACCAGGAGACGCCGGTCGACGTCGCCCACATCGTGCGCAACAACATTTATCTCTACGGCATCCGCGGCGAGGGCAAGAGCGCCACGCACCGCGCCGAAGCCTTCATGTCGCAGAAGCGCTTCGACGCCACCAAGATTCACACCCACACGTTCGCGCTCGACGATCTGCCGACCGCGATCCGCTACGCCAAAGAGCGCATCGACGATGCCATCAAGGTCGTCGTCAAGGCGCGGGGCGTTGCCGCACACCGGGTCGCCGCCGAATAAACCATCGTGCGGCCGGCTTGATGCGGCCTGTGCTGTTAAGCCTTGCGGATGCGGAACGTCAGAACTTTATTGTTCCGCTGCGTCGCTTCGAGCGCGTCGCCGGTCTGGTTCAAGAGGTTCGGAATGTCGATGCCGGCGAGCGGGTCGGTGCACTCGACCACGAGGATTTCGCCGGGCTGCATCGCCCTGAGCGCCTTGCGGGTGCGCAGCGCCGGCAGCGGGCATTTGAGGCCGCGCAGGTTGAGGGTCTTTTCCGTCATGTCGATCCGTTGGCCGCGGACGATCTGCTCGCCGCCGGTCTGGCAGGTTATACTGAATTTTTGCAGGGTATTGGCAACCGGGATTTTGCCCAAATAAATGTCGGCCTCTGACAACCAGTCAAATCGTCAGCGTCTCGCGCGGTTGACGCCGCTCGATGACGTGTTGAGGATCGCTACAAAAGCTGTCTCGCCGGTCAGTCCAGGCCGCATTCCGCTCGCGCAAGCGCTTGGCTGCACGCTGGCCGAAGATGTTGGCGCGCCAATGCTGCCCGGTGTGGCCATCGCACTGCGCGACGGCTTTGCCGTGGACGCCGCGAGCGTTGCCGATGCCGGTCCCTACGCGCCGGTCGCTTTGCCGGGCAGCCTACGTCCCATTGAGGTCGGAGAGCCTCTGCCAATCGGAGCGGACGCGGTGCTGCCAATCGACGCCGTCGCGGTGCGCGGCGGCCGCGCCGAAGTCGTCGCGCCGGTTGCGGCCGGTGAGGGGGTGCTCGCTGCCGGTGGCGATGTCGCGGCGCATAAGCCGCTGCGGCGGACCGGCCAACGCCTACGCGCCGTCGACAGCGCCGCGATGCAAGCCGCCGGCTTTGCCGAGGTAACGGTGCGGCGGCCACGCATCACCGTCATGTTTGGCGGCACGTCGCTCGGGCCGGCGATCGCGGCGGGACGTGCGTTGCTTCGTACCGCGATAGCGAACGCGGGCGGGATCATCTGCGATAGCTCGCTCGGGCTGGAGGCGACGCTTGCCGAGATCCAAGCTGACGCGGTGATCGCCATTGGCGGCACCGGCGGCAGCGATCGCGATGCGGCGGTGCAGATATTGGCGCGCCGCGGCCGCCTCGAAGTCCACGGCATCGCCATAGCGCCCGGCGAGACGGCGGCTTGCGGTTTTGTCGGCGCGCGGCCGATCCTGCTGGCCCCGGGACGCCTCGATGCCGCGCTCGCGGTCTGGCTTTTCATCGGCCGCCATATACTTGCGCGTCTCGCTGCCGGATCTGTCGAGGATGCGCCCGCCGCCACGCTGCCGCTCAAACGCAAGATCAGCTCCAGCATCGGGCTGACCGAGCTCGTTCCCGTTCGCTGCAGCGATGGCATGGCGGAGCCGCTCGCCTCTGCTTATCTCTCGCTGCAGGCGCTGGCGCATAGCGACGGATTTACCGTCGTCCCGGCAGATAGCGAGGGCTTTGCCGCGGGCGCGCCGGTGGCGCTGAGGCCGTGGCCGTGAGCAATACGTCGAAGGCAGATCCCGCGGGCTTGTCAGCCTCGGCGCCAGGCGGCGCGGCTATTCTCGATGCCGTGCGCCGCGCCGCGCGGCAGGAGCAATTCCTTGAAGTGGTCGCCGCCGCCGAGGCGCGCCGCCGTTTTGCCGCCGCGGTCGAGCGCTCGCCGCTTGCCGGAGAAGCCGTGGCGCTTGCGGATGCGCTCTCGCGCGTGCTTGCCGCCGATGTCGTCGCCCCGGTCGATGCGCCGCCCTTCGACCGCTCCAATGTCGACGGCTTCGCGGTGCGCGCGGCGGACATTCTTGGCGCGCGCGATGGCGCGCCACGGCGGCTTGCGCTCAATCGGGAAGTTATTGCCTGCGGTGTCGCCCCCACCATCGAAGTGAAGCCCGGCACCGCAACCGCGATCGCAACCGGCGGCGTCATTCCGCGCGGTGCCGATGCGGTGGTGATGATCGAGCATACCGAGTTGGTCGAGGACGGTGCGGCGGCGGCGCCGGCCATCGAGGTGCGCCGCGCGGTGGCAAGCGGGCAATTCGTTTCATACGCCGGCTCCGATATTGCGCGTGGCGAAACGCTGCTGCGCAAGGGCACGCGCATCGGCTCGCGCGAGATCGGCATACTGGCCGCGTGCGGCTTGGCCGCGATCGAGGTGGTGCGGCGTCCGCGCGTTGCGGTGTTGTCGACCGGCGACGAGCTTGTCGAACCCGGCGTCCCGCTCAGACCGGCCGGCGTCTACGACAGCAACGGCGCCATTCTGGCCGCGGCAATCGCTGAATGCGGCGGCGAGCCGGCGCCGTGCGGCGCCTTTGCCGACGACGAAGCGGCCCTCGAACGCGCGATGCGCGAGGCGCTCGCATCCTGCGACGTGGTTGTGCTCTCGGGCGGAACGTCGAAAGGCGCCGGTGATCTGTCGCACCGCGTCGTGTCGCGGCTCGGGCCGCCGGGAATTCTGGTGCACGGCGTGGCGCTCAAGCCCGGCAAGCCGCTGTGCCTCGCCGTCATCGGCAACAAGCCGCTCGTCGTGCTGCCGGGCTTTCCGACCTCGGCGATCTTCACCTTCCACGCCTTCGTGGCGCCGATCATTCGCGCGCGCGCCGGGCTCGCGCCGGAGGCTGCGCGCACGGTGCAAGCGCGCATCCCGGTGCGAATCGCCTCCGAACTCGGCCGCGAAGAGTTCGTGCTGGTCGCGCTCGTCGCCGGCGAGGACGGACCGATCGCGTTTCCGACCGCGAAGGGTTCGGGCGCCGTGACGGCGTTTTCCCAAGCCGACGGATTTTTGGCGATCGACGCGCTGGCCGGAGCGTTCGATGCCGGTGCGACGGCCACGGTGACGCTGATCGGCGAAGCGGCCCGCGCGCCCGATCTCGTCATCATGGGCAGCCACGACATCGCGCTCGATGCCGTGGTCGGCGCGCTCGCCGAACGCTCCTTTGCCGCACGCACCATCGCGGTCGGCAGCCTGGGCGGCGTCGCCGCGGTCGGCCGCGGCGAATGCGATATCGCGCCGGTCCACCTGGTCGATCCGGCGACCGGCATCTACAACAAGCACCTCGTCGGTCACGGGCTTATGCTGGTGCGCGGCTGGCGGCGCATGCAGGGATTTGTGTTCCGGCCCGGCGACGCGCGTTTTGCGGGACGGACGGCCGCGGCGGCGCTCAAGGCGGCGGTTGCCGATCCCGCACTGCTGATGGTCAACCGCAACTCCGGTTCCGGCACGCGGGTGCTGATCGACAGCCTGCTCGCCGGCGCCAAGCCGCCCGGCTACGCCAATCAGCCACGCTCGCATAATGCCGTCGCCGCCGCGATTGCCCGAGGCCGCGCCGACTGGGGGCTTGCGATCGAACCGGTGGCGCGGCTCTACGGTTTGGCATTCTTGCCGGTCGCGCCGGAGGAATATGATTTTCTGCTGCTTACGGCGCGGCGCCACCGCCCGGCCGTGCAGGCGTTTCTCGACGTGCTGCGTGACGAGACCACACGCATGCGCATCCGAGCGCTCGGCATGGAACCGAGCGAGGAATAGTCGCCATCTCGCGAACCGGCATTATAAATAATAAGTAAGACTGCAGGCGGACGGTAGCCGACATGCGCATCATCGGACTCGCGGGCTGGAGCGGCTCCGGCAAGACCACGCTGGTCACGAAGGTGATTCCGGTGCTGGTCCGCCGCGGCTTGAAGATTGCAACCGTCAAGCACGCTCATCATGACTTCGATACCGACCAGCCGGGCAAGGATTCGTGGCTGCACCGGCAGGCCGGCGCCAGCGAAGTCGCCATCGCGTCGAGCCGGCGCTGGGCCATCGTTCACGAGCTGCGCGCGGCGCCCGAGCCGGCGCTCGAAGACATGGTGGCGAAGCTCAGCCCGGTCGATCTGGTGATCGTCGAAGGTTTCAAGCGCCATGCCCATCCAAAGCTCGAAGTTTTCCGCGCTGCCGTGGGCAAGCCGCTGCTGCATCCCGACGACGACTGCATCGTCGCCATCGCCAGCGATGCGCCGCTGCCGCAGGCGAGCGTGCCGGTGCTGATGCTCGACGACATCGAAGCGATTGCCGATGCGATGGCGGCCGAGGCGCGGCCGTGCGAGCGCATCGCGCCGACGGAGACGGCGTGATGGCGCAGCTCAGCGACGACTGCTTCGCCTTCTCCGGCCCGCTCATGCCGGTGGCCGAAGCCGAACGGCTGATCGCCGAGCGTATCGCAGCGGTGGAGGGACACGACATCGCGGCGCTGGGCGCGGCTACAGGTCGCGTATTGGCGCGCGACGTCGTCGCGCCGATCGATCTGCCGCCGTTCGACAACTCGGCGGTGGACGGTTATGCGGTCCGCGCCGCCGATCTCGCAGGCGAGGGCCCGACTCGGCTTGCGATCGTCGATCGCGTTGCCGCCGGTCATGCCGCGGATCATGCGCTCAATGCCGGCGAGGCGATCCGCATTTTCACCGGCGCGCCGATGCCGGAGCACGCCGACACCGTGTTCATGCAGGAGGACTGCAGGGTCGAAGACGGCGCCGTCGTGGTGCCGCCGGGCTTGAAACGCGGCGCCAATCGGCGGCTGGCCGGCGAGGATATCCGCGCCGGCGCCGTGGCGCTGCCGGCCGGCCGCCGGCTTGCCGTGCAGCACGTCGCGCTCGCGGCGGCGCTCGGCCTGACCGAGGTCGAGGTGCGGCGCCGCGTGCGGATCGCACTGTTCTCGACCGGCGACGAGATCGTCGAGCCGGGAATGCCGCTGCCGCGCGCGGCGCTGTATGATTCGAACCGTTATTTGCTCGCCGGCCTTGCCGCGCGGTTCGGCGCCGAACTGACCGATCTCGGCATTCTGCGCGATGAACCGAAAACGCTGGCGCGCGCCATCGCCGCGGCGGCGCTGGATCATGACCTGGTGCTGACATCGGGCGGCGTTTCGACCGGCGAGGCCGATCACGTGCGCGCCGCGATCGAGAGCATCGGCCGCATCGTGTTCTGGCGGCTCGCCATCAAGCCGGGCCGGCCGGTGGCCATGGGCGTGATCCGCGGCGGCAACAGCGGCGAGGGGGCGGCCTTCGTCGGCGTGCCCGGCAATCCGGTGGCGGCGTTCGTCACTTTCGTGCGCATGGTGCGGCCGCTCGTCTTGCGGCTTGCCGGCGCGCTGCCCGAGCCGCTCGTCGCGCTGCCGGCGCGCGCGGCGTTTTCCTACAAGAAGCGCAAAGGCCGCCGCGAATATGTCCGCGTTGCGCTGCGCGCGGCGCCGGACGGCGGCATCGCGGCGTTCAAGCACCCGCAGGACGGCGCCGGCGTGCTCACCTCGCTCACCGAAACCGACGGCTTGGCGGAACTGTCGGAGGAGGTGACGGTGGTGGAGCCCGGCGCGACCATCGGTTTTCTGCCCTATGCTTCGCTGATCGGTTGATCGGGCGGCTTAAGCTTCGGGATATTGTTTCGCGATCGCTTCGGCACGTCCGGCGTCTTCCGGCGTGTTGACGTTGAAGAACGGATCGACCGGCGCGTCCGGCCATTCGGCAGTGCCGATGCCGTGGCGCGCCGTCCACATGTCGATCTTGCGCAAACCTTCGCCGGTAAGTGCGTGGCGCAAATCCTCGCGCAGCGCGAGCGGCCACAGACCGACCACCGGATGCCTCCGCCCTCCGGAGCGCGCGCAGGCGAGCGGCATGTTCGCAGCGCTACGCGCTTGGTGCAGGCGCGGCACCAAATCCTTCGGCAGGAACGGGCAATCGCCGGGCGCGCTGGCGATGAAGCCGCAATCCGGCGCGTTCGCGGCGGCCCAGTCGAGGCCGGCCAAAATCCCGGCGAGCGGACCGACGAAATCCGGCACGCTATCGGCAACGACGACGAGGCCGGTGTCGGCAAAGCGCGCCGGATCGCCGTTGGCATTGATGATGAGCGTGCGGCAATGCGGAGCGAGCCGCGCCAGCACGCGATCTAAAATAGTCGCGCCGCCGATGCGGATGCGCGCTTTGTCGCCGCCGCCCATGCGGCGCGCGAGTCCGCCGGCGAGGATAAGGCCCAGCGTAGGAGGATATTCGCCCGCCACGGCTCGCGATCTAGAATTCACCTGCCCCGGCAGGGGAGGGTGCAGCAGCGTTGAGCGCGGCGTCATTCATCGTGCGCCGCGGCCTTGCGGCGGTGTTTGGCGCTTTCCTCCTCCACATAGGCGAGGTCCTGATCGAACACGATGCGGTCCTCGCCGGCGAGCGCAATGAAGCGTTTGCCGCGAGCGCGGCCGATCAAAGTCAGATGCGCCTTGCGGGCGAGCTCGACGCCCCAGGCGGTGAAGCCGGAGCGCGAGATCAGGATCGGAATGCCCATGCGCACGGTCTTGATCACCATCTCGGAAGTGAGCCGTCCGGTGGTATAGAAAATCTTGTCGGCTGCGCCGACGCGGTGTTTGAACATCCAGCCGGCGATCTTGTCGACGGCGTTGTGGCGGCCGACGTCCTCCATGTAGACCAGCGGCCGGTCGGCGACCGCAAGCACGCAGCCGTGAATGGCGCCGGCCTCGAGATAAAGCGACGGCGTGGTGTTGATCTTGTGCGTGAGCGCGTAAAGCCATGACGTGCGCAATTGCGCCTGCGGCAGGGTGACGTTCTCCAGCGCCTCCATGAGGTCGCCGAACACGGTGCCTTGGGCGCAGCCCGAGGTCTGCACCTTCTTCTTCAGCTTCTTCTCGTAATTGGTCTTGCGCTTGGTGCGCACCACAACCACCGCCAGCTCGTCGTCGTAATCGACGCCGGTAACGATGTCGTCGGGCATCAGCATGTTCTGGTTGAGCAGATAGCCCAATGCCAAATATTCGGGATAATCGTTGATCGTCATGGCCGTGACGATCTCCTGCGCGTTGAGGAAGATCGTCAGCGCGCGCTCGACCGTCACCGCGGTCTCGATTTTCGCGCCGGTCTGGTCGACGCCCTTGACGCGCTCGGTGAGCCGCGGGTCGAGCGGGTCGGGACGGACCAGATAATCGTCGGCGG
>JASHQS010000231.1 GCA_030038995.1 Xanthobacteraceae bacterium
GTGCACGTGCCTTATCGCGGCGACGCGCTTGCGCTGGCCGATCTCTTGGCGGGGCGCGTGCAGGTCATGTTCGCCAATCTGCCGCCGGCGATCGGGTTTATCCGCGATGAACGGTTGCGGGCGCTGGCGGTGACGACGGCGACGGCTTGGCCGGCGCTGCCAGGAGTCCCTTCAGTGGGTGACGTAGTGCCCGGCTACGAGGTCAGCGCCTGGCTCGGATTAGGCGCGCCAAAGGCAACGCCGGCAGACATGGTCGCGGCCCTCAACAAAGCCGTGAACGCAAGCCTCGCCGAGCCCGCCATCACGGACCGCATTCGCGCGCTGGGCGCCGAGCCGATGATCATGAGCCCCAGCGAGCTTGACGCCTTCGTTGTCGCCGACACGCAAAAATGGGCCAAGGCTGTCAAATTCTCCGGCGCAAAGGTCGATTGATGCACGATGAGGTTAAGTTGATTCAGTCCATCGTCATTGCGAGGAGCCAACGGGTCCGGCCCGAAGTGGCCGGCCCGATGACAAGCTCCGCGACGAAGCAATCCAGAACCGCGCCGCCGCACTGGATTGTTTCGTTCGCAATGACGATCGAGTGCTAACCTAAGATCATCATGCTCTAATCTTACTGCGTCAAAAGTTCGGAGTGCCCGTCGAGATGCTGCCGGAAACGCGGCGCTGATGGGCGTGCCCTCTCCCCTTGCGGGAGAGGGCGACTCGGCGGTTCAACAACAAAAGTGGGTGAGGGGGCGCGGCCCCTCACCCAGCCGAGTTTGTTGAGCGTCTTGTGTCGCCCTCTCCCGCAAGGGCAGAGGGCGCTGTAACGCGCGCCGCGTTTTCTGACGCAGTAAGATTAAATAGAACCTGCGCCCCCTTTCGGGGGAGCAGGGAGTTCCTACGCAGCAGTTTTCTATTTGTTTTATTCGCCGCCTACTGACCGTTCTGGCCGTTCTGGTTCGGCTGCTGCTGGTTACCGTTCGGCTGCTGGTTCTGGCCCTGGTTGGTGTTTATGCCGAGCTGGGCCAGGGTTTGTTCGGTCGGCCGACCGTGGCTGCTTTGGATGCGATTCTTCTGGTTAAAGGCTTGCACGGCGTGACGCGTCTGCGGTCCCAACCTGCCGTCGGGCCGGCCGGCCTTGAAGCCCTGCTTGTCCAAGGCGGCCTGCATCTGCCGCACCTCGGTGCGGCTTAAGCGTTTCGGCGCGATCGGCTGATTTTGGTTCTGCGGATTGGCCTGCGCCTGCTGTTGCGGCTTGGCCGCCTGCGATTTTGTCGATTTTGTCTGTGTCTGTGCCTGCTGTTGCGGCTTCGCCGTCTGCGGTTTCGCCTGCGATTGCTGCTGCGGCTTTTGCTGCTGCATCTGTGAGGGTTGCGGCGGCGGGTTGGCCGGATTGGCCATAGTGTTGGCCGCCAAAGCGGGTGCGGCCAGGGCCGTGGCGGCAAGCAGCGTGATGATCATCCTCTTCATGTAGTTCTCTCCGTGTTGCGCTCGATTGCTGCGCTTTTTCGTTTTCGGTTTGCTTCGGGTGTCGGCTGCAACCGTTCCACCGGCGGCGGAGCGCCGTCGCGTTGCATCCTCTCAGGCTAAAGCAGTTCCTCTCAGGCTAAACTCATGCGCCTTGGCGTCGTTCGCCAAACGCACCGCGAAGTTCGCGAAACGGTCAGTATGTCGCGCGGCGAAACGAAGCTGCGGAGATTTTGTCGCGGATTGTGACGCGCGCTGGTTCAGGCCGGATGGCCGTCGAACTTGCCGGATTTCGGCGTCTTCTTTTCGCGCTGCGGCGTCATCTTGGCGGTGTCCGGGCCTTCCGGTATGCCGCGCGGCCCGAGCTCTTTGCGCGCCAAGTCGTCCTCGGTGGGCCGGTCGTCTTCGTTGGTCGGGCGCGGCATGGTTTTGCTCCTCACGGCATCACTTGCATCGTCACTTGGCCGCGGTCACGGCGAGCGCATCGAAGCGGCTGCGCTGCTCCTCGGTGAGCTTACCCTCGAATTGGGCGAGCGCGACCTGCATGGCAAGGGCCGCGCGCCAGCCGGCGTCGAGCCGCGACTCCATGGCTTCCAGGCGCGCAAGCGGCATCGCCGGCGACGATTTCGGGCAATGCGCGTCGAGATCGCCGGCCGCGCCGGCGAATGCCTGTTTGAGATCGGCGAGCGCGCCGCGCTGATCTTCGGTCGGCGCGACCCGTTGTTCGATCTCGGCGACTGGCCGATCGATTGCGGCCGGCGGCGTGCGGCACGATCCGGCAGCGGCCGCGGACGAGAAAGCCACGAAGTGCGACCGTTGCTCGGCGTTCAACGACTGCTCGAATTGCTGCAGCGGCGGCCGGATCAGATCGAGCGCCATGCTGAGCGTTTGGATCTGCGACTGCATCAGCTGCAGGCGGGCGACCGGCTGCGGCGGAATCGCTTTCGGGCAGGTTTTGGTCAGGTATCCGGACGCCATGCCGAGCGCCTGCGCCAGTTTCGAAACGAGCGGCGTTTGCGCCGCGCCCGGTTTGATTTCGGCCCTGATGCGGGCGACGACCGCGTCCGCGTCGGCTCCCCGACAGGCCTGCGGATCGGCTGCGGCCGACGCTTTGGCAAAGGCACTGTCGACCATGGCTTCGTAGCCGAACGGCCAGGACGCCGATCGCCTCGGCCAGAAAATTTCATCGTAGAGACCGGGCAACGCCAGGCTCGGATAAAGCAAGGCCGAGTTGTCGACTTGCGCCGGCTCGAAGCCGCGAGCGCCAGACGGCTTCTCCGCGGTCGCCTTGTCGTAGATGCGGCCTCCGTGCAGTGCGGCGTGGCGGCGGTGCCGCACGCCGAACGAATGGCCGAAGAACGGCAGGCCGATATGCAGCGGTCCGAGGTGCAAGCCGAAAGCCGCACTCGGCGTAGCTGAGGATATCAAGACGGTGAACGCGCCGACGAAGATATAAGCGCCGCTGTTGTGCATGACGGGCATTCCTGACGGAGCCCATGGCAACGCGCCGACGGCCGATTTGTTCCGTTCAAGGGGCGCTCACCGCCGGCTCGCCCTGCCGCTTGCCGCCCAAACGCAACAGCGGCACCAGCACGAAGGCAAACGCCGTGCAGGCCGCCGATACGATCACCAGCGGCGCGAGATTGCGGTGGAACAGATGAGTATAAAGAAACGCCCCGGCATTGTCGGCGAGCGTGTTGGCGAGATTGATGATCGACATCAGGATGGCGAAAGCAAAGCCCTCGGCGCGTCGTGGGCAGTAATCGGCGGCGAGCGTCAGCGTTGCTACGGTGGCCAGCATCGCGGCAAAGCCGCTGCAGAAGTTGAGAATGGCGGCGGAGGTTCCGGTCGACAGCAACAGATAAGCGGCCGTCGTCACCGTGCCGAACGCGATGCTGACGTTGAGCAGGCTCTTGAGCGTCAGGCCGCCGAACAGGCGGCGATAAGCGAGCGCGCCGACCACCCAGCCGGCCGAAGCGATCGAGCCCAAAATGCCGATATAGGCTTGCGAGAATTTCAGCTTGTCGGTCATGTGATAGTAGAGCGGCGTGGCGAAGCCGGGACTGAAATAATAGAGAAAGATGAACACGGCGATGAGCCACAGCTCGCGCCGCTTGAACGCCGCCAGCAGGCCACGGGCGGTGTCGCGCATGCCGGCAAGATCGATCGCGACTTTTCGCTCGGGGATCAGAAACAGCGTACCGACGATGACGGCGAGCGGCGCCACGCCGACGATGGCGGCGGCGGCGTGCAGGGCGCCGGCCGGCGACAGGTGCTGGACCAGTTGGCCGCCGACGATGGCCGCCGCCATGGCGGCGATGTTGAACCACAGCCATTGCTGATTGACGAAGCGGCCGCTCTCGCTCAGCTTCTGGCCGTTCTCCACCAGCACCGCGCCGCACAGCGTGCTCGAGATCGCCATGGCGTAGGCGGTGGTCATCAGCGCGAACAACAGCACGCTCGGCGCCTCGATCCGCGTGACCCAGAAAAAGCCGGCGATCGCCGCGGCGTTGGCGAGCACGAGATAGCTTTTGCGCCGATAGCCGAACAGCGGCAGAAAATCCGAAACCAGCCCGTACAGCGGCTTGATCACCCAGGGCAGGTTGAACAGGGTGACGAACGCGGTCACTTGAACCGGCGTCCAGCCGTGCACCTGTTTGAGATAATAGGTCAGCGGCTGCGAAATCAGCCCGACCACCTGGCCGAGCCCTTCGACGATGTAGACGAGGGCGAAGAACCACAAGAGCCGCTCGACCAGGCGATGGTCGGCCGCACGATCCGCGCGTTGTGCGGCTGGCCCGGCAAGTGGCTTGTCGACTGCGGTCTCGCTCGAATTCATGCCTTGGGTGCCGACTACTTGCTTCCATGTCATCATCCGCGCAAAGCGGATGATCCAGCATTCGCCGCACAGCATGTGTTTACCAGATGCCCCGCTTCCGCGCATAGGCGCTGACATAGCTGCGTTTCCCGGGCGCAGCGCAGCACGAAGCGCAGCGAAGTGGTGCGCTGCAGACCCGGGATCGTAACAAGTTGCGGAGTCTGGGACGGTCCCGGATGCGGTGCACCGCTGCGCGCTGCACCGCATCCGGGAAACAGAGGCCTCTGTTAGCGCCTATGCGCGAAAGCGGGGCCTGACAAGTCGCGCTGCGTCAACTTCCGGCTGCGGCTACACGCTCGGAATCGCTTTCATGACCGGGAACAACGTACCCAACAGCGTCGGCGGCCAGGGGATCGCCAACAGCTGGTCGAACACCACGTAGATCAGGACCACGACCACTGCAGTCATCGGCAGGACGATGATCCACGGCTCGGGCGCCTCCTTGCGTTTGTCCGACGCGATCCGGATCGATTGCGCCAAAAGCTCGCGCAATTTCTGCGCCGCCGGTTTCAAGCCCATGAGCCGCAGCCCGCCAACAAACACGGCGGCGATGAATTTGGCCATCCATTCGCGCGCCTCGGTCCGCATGTAACAGATGATGAAGATCGGCACCGTCGGAATGAGCCCGATGACCGCCATGACGGCCATGAAGCTCGCCATCCAGCCGAAGAACGCGATGCCGCGTATCAGAACCACGGCGCCGGGCAGGTGCGAGGTCTTGGACGCGATGTCCATGTGGATCTTGTGCGGCCGCTTCGGCTCCTCGGCGGCCGCCGCTGCGCCGGCCGCGGTCCCGCCGGCCCCGGTCGCCGCCGCCACGCCCTCGCGCTCGTGCAGGCCGAATATGTCGTTGACCAGGCTCAACGAGCAGAACACGATGGCGCCGACCCCGACGATGGTCGGCACGATGCGCGCGGCGAACGCCCAGTCGAGCGATTGCGACAGCATCGCCAGGAACAGGATCAACAAAGCCGCCGGGAACAGATTGTCGGTCGAAAATTGCGCCCGGCCGAAATTGGTCAGCATCACCCACAAGCCGGCCCTGATCGTTTTCAGGCCGTTCCAGAACGCGACAAAATATCTGACAGGCAAGCGTCTGGCCGCCGGCGTGGTTTTGACCGATCGCGGCGCGTGGGAGCGAATGTCCTGCAGCAACGGACCAAGCAGCGACAGCGCCGCCAGCGCGAACATGATGAGCACGAACGGCTTGACCAGCCAATCGACGCCGTAGCGCTCGATCGAGATGAACATGTAGCGCTCGATCGGCTCGCCGAGAATGAAGCCGAGCACGAACGGCAGCCGCGGCCAGCGAAAATGCTTCATCGCCCAGCCGAGCATGCCGAAGAACATCAGCGAGAACAGATCGCCCCAGTTGCGCGATGATTCGAAGGCGCCGATATAAACCAGGCTGAGCACGCCCGGCATGAACAGCGTGTAGCGCAGCGTCGCCACTTTGGCGAGCTGGCCGGAGAGCAAGAAGCAGAGGCCGGAGCCCAAAATGTTGGCGATGGCGATGCTCCACACCATCGAGTAGGTCAGGTCGAGGTGTTTGGTGAGCATGTCCGGCCCGGGCACCAGGCCGTGAATCAGAAAAGCGCCGAGCAGGATCGCCATGCCGGCGCTCGCCGGCACGCCGAAGGCCACGGTCGGCACCAGCGCGCCGCCTTCGCGGGCGTTGGTGGCGCTTTCGGCGGCGATCACGCCGCGCACGTCGCCGGTGCCGAAGGTTTGCGCCGCGTCCTTTTCGGTGCGCAACGCGTGGCCGTAGGAAATCCAGTCGATCACCGAAGCGCCGATGCCCGGTATCGCGCCCATCGCCGAGCCGAGCCAGGAGCAGCGCAGAATCAAAAACCAATGCGCCAGGCAGTCCTTGATGCCGAGCAGCATGCCGGTCTTGGTGTCGAGCGTTTGGCCCTGCTGCACGATGGCCATGCGCCCGATGGCGAGGTCGCACAGCTCCGGCAGGGCGAAAATGCCGAGCGTGAGCGGCACCAGCGGCAGGCCGTCCCACAGATAAAGCGTGCCCATGGTCCAGCGCAGCGTGCCCGATTGCGGATCGGTGCCGATCATGCGCAGCATCATGCCGAAGCAGGCGAAGGTCAGCCCGCGCAGCGGCGCGTTGCCCGACAACACCGCGACCATGGAAATGCCGAACACCGCGATCGACAACAATTCGGGCGAGCCGATGTAGAGAATGATCGGCCGCATCACCGGCAGCGCGACCGCCATCAAAGCGGCGCCGAACAGGCCGCCGATCAGCGCCGCCATGTAGGAGGCGCCGAGCGCGCGTCCGGCCTCGCCGCGCCGCGTCATCGGATAGCCGTCGAGCGTGGTCGCCGCCGACGCGGCATGGCCGGGCGCGCCGAACAGGATCGCGGAAATCGGATCAGCGGTCGTCGTCGTCGCGCCGAGCCCGAGCAGGAGCGCAAATGCCGTCGGTGGATCGAGGGCGTAGGTAAAAGGCAACAGCAGCGCGGTGCCGGCGATGCCGCCGATGCCCGGCAGAATGCCGAGCGACAGTCCCATGCACACGCCGGCGAACAGATACAGCATGCGCATCGGATTGAGGATGATGTAGAACGCGTTGTGCGCCGAATGCAGCGCCAGGCCGGCGCCGTCGACGAAGTCGTGCCCGTAGGTGTGCAGCGCAACACCCGCGGAATGCAGAAGACTGGCGTCCATCGACGGTGCTCGCGCGCGCGGGGCTGAAAAAGCGTCGGCTGTTCTTGACGAACGCTCCGATGCGGAATGCGATGCGCAACAGGTCGTTCCGGCCCCGCCTCCCGCTGGACCGGCCGATGGTAGTGGACAATGGCGGCGCCGGCCAGCGCCGGTTGTTCGACCGATATGGCCGGGAAATGCGACCATCCAGGCGAATAGGCGCGCTGCGGCATCTTGCCGTCGCGGCACCGCGGATCGTTGCGTTCTCCCTGCCGCGCCGAGCGCGCTGCAGCGAGGCCGGCGTTCCAACAAAACTGCAGAGAGCGAAAAAGCCCCGACGATGCCGACGTCAACCAGAGGTCAGCCTTGGCGGCTTTACACTGCTTACCTCCTATAGTAGTAGCGCGCTTGGCATCTAGTGAAACGTGATTCGGCGCAGCGCCGACAACACACAGGGAAAAGACTCATGACGCGGATTTCACGCCGTTCTTTGCTCGCTGCGGGCGCGCTTGGCGCTGCGGCCGATGCAATTCCGTTCTCGACCTGGATCAAGCAGCAGGCGTGGGCCCAGGGCTCGCGGGTTCGCTACAACGCCTACAGCACCCAAGGCAAGGCGATGCTGGCAAAGTACAAAGACGCCGTTGCGCGCATGATGAATACGCCAGAGCAGAGTCCGACGTGCTGGACGTTTCAATGGTACACGCACTGGTGCGGACCGGGCAAGGCAAACGAGCTGAACCGGATTTATCCGCACTCGTCGCCGCAGCGCACGCTCGCCGACGAGATGTGGAACACCTGCCAGGCGCATGGCCCGGGGGAGAGGGAGGACTTCTTCCTGCCATGGCACCGCATGTTCGTCTATTATTTCGAGATGATCGTCCGGCAGATGTCGTCCGATCCGAGCTTCACGCTGCCGTATTGGAATTACTCAAACGCGGCCCAAGGGGCGATTCCGCCGGAATTCGCCGTCACATCGAGTTCGCTGTACCGGTCAAACCGTAATCCCGGCGTCAATACCGGCGCAAAGATTCCCCCAAGTTACGTGGTGCTCACCGCGCTCAACCAGAAGACCTACAGCCAAAACGGTGCGGCTCAGGGGGTCTGCGCCGCGATAGATTTCGGCATCCACGGCAACGTGCACGTCTGGGTCGGCGACAGCATGAACATGGGCGCCGTGCCGTGGGCGGCACGCGATCCCATTTTCTGGATGCATCACTGCAACATCGACCGCTTGTGGGCGAGCTGGAACCGCGGCAACTGCAAAAATCCAACTCAAGATAGCTCTTGGATGGATAAGCAGTTCACCTTCGCCGACGTCCAGGGCAATAAGGTGGTCGCCACCGTGAGGAACTTCGACGATATTGCGAAGCTGGGATACACCTACGCCGAATTCGAACCGGCTTCTTGTCCGGCTGCCATCGCAAAGGTGAGTCCGGCCGTGCTGGCGACTCTGGCGTCGCCGACCGAGGTCGCGCGCACACCGTTGCACCTCAATCTCACCACGCCGGCCGGGCGAGTGGCGGCGCTGAGCGAGCAGGTCAAGTCGCTCGACGGCAAGAGCGTTTATCTTGTTCTCCAGAACGTGGAGGCCGCGGCGGCGCCTGGCGTCGTCTATAACGTTTATCTCGACCTGCCGCAGGGTGCCTCGCCGAGCCCGGAAAGTCCCAATTATGTCGGCACCATCAATTTCTTCGGCGTCACCATGATAGGCGCCGATATGCATGGCATGACGCCGCGATCGTTCAGCCTCGACGTTACCGACAAGATCAAAGCGTTGCAGGCGAGCGGTGCGCTCGCCCGGACTCCGACGGTGTCGCTGGTGCCGCAAGGCGAGCCCGCTGCAACCGCCAAGGCCACGATCGCCAAGGTTCAGCTGGTTGCGCAATGAGGCCGGATTGGCAGGGTGGCGCAACACGGCTGCGGCCGATGCCATAAGCGCGCCCCCGCCTCTCGTCGAGGCGGCGCGCACATCATGCGGCGCGGGCGGCAGATGGTCGCCCCGCCTTGTTGTCGCTGATTGGCGCACTAGGTCAGCGTTTCCTTGGTTCGAATCATATCAGGCGGCCTCGGCGAGCTTGTAAGACCAGGTATGGATGACGGGATGGCGATTGATGTCGTCGATGCCGGCCATGATGCGCTCCTTGAGTTCGTGTTTGGATGCTACCCGGATGTGGCGCAGGACCGAGCGGGCAAATTTTGAGAAGAAGCCCTCGATGAGGTT
>JASHQS010000232.1 GCA_030038995.1 Xanthobacteraceae bacterium
CCGGCACGCTGCTCGACGCGGACGCGGCACGAGGTCAGCCGGCCGTACAGCGTTTCCAGCTCGGCGACGCGGGCGCGGATGTCATCGTCGGCCCATTGCGCATGCTCGACGTTGTGGAAGGCAAGCTCGAGCGCCACCTGCATGGCCGTTATCTCCGCGAAACAATCGTCCGTGGAGTCAACGCGCAATCGGTGTGCGGGGTTCGCGACGACCCGTAGCCCGGATGAGCGAAGCGACATCCGGGACGGTGGTGAAGCTACACGGCTGTCCCGGGTGTCGCTTCGCTCACCCGGGCTACGTTATTACTCCGCCGCGTGCAGCATCTGCTCGTTGCGGCCGGCGCGAACCAGGCGGCCGGGCAGCGCGCCGGTGTGCTCGCCGCGCGCGTAGATTTGCGTGCCGGCCACGAAGGTCGCTTCGTAGCCGTCGACCTTCTGCACGAAGCGGCGGCCGCCGGCCGGCATGTCGTGGACGAGTTCCGGCTTTTGCACCTTCAGGCGCGCATAATCGATCAGGTTGACGTCGGCGCGCAGGCCAGGCGCAAGGCGGCCGCGGTCGGCGAGCCCGAAGAAATCCGCGGTCTCGCTGGTCTGCCGCTTGACCAGCGCCTCGACCGGCAGCTTCGGGCCCCGCGCGCGGTCGCGGCTCCAATGCGTCAGCATGAAGGTCGGCACCCCGGAATCGACGATCGAGGTGCAGTGCGCGCCGCCGTCGGAGAGGCCGAGCAGGCAGGCCGGATCGTTGAGCATTTCAAGAATCGGCGCGTGGTCGCCGGTGACGTAATTGACCACCGGGTAATAGAGATATTGGCCGTCCTCGAGGATATAGTCGTAGGCCACTTCCTCAGGCGCGCGGCGTTCGCGCGCCGCAATGACCGCCACCGACTTTTCCGGGCCGGGCTCGTAGTCCGGCGGGTTGCCCATGGTGAAGAATCTGTCGAACGCCTTGGCGACCTCCTGGCGGAATTGCGCAAGCTTGGCGATTTCTGCTTCCGATGGCGTCTCGGCCAGAATCTGCGCCCGCACCTGCGGGTCGCGCAGGCGGCGGCGCTGTTCCTCGATCGGCAGGCTTTCGAGCTTCTTGTAGGTCGGCCGCACCGTGAACGGATTGAGCGCGGTGCCGATGCCCATCATCACGCCGATCGGCCGTCCCGCCATCTGCGCGGTGATCGGCAAGCCTTCGGCGCGCGCCTCGTGCACCGCCTTGATCAGCCGGCGCCAGCGCTGCGGATCGGTATAGCGGTCGGTGAGCAGGAACCAAACCGGGCGGCCGGTTTCGCGCGCCTGCTTGCGCATCCAGCGCAGCTCGAATTCCTCGTCGTCGAAATCGCTGTTCATGCCGAACGCGCCGCTGCCGGTGATGCCGAGCGCCGCGCCGATGCCGAGCAGCTCATGATCGTCGGCGTCGCGCGAGGCCACCAGTTCGCCGTCCGGCGTCTTGTGCGAATCGGTGCGTGAGGTGGTGAAGCCGAACGCGCCGGCGCGCAGTGCCTCGACGGTGAGCCGGCGCATCTCGACGATGTCGTCGGCCGTCGCCGGCTCGCGGCGCACGGCGCGGTCGCCCATCACATAGACGCGGGTCGGCAGGTGCGCGGCCTGCGCGCAAATGTCGATGGCGCGCGGGCGGCGTTCCAGCGCGTCCATGAACTGCGGAAAGCTCTCCCAGTCCCAGGAGAGGCCGGCGGACAGCACCGGGTTGGGAATCTCCTCGACGCCCTCCATCAGATCCATCAGCGCGCCGCGATGCTCCTTCTTCACCGGCGCAAAGCCGACGCCGCAATTGCCGAACATCACGGTGGTGACGCCGTGCCAGGACGACGGCGTGATCAGCGGGTCCCACATTGCCTGGCCGTCGTAATGGGTGTGCACGTCGACCCAGCCGGGCGTGACCAGAAGGCCGGCGGCGTCGATCTCGCGCTTGCCGGGCGCCGCCTTGCCGCCGACGCCGGCGATACGGCCGCCGGCAATCGCCACGTCGCCGGCGAATGGCGCCTTGCCGGTTCCATCGACGATGGTGCCGCCGCGAATGACGATGTCGTGCATGAGGTCGCTCCCGAATCTGCCATTAGGTCATAACAATCAACGAATGAGCCAGAATAACACGTAGCCCCGGATTGCGCGAAGCGCAATCCGGGGCGGTCTGGAATGCCGCAACCAGACCCCGGCTTTCGCTGCGCTCAAGCCGGGCTACTTCGCCAATAGGCCGTTGAGCACCAGCTCGAGGTGGGCGTCGAAGTAAGCTTTCACGTCGAGCGGCTGGCGCTCGTCGAACAGCATCAGCCAGAGATCGACCAGCGCGATCGGCGCGATCACGACCTGCGGCGAATCGACGATCGCGGACGCGCGGATCTCGCCGCGGTCGACGCCGCGCCGGATCGCCTGCCGCAGCATGTCGAGGCAGGGGCGCAGAATTTCCTGATGATAGCGGTCGGCGAGCTCGGGAAAGCGCGGCGCCTCCGCGATCAGCATGCGCAGCACTTCGCGCCGGCGGCGGTCCTCGACGAGGTGCTGATAGATGAAAGCGAATTGCGCGCGCAAAAGATCGGCGGTCGAGCCGTCGTGAGATTCGAACATCTGCTGCACGGTGTCGCGCGCCGCCTTGGTGAACTCGCGCACCATCGAGATGAACAGGTGTTCCTTGCTGTCGAAATAGACGTAGATCGTACCCTTGGTGACGCCGGCGCGTTCGGCGATGCGCTCGAGCGTCGTGGTGGCGTAGCCGTTGCGGGAGAATTCGTGGAACGCGGCGTCGAGGATTTCCTGCGGCCGCTCGGCTTTGCGGCGCCGCCGCACGTCCGGACGCGGATCGAGCACGTCTGCCATCCGGCCAGCTAGGCCGCGATGGAGGAAAAAGTCAAGTTATTGACTGACCGGATAGTAAATAATAAGTCTGTCCGCTTGAGGGAGCGTCAGTGGGTCAACTGCAGTCGAGATGGCGTTGCGGCGCTGCGGGGGTGCCGCGGGCCGACGCGGCATGGCGCGGGCGCGCGCCGTCCGTGCCGTCCGTGCCGGCCATTTCGGCAATCGCTGCGGTTCTGCTGCTGTCAGCCTGCGCGGTCGGTCCCGACTTCAAGGTGCCGGCGCCGCCCGCGGTGAGCGGCTACACGCCGGAGCCGCATCCGGCGGCGACCGCAGCCGGCGGCGGCGCCGGCGGCGCGGCGCAAACCTTTGCGCTCGGCCGCGACATTCCGGGCGAGTGGTGGACGGTATTTCACAACAAGGAGCTCGACGGTTTGATCGCCGACGCACTCAAAGCCAATCCGAGCCTGCAGGCGGCGCAAGCCGCGCTCTGGCAAGCCAAGGAAAATCTCTACGCCCAGACCGGCAAGCTGCTCCCAAGCGTCGATGCCAATGCATCGGCGACGCGCGAGCAGTTTTCTCCGGCCGAACTCGGCGAGACCGGCTCGCCCGCGATCTTCAATCTGTTTCAGGCCACCGTGAACGTGTCCTACGTGCCCGACGTGTTCGGCGGCCAGCGCCGGCAGATCGAGGCCACGGCAGCGACCGCCGCGTACCAGCGCTTCCAGCTCGAGGCGACCTATCTGACGCTGACCTCGAACGTCGTCACCGCTCTGGTGCAGGAAGCCTCGCTGCGCGGCCAGATCGCCGCGACGCACGACATTATCAATACCGAGACCGATCAGCTCAACGTCGTGCGCCAGCAGTTCAACGTCGGCGCCGCGACGCGCACCGACGTGCTGACCCAGGAGTCCGAGGTGGCGACGACGCAAGCCACCTTGCCACCGCTGCAAAAGCAGCTCGAGCAGCAGCAGCACGTATTGTTGGCGCTGATCGGCCGCTTTCCCGACACCCGGCTGCGCGAGCGCGTCACCTTGGCGTCGCTGCGGTTGCCGAAGAATCTGCCGCTCAGCCTGCCGTCGCAGCTCGTGCAGCAGCGCCCGGACGTGCGCTCCGCCGAGGCGCAGCTGCATCAGGCCAGCGCTCAGATCGGCGTCGCGGTCGCCGCGCGATTGCCGCAATTCAACCTCACCGCCGACTATGGCAGCGCGGCGCTGACCACGGCGACGCTGTTCACGCCGGGCACGATCATCTGGAGCGCGGCCGCAAGCGGCACCCAGCCGATCTTCCACGGCTTCACCCTGTTGCACCAGGAGCGCGCCGCCCGCGCCGCCTACGACATGGCCGAGGCGCAGTATCGCAACACCGTGCTCACCGCCTTCCAGAACGTCGCCGACGCGCTGCGCGCGCTGCAGCTTGATGCCGCCACTTTGAAAGCACAGACCGCGGCGCTGCGCGCCGCCTCCGACACGCTCGATCTCGCCCGCGGCCAATATCGGCTCGGCGCCATCGCCTACGTGACGCTGCTTAATTCGCAACGCAGCTACGCCCAGGCGCGGCTCGCCGTGGTGCAGGCGCAAGCCGCGCGCTTCGCCGACACCGCCGCTTTGTTCCAGGCGCTCGGCGGCGGCTGGTGGAACCGCGTCGACGTGCTCGCCAACCCGCTCAGCCCCGAGGCGCCCGGCGCGCTCACCACCACCGATCTGGTCGAGGGCGCGCACGGCCTGCCGACGGAGCTCAAGCAATGACCAGACGCATGGTGATCATGCTGATCGCGGTCGTGGTCGTGTTCGGCGGGATTTTCGGCTTTCAGGCGTTCAAGGCCGCCATGATCAAAAAGTTCATGAGCACGATGCGCGCGCCGCCGCAGACCGTTTCGGCGACGACCGCGCGCTACTCGCGCTGGCAGCCGACGCTCGAGTCGGTCGGCAGCTTGCGCGCGGTCAAGGGCGCCGACCTGTCGCTCGAAGTGGCCGGCGTGGTCGACGCGATCTCGTTCAGTTCCGGCGACGACGTCAAGGAAGGCGCGGTGCTGTTGAAGCTGCGCTCCGACGACGATGCGGCCAAGCTCGTCTCTCTGCAGGCGACCGCGGATCTCTCCGAGCTCACCTACCAGCGCGATCTCAAGCAGTTCAAGATCCAGGCGGTCAGCCAGGCGACGCTCGACACCGACGCCGCCAACCTGAAGAACGCACGGGCGCAGGTCGCCCAGCAGCAGGCCATCCTCGACAAGAAGACGCTGCGCGCGCCGTTTGCCGGCCATCTCGGCATCCGCGCCGTCGATCTCGGCCAGTATCTCGGCGCCGGCACCACGATCGTAACCTTGCAGGCGCTCGATCCGATCTATCTGGACTTTTTCCTGCCGCAGCAGGCGATCGACCAGATACGGCTTGGGCAATCGGTCACCGTCCGGGTCGACGCCTTCAAGGAGCAAACCTTTGCCGGCGAGATTTCCGCCATCAATCCCAAGATCGACACCAATACCCGCAACGTTCAGGTTCGCGCCACCTTGAAGAACCCCGATCATAAATTGTTGCCGGGCATGTACGCGACCGTCGCCATCAACACCGGCGCGCCGCAAAACTACATCACGCTGCCGCAGACCGCGATCACCTATAACCCGTACGGCGACACGGTATACGTCGTCGAGGACAAAGCCGCGCCGGCCGCCGGCAAGCCGCAGCGGGTCGCCCGGCAAACGTTCGTCACCACCGGTCCGACGCGCGGCGATCAGGTCGCCGTGCTCAAGGGCGTCAGCGAGGGCGAGACGATCGTGACGGCCGGCCAGATCAAGCTGCACAACGGCTCGCCGGTGCTGATCGACAATTCCATTTCGCCGACAGCCGACGCCGCGCCGGTAGTGCCGCTGGATCGATAGGCGGAATCAGATGCAAGCCATCGACAGCGCGGAGAGGTTTGAGTTTGCTGCGTTTCCTGGGCGCAGCGCAGCACGCAGCGCAGCGCAGTGGTGCGCTGCAGACCCGGGATCGTCACGAACGCCAAGTTTGGAACGATCCCGGATGCGGTGCACCGCTTCGCGCTGCACCGCATCCGGGAAACAAGTCTCAGTTCCTCGGTAGCGAGCCGCAGCGATGAAGTTCACCGACATCTTCATCCGCCGGCCGGTGCTGGCTTCGGTCGTCAGTCTGTTGATCCTGGTGCTGGGGCTGCGCGCCTACGCGGTGCTGCCGATCCTGCAATATCCGCGCACCGAGAACGCGGTGGTCACCGTCACCACCATCTATTACGGCGCCGATCCCGACGTCGTTGCCGGCTTCATCACCACGCCGTTGGAGAACGCCATCGCCCAAGCCAACGGCATCGACTACATGACGTCGACCAGCCAGAGCGGCACCAGCACGATCACCGTCTTCCTGCGGCTGAACTACGACGCCGACAAGGCGCTGACCGAGATCAACACCAAGGTCAATTCGGTGGTCAACCAGCTGCCGCCCGGCACCTTGCAGCCGACACTGACCGTCAAGATCGGCCAGGTCATCGACGCCATGTATATCGGCTTCAACAGCGCGACCTTGGCGCCCAATCAGATCACCGATTACCTGGTGCGCGTGGTGCAGCCGAAGCTGCAGGCGGTGCCCGGCGTGCAGACCGCGGAACTGCTCGGGCAAAAAGTCTTCGCGCTGCGCGCCTGGCTCGATCCGCAAAAGCTCGCCGCGTTCGGGCTCACCGCCGCCGATGTCAGCCAGGCGCTGAGCAACAACGACTATATTTCCGGCATCGGCAACACCAAGGGCCAGATGGTGCAGGTCAATCTGACCGCTTCGACCAGCCTGCATTCGGCCGAGCAATTCCGCAATCTGGTGCTGCGGCAGTCGGGCGGCGCGGTGGTGCGATTGAAGGACGTCGCCACCGTCGATCTCGGCGCCGAGGATTACGAATCCGAGGTCGGCTTCGACGGCAAGCGCGCGGTCTATATCGGCATCCAGGTCGCGCCGAGCGCCAACCTGCTCGACGCCATCGCCGGCGTGCACAAGGTGTTTCCCGAAATCCAGGCGCTGCTGCCGCACGGGCTCAACGGCCAGATCATCTACGACTCCACCGAATTCGTGAACAGCGCGATCAACGAGGTGATCCGCAGCCTGGTCGAGGCGCTGTTGATCGTCACCGCCGTGGTGTTCTTGTTCCTCGGCTCGCTGCGCTCCTCGGTGATCCCGGTCGTTGCCATCCCGCTGTCGCTGATCGGCACCTTCATCATCCTGTTGGCGCTCGGCTATTCGATCAACCTGCTGACGCTCTTGGCGCTGGTGCTCGCCATCGGATTGGTCGTCGACGACGCCATCATCGTGGTCGAGAACGTCAACCGCCATCTGGAGGAGGGGCGCAGTTCGCTCGATGCCGCCCTGATCGCGGCGCGCGAGCTCGGCGGGCCGATCATCGCCATGACCGTGGTGCTGGCCGCGGTCTATGTGCCGATCGGCTTTCAGAGCGGGCTCACCGGCGCGCTGTTCGCCGAATTCGCCTTCGCGCTGGTCGGCGCCGTCACGGTGTCCGGCATCGTGGCGCTGACGCTGTCGCCGATGCTGTGCTCGCGGCTGCTCAAAGTGCCGCAGCACCAGGGTCGCGGTTTCGAGGCGCGGCTCACGCGCTTCATCGACCGCAGCTTCGCGCGCGTGCGCAGCGGCTACGAGCGGCGGCTGCACGGCAGCCTCAATACCCTGCCGGTGACGTTGGTGTTCGCCGCGATCGTGCTCGGCAGCATCTATTTCCTGTGGACCAGCGCCAAGACCGAGCTGGCGCCGCAGGAGGACGAGGGCGTCATCATCACCCAGTCGATCGCGGCGCCGAATGCCACTTTGCAGCAGCGCCAGCTCTATTCGCATCAGGTCTATCAGATTTTCGCCTCGCATCCGGAAACCGAGCACGTGTTCCAGCTCGACAGCCCCGCCCAATCGATCGCCGGCATGGTGTTCAAGCCGTGGGATCAGCGCGCCAAGACCACCAACGTCATACAGCCGGTACTGCAGGGCCAACTCAACAAGGTCGCCGGCGTGCGCATCGCCGCGTTTCAGCCGCCGGCGCTGCCCGGCAGCATCGGACTGCCGGTGCAGTTCGTCCTCGTCACCACCGACCCGTTCGAGCGGCTCAACACCATCGCCCAGCAATTCCTGCAGCAGGCGCTGGCGAGCGGCATGTTCATCTTCCTCGACTGCGATCTGAAGATCGACGACCCGCAGTCCGATATCATCATCGATCGCGACAAGACGGCGCAGCTGGGCTTGCGCATGAGCGACATCGGCGGCGCGCTGTCGTCGATGCTCGGCGGCGGCTATGTCAATTACTTCAGCATCAGCGGCCGCTCCTACAAGGTGATCCCGCAGGTGCAGCAGCGCTACCGGCTCAACCCGCAGCAATTGCTGAACTATTACATCCGCACCAGCGACGGCTCGGTGGTGCCGCTGTCGACGGTCGCCAGTATCTCGACCCGGACGGTGCCGGAATCGCTGAACCATTTTCAGCAGCTCAACAGCGCCACCATACAGGGCGTCGAGATGCCGGGCGTGGCGCAGGGCGACGCGCTCGCTTTTCTGCAGAACCTGGCCAAACGCACGTTGCCGCAAGGCTACTCGGTCGATTACGGCGGCTTGAGCCGGCAATACATTCAGGAGACGAGCGGCTTTGTCACCACCTTCGGCTTCGCGCTGATCATCATCTTCCTGGCGCTCGCCGCGCTGTTCGAAAGCTTCCGCGACCCGGTCATCATTCTGGTCTCGGTGCCGATGTCGATCGCCGGCGCGCTTGTCTTCGTCAGCCTCGGCTTCGGCGGCATGTCGCTCAACATCTATACCGAGGTCGGGCTGGTGACGCTGATGGGGCTGATCAGCAAGCACGGCATCCTGATCGTGCAATTCGCCAACCAACTGCAGATCGCCGGCCGCAGCAAGCGCGCCGCCATCGAGGAGGCCGCCGCGATCCGGCTGCGCCCGATCCTGATGACCACCGCCGCCATGGTGCTCGGCGTGGCGCCGCTGATCACCGCGTCCGGCGCCGGCGCGGTGTCGCGCTTCCAGATGGGCGTGGTCATCGCCTCCGGCCTGGCGATCGGTACGCTGTTCACGCTGTTCGTGGTGCCGGCGGTGTATCTGTTGTTCGCCGCCGATCACCATCGCCACGCGGAGACGGGCGAGAGTGCCGCGGCCGAGCCAGTTGCGCCGGCTTGAGCGCTCGTTTCCCGGATGCGGTGCAGCGCCATAAGCGCGTTTACGCGCGTCTTCGACGCGCTATGGCGGTGCACCGCTGATCCGGGATCTTTACACACGCGGAGTCTGTAACGATCCCGGGTCTGCAGCGCACCACTTCGTGCTGCGCTGCGCCCGGGAAACGCGAGAGATATTGTCAGCCTGCGTTGGATTTCGCTTACATTTGCGCCACGCTACAAGTATGGAAAACGCGAATCGAAACGTCGAAAGCCCCCGCGATGGAAGACTGGAGCGCACGGCAATACCTCAAGTTCGAAGACGAACGCACCCGGCCGCCGCGCGATCTGTTGGCGCAGGTGCCGCTCGAGCGGCCGCGGCGCGTGGTCGACCTCGGCTGCGGGCCGGGCAACTCGACCGAGCTTCTGGTGGCGCGCTATCCGCAGTCCGAGGTGATTGGGCTCGATTCCTCGCCCGCCATGCTGCGCAAGGCGCGCGAGCGGCTGCCCAAGCATTCCTTCATCGAGGCCGACATCGCCACTTGGTCGCCCGCGCCGGGCACCGATCTGTTGTTCTCCAACGCAGTGATGCAATGGCTGCCGGATCATACGACCGTGCTGCGCCGGCTCTTAGCGGCATTGGCGCCGGGCGGCGTGCTGGCGGTGCAGATGCCCGACAACACGCGCGAGCCGGGGCTCGTCTTCCAAGGCGAGGTCGGGCGCAGCGGTCCGTGGGCCGATCATCCGGAGATCAAAGCGGCGCCGCGCCCCGACCTGCCGAGCGTCGAAGCGTACTACGACCTGCTCAAGCCGGTCGCCTCGCACATCGACATCTGGCACAGCATCTATAACCACGTCATGGCCTCGCCGGCCGCGATCGTGGAGTGGTTCAAGGGCTCGTCGCTGCAGCCGTTCCTCTCCCCACTCGATACCGTTGCGCGCGAAAAATTCCTCGCCGCTTATGGGAAGAAGATCGCCGGCGCCTACAAGCCGCGCAGCGACGGTAAAGTTTTGCTGAAATTTCCGCGCCTGTTCATCGTCGCGGTGCGGTGATGCACGGCATGAACAGCGTGAACGCGCGCACTCGTGACGCCAAGCCGTGCCTTCTCACCTCTCCCCGGAGGGGAGAGGTCGAGCGAGCACAGCGAGCGAGGGTGAGGGGGTTCGGACGCTGCAGAATTTTCTCGTACTTCCGAACCCCCTTATCCCAACCCTCTCCCCTCCGGGGAGAGGGAGTGTGCACGCGCGAGCGGCACGCTCCGAGGTTTGCGCCACGATATTTGATCGCTGCGGTTTGCCTTTTGTTTATTTGTTCGATCGCGCCAGCGTGGGCCGATCCTGCCTTCGCCGCCTTCCTGCAGTCGTTGTGGCCGCAGGCGCAGGCGCTGGGAATTTCGCGTGCTACGTTCGACGCGGCGACGCGCGGGCTCGAGCCCGATCTGTCGCTGCCGGATCTGGTCGTGCCCGGCCGCCCGCCGCTGCCGGAGCGGCAGGCCGAATTCGTGCAGACGCCGGCGGATTATCTCAAAGAGCCAGTGATCGCCAGGCTCGCCGCCAAGGGCAAAAAGCTCTACGACCAGTATCGGCCGACGCTTGACGCCATCGAGCGCGAGTTCGGCGTCGATCCGACCATCGTGCTCGCGATCTTCGGCCGCGAAACCGATTACGGGCGCGCCCGCGACAGCCGCAGCGCCATTCGCGTGCTGGCGACGCAGGCCTATCTCGGCAAGCGCAAGGACAAATTCCGCGACGAGTTCTTGGCGGCGCTGAAAATGGTCGATGCGGGCAAGGTGCGGCTCGCCGACATGAAAAGCTCGTGGGCCGGCGCCATGGGGCTGACGCAGTTTCTGCCGTCCGACTATCTCAAATACGCCGTCGACTTCGACGGCGACGGCAGCGCCGACATCTGGAATTCGGTGCCGGACGCGCTGGCCTCCGCCGCCAAGCAATTGGTCGGCGAAGGCTGGCAGCGCGGGGTGCGCTGGGCCTACGAGGTGCGCCCGCCGGCTGACGTCGACTGCTCGATCGGCGTGCCGCAGGTGACGCGGCCGATCGGCGAGTGGCTCAAGCGCGGCTTTGTGCCGGCCTACGGCCGCAAAATCTCCGCCGCAGAGCGCGCCGAGACCGCATCGCTCGTTCAGCCGGCCGGGCTTTACGGCCCGTCGTTCCTCGCCACGCAAAATTACTTCGCGCTCAAGCAGTACAATTATTCCGACCTCTACGTGCTGTTCGTCGGCCATCTCGCCGACCGCATGCGCGATCCGCGGCCGTTTGAGACGCCGTGGGGCAAGGTGGCGCAGTTGCCGACCGCCGATCTTGAGCGCATGCAGCGCATCCTCACCGCGCGCGGCTATTATCACGACAAGATCGACGGCAAGGCCGGCATGCTCACCCGCGCCGCGCTCGGCGAGTATCAGAAGCGCAACGGGCTCAAGCTCGACTGCTGGCCGACCGCAGCAGTGCTGGCGCACATGGCGGCGAACAAGTAGCCCGGCTTGAGCGGCAGCGAAAGCCGGGGGACCGATCGGCGGAAAGGCTGATCCCGGATTTCGCTGCCGCTCAATCCCGGGCTACGCTTGCTTTTTGCCGCCGTTGCGATCGACGGCGTCATGCGGATCAATGTAAGGCTGGTTTTAAGAAGGTGCGAGACACCGTATGCAGATCCAAGCCGCCATCGTCCACGAAAGATCCGGCTCGTTCGTCATCGAGCCGGTGGAGCTTTGCGAGCCGCGCGCCGACGAGGTGATCGTGCGCGTCGTGGCAAGCGGGTTGTGCCAGACCGATCTGCATGCCCGCGACGGCTATTACGAGAGTCCGTATCCGGCGGTGTACGGCCACGAGGGCGCCGGCGTGGTTCACGCGGTGGGCGGCGCGGTGCAGTCGCTCAAAGCCGGCGACCACGTCGTCATGTCGTATCCGTGGTGCGGCGCTTGCGCCAATTGCGCGCGGCAGATGCCGAATTATTGCCTCCACGGCCGCAGCCTGAAATCGGCCGGCACGCGCGCCGACGGCTCGACGCTGCTGGCGAAAAATGGCGCGCCGCTCTACAGCGCATTCTTTCAGCAATCGTCGTTCGCCACGTTTGCGCTCACCCAAGCGCGCTACGCCGTCAAGGTGCGCACTGACGCGCCGCTCGAACAGCTCGGTCCGCTCGCCTGCGGCGGCCAGACCGGCGCCGGCGCCGTGCTCAATGTCTTAAAACCCGCGCCGGGCGACAGTTTTGCGGTATTCGGCGTCGGCGCGGTCGGGCTCGCGGCGCTGATGGCGGCGAAGATCGCCGGCTGCGACCTGCTTATCGCCGTCGATATTCACGACCATCGGCTTACGCTGGCGCGCGATCTCGGCGCCACCCATACGATCAATTACAACGGCAGCGCCGACCTCGTGGCCGACATTCGCAAGATCGCCGGCGGCGGCGTGCGCCATGCGGTGGATACGTCCGCGGTGCCATCAGTCCTGCGCGGGGCGGTAGAGTGTTTGATGCCGGCCGCGACCTGCGTGCTGCTCGGCAGCGCCCGCAAGGGCACCGAGGTGGCGCTGGAAATGCCGTTCGTCCAGCAGGGCCGCGTGCTGCGCGGCGTCGTCCAGGGCGACAGCGTGCCGCAACGCTTCATCCCCGAACTGGTCGATCTGATCATGGCGAAAAAATTTCCGATCGAGAAGATGATTACGTTCTACGATTTTTCCGACATCGAACGCGCGGCCGAAGACTCCGCCGCCGGCATCGCCATCAAGCCAGTGCTGCGCATGGCGCAGGGTTGAACTCGTCATTCCGGGGCGCGGGCGAAGCCCGCGAGCCCGGAATCCATAACCACGAACAGTGAGGATGCGCGAAGACCGCCGCCGCTATTTGGCAGCACAGGGATTATGGATTCCGGGCTCGCCGCTGCGCGGCGCCCCGGAATGACGATGGGGCTAATCCTCCCCCGGCACGGCGAGCGGCAGGTGATCGTCGTCGCCCACATAGCCGAGCGGATGCGGCGCGTTCTTCTTGCCGAGCGAGCCGGTGTAGCGCGGCTCGCCGTGGGCGGCGTAGCGGGCGCGGGCGGCGGCGACTTCGCCCGGCATCGCGCTCGGCTCGCAGATGAAACGCCGGTGCGCGCGGCGCATCAGATCGACGTGAATATGATTGTAGTGGTAGACGTTGGCGCCGGGAGCGAGCACGGTGGTGAAATCGCTGCACGCCGCGCCCTGCACGTCGCGCAAAAAACCCTGCTCCTCGGGCGAGCCGTGCCAGCCGTATTGCACGCTGATCCTGTGGCCGTCGGCGAGATCGAATTCGGCGATGTCGAGCGCGTTGCCGAAGGCGTGCTCGGAGATGTGCGCGTTCGGATTGCCGTTCATGCCGCGGCACGAATAGGACGAGATTTGCTTGATCTCGACCACCGGCTGACGAAACCATTTCAGCGCCGCGGGCTGCACCGCCTCGCTGATCCATTTGTCGAGCTCGGCGACGATCGGGCAGGCGAGCGTCGCCGCCGGCCGTACCGCGACCGGCCCGGCTGACGCCGTCGTCATCGCCGGCGGGCCGAGCGGCGGAATGGGCGCGTTGGCGGCCGGCGCTTGCGCCGGCGGCAGCGCATTGGGCGCCGCGTAATTGGGCGATGCGTAATTGGGCACGCCGTAATTCGGTGCGCCGTAACGCGGCGGCTGAGTGTAATTGGGTGAGCCGGAGTATGGCTGCGTCGGTTCGCCTTGCTCGACTTCGGTCTCGTCGGGCGGCAGACTGGGCGGCGACAGCGACATGGGCGCGCCGTCTTGTGGCGCGGCCGGCGGCGGTCCGCCGTAGGCACCGTATTGCGCCGCGCCATATTGCGGCTGACCATAGGGCGCCGCGTTCGATTGCGGCGGCGGGGGGTAGGGCGCCGGCGCTTGCGCTCCGTCATAAGGCTGTGAGCCATAGGGTTGCGCGCCATATGGCGGCGCGCCGTATTGCGGCCGTCCATAAGCAGGCGCCGCGCCGTAAGGCTGCTGGCTCGACGGCGGATATGGCGCTTCCGCTTGCGGCGGCGGCAGCGGGTTGGACTGGATGGTCGACAATTGCGGCGGCATACCCGCGTCGGGAATCGGGCTTGGCGGCAGCAACGGTTCGTCGGTGTAGCCGAGCGGCCCGCTCTCGCCGAGCTCGGTGACTTTGATCGGATAATCCATGCCGCAGATGCCGGGCCCGCTGATCGCCGAGATGCGCACCCGGCCGGGCGAGTCCGGCACCGCGCCGGAATTGAGGCACGCGACTTCGGCGTCGTGCCGCCAAGGCTCGCGCTCGGCGAACATGTAGTGACCGCAGCCGGCGACGGCGGCCAACGCGGCGAGCACGGCGGAGCCTACGAGATACCTGTGGACGCCACGCGACATGAAGACGAGAATGCCGGCATTTCCGTTAAGGACTCTTCAACGCTTGGCTCGCGCGCGGCGCCGGATCGCGTTAACTATGCGGATCAGGAGTGAGAGTGAATCTCGTTCCACTCGTCATTCCGGATCGCCGCGAAGCGGCGAGTCCGGAATCCATAACCCCTCTGCGCTGGGATTATGGATTCCGGGCTCCTCGCTTCGCTCGGCCCCGGAATGACGTCAGGATCTGTTTCAGGATCACGGATCGGGGGGATCAATGCTTTCAGCGCTCGATCTTGTCCGCCGCATCGAAGCCGGCGCGCTGTCGCCGCGCGGCGCCGTCGAACTGTGCGCCGAGGCGATCGACGCGCGCGAGAAAGAGATCGGCGCGTTCGTGGCGCTCGATTTCGATGCAGCGAAAAAACGCGCCGAGGAGCCGCGGCTTGCCGCAACGCCACTCGCCGGCCTGCCGGTGGCGTTCAAGGACATTTTCTCAACCGCCGACCTGCCGACCCAGTACGGCTCGCCGATCTATGCCGGCTATCGTCCGCGCGCCGATGCCGCCGCGGTGGCGCTGACGCGGCGCGCCGGCGGAGTGGTGATCGGCAAGACCGTGACCACCGAGATGGCCTCGATGGTGCCGGCCGGCACGCGCAATCCGCACAACCTTGCCCACACGCCGGGCGGCTCGTCGTCCGGCTCGGCCGCCGCGGTCGCCGCCGGCATGGTGCCGCTCGCCTTCGGCACGCAGACCGCCGGCTCGGTGATCCGCCCCGCCGCGTTCTGCGGCGTCGCCGGCTACAAGCCGTCGTACCGGCTGATCCCGCTGGTCGGTGTCAAGGACGTGGCCTGGCATCTCGACACCGCCGGCCTGTTCGGCGCCGGCGTCGCCGACGTCGCTTTTGCGGCGGCGGAAATTCTGCAACGCGACCTGCGCGTCGACCGCGCCACGCCGGCGGCGCCGCGCAT
>JASHQS010000233.1 GCA_030038995.1 Xanthobacteraceae bacterium
TCGTCGCCTCGCTCCTCGCAGTGACGAAACAGAGAACATGCCATGGCCGGACATTCGCAGTTCAAGAACATCATGCACCGCAAGGGGCGGCAGGATGCGGCGAAATCCAAATTGTTCGGCAAGCTTGCCCGCGAGATCACGGTCTCGGCCAAGCTCGGCCTGCCCGACCCGACGATGAATCCGCGGCTGCGCGCCGCGATGCTTGCCGCGCGGGAGGAAAACATGCCGAAGGACAATATCGAGCGCGCCATCAAGAAGGCCGCCGGCGGCGACGCCGAAAACTACGAGGAAATCCGATACGAGGGCTACGGGCCGGGCGGCGTCGCGCTGATCGTCGAAGTGCTCACCGACAACCGCACCCGCGCCGCCGGCGAAGTGCGCGCCACGTTCACCAAGAGCGGCGGCCATCTGGCCGAGGCCGGCGCGGTCGCTTTCATGTTCGACCACCTCGGGGTCATCGAATACGATGTCGGCACGGCGAGCGCCGACGCCATGTTCGAGGCGGCGCTGGAGGCCGGCGCCGACGACGTCGTCTCTGCTGCCGGCAGCCACGACATCTACGCCAAGCCCGACCATTTCCGCGCCGTCGCCAAGGCGCTGGAGCAAAAATTCGGCGAGCCGCGCAAGACGGCTCTGGTGTGGCGGCCGCAAAACACCGTCGCCGTCGACGATGTGCAGGGCGAGAAGCTCCTGAAGCTCATCGAAAACCTCAACGAGCACGACGACGTGCAGAACGTCTACGCCAATTTCGAGGTTTCCGACGCGCTGATGGAGAAGATGAGCGCGTGAGCGTATCACCTTGCGAATTTTATTTCGGCTATGCTGCCGGGGCTTGAGCGATTGATCGCCATTACGATCTGCTCTTGATGAATTTGAATGATCCGCCAGTTCGTCGTCGGCAACACCAGTCTATCGCCGCCGCCCTTGCCGGGAATGCGTTCCGCCGCCGCACATCGGCTGCAGTCCGGCATGATCGCGATTCCGGGTTACGCTACCCTGGCTGCGCAAATTCAGTCGGGCGACGTGCGAAGCGGCAGATAATCGGTATAGCCCGCCGCGCCGCCGCCATAATACGTCTTGCGCTCGGCCGCATCGAATGGCCCGCCGCGGCGCAGCCGCTCGGGCAGGTCCGGATTGGCGATGAACAAAGTGGCGAACGAGACGAGGTCGGCGGCGCCGCTCTGCAGCGCCGCGTTGGCGCGGTTAAGATCGTAGCCCTTGTTGGCGACGAGCGCGCCGCGCCATAGCGGGCGGAAGAACGCAGCGTCGAGCGGCGTTTTTGCTGCGCCGGTCGCGGGCGAAGGCGACGCGGGCACCGGCTCGCTCGGGCCGGGCTCGACCAGATGCAGATAAGAGAGGTCGAGCCGGTCGAGCGCGCGCACCACGACGGCAAACGTTTGCTCCGGGTCGCTGTCGGCAATGTCGTTGAACGCGACGTTGGTCGGCGACAGATGCACGCCGACGCGGTCGCCGCCCCAAACGCCGGCCACCGCCTCCATCACTTCGACGAGCAGGCGCGCGCGATTTGCCGCGCTGCCGCCGTAGCGGTCGGTGCGGCGGTTGGTCTGGTCGCGCAAGAACTGGTCGAGCAGATAGCCGTGGGCGGCGTGCACCTCGACGCCGTCGAAGCCCGCTGCCTTGGCGTTGGCCGCGCCGCGGCGGAATTGCGCGACGATGCCCGGAAGCTCCGCGGTGTCGAGCGCGCGCGGCGTCACGTACGGCTTCATGCCGTCGAGCGTCCAGGCCTGGCCGGCCGGCGCGATCGGCGATGGCGCCACCGGCAGCGCGCCATCGGGCTGCAGCGACGGATGCGAGATGCGGCCGACGTGCCAGAGCTGCAGAAAAATGCGCCCGCCGGCCGCGTGCACCGCGTCGGTGACGAGCTTCCAGCCGGCGATCTGCTCGGCATTGTGAATGCCGGGCGTGCCCGGATAGCCGAGGCCCTGCGGCGACACCTGGCTCGCTTCACTGACGATCAGTCCGGCGCCGGCGCGCTGCGCATAATAGGCGGCGTTGAGCGCGGTCGGCGCGTTGCCGGCCCCGGCGCGATTGCGCGTCATCGGCGCCATCACGATGCGGTTCGGCAAGTCGAGCGCGCCGAGGCGGAAGGGGGAGAAGAGGTCGATCGAGGTCATTTGCGGTTTTTTCCGGATGCGGTGCAGCGCCATAAGCGCGTTCATGCGCGTCTTCGATGCGCTATGGCGGTGCACCGCTGATCCGGGATCATCCCAAACGCGGCGCTTGTAAAGGTCCCGCGTCTGCAGCGCACCACTGCGTGCTGCGCTGCGCGCGGGACACAGCGCTTCAATCAAAATACGGCGAAGGCGAATATCGCAGCGGTGCCGGTTGCTGGATTGCTCCGTCGCTTCGCTCCTCGCAATGATGTGCTATGAATAGGGGAATTCAGAATACGCAAGGGTCTACCCTGTGCACGCTCCCGCAACCGTCATCGCAACGCGCGACGCTTCGCTCAAGGCGCGCCGCGCCATGCACGGCGCCAACAAGCTGCAGATCGGGCTGTTCGGCCCTAATTGCTCGTCGGGCCGCGCCGTGACCTTGGTGCCGGAGCGCTGGTCGGGCAACTGGCCGGACAACAAGCGCTTGGCGCAGCTCGCCGACGCATCCGGCATCGACTTTCTGCTGCCGATCGGCCGCTGGAAGGGCTATGGCGGCGACACCGATTACCAGGGCGCCACGCTCGAGACCATCACCTGGGCGACCGCGCTGTTGGCGACGACGCAGCGCATCACCGTGTTCGGCACCATGCACGCGCCGATCTTCAACCCGGTGGTGGCGGCGAAGGAAATGGTCACCGCCGATCATGTCGGCGAAGGCCGCTTCGGGCTCAACATCGTGGTCGGCTGGAACGAGGGCGAGTTCGACATGTTCGGCGTCGAGCAGCGCCAGCACGCGGACCGCTACGACTACGCCCAGGAATGGATCGATGTCATCAAGCTGATCTGGTCGGAGCGCGAGGATTTCGACTTCAAGGGCCGCTATCTCGACATGAAAGGGATTCGCGGCAAGCCGAAGCCGTTCGGCGGCACCGGCACGCGGCCGCTGATCATGAATGCCGGCGCTTCGGCCAGCGGCCAGGCCTTCGCGGTGCGCAATTGCGATGCGTTCTTTCTGCAGGCCTCGCGCACCTCGCTGGAGGACACCCAGCAAAAAGTGCGCAACGCGCAGGCTGCGGCGCGCGCGCAAGGCCGCGGGATCGGCTGCTATACGGTCGGCGTCGTCACCTGCCGGCCGACGCGCAAGCAAGCGGAAGAGTATTTCCATCATTGCATCGTCGAGCATGCCGATTGGCGCGCGGTCGACGGCATTCTGGCGCTGAAAAACATTTCGCCGCAGACCGTGCCGATGCAGGAATATGTCTTGAAGCGCAGCCAATACGCCCAAGGCATGGGCGGCCTGCCCATCGTCGGCGATCCCGATCACGTCGCCGCGCAGCTCGCCGACTTGAGCAAAGCCGGGCTCACCGGCATCGCCATTTCGCTCGTCAACTACATCGACGAACTGCCGTACTTCGTCGACGAGGTGTGCGGGCGCCTGGAGCGCATGGGGTTGCGGGAGAAGGTAACATCCTCACCCGCGTAGCAACGCGAAGCGGGGGAGAGGGACCGCGCGAAGCGCGGTGGAGGGGGCGCCGGAGTCGATGTTCACTTTTGCACGAAGGAATTTTGCCGACGCCCGCGCCCCTTTCACCGCGCTGCCGTTGCAGCGCGGTCCCGTTTCCCCGCTGTCGCGCATAGGCGCTAACATAGCTGCGTTTCCCGGGCGCAGCGCAGCACGAAGCGCAGCGAAGTGGTGCGCTGCAGACCCGGGATCGTAACAAGTTGCGGAGTCTGGGACGGTCCCGGATCAGCGGTGCACCGCTTCGCGCTGCACCGCATCCGGGAAACGCAGCTATGTTAGCGCCTATCCGCTGTCGCGGGGAAGGATAACGAATCACCGCCGGCCCGCGATTGGGGTGCCGCGTTTTTTGTTGTAGCGGTGAATTTGCACGCGCTCCCAGACGCCGTTGAGGTGATACGGGTCGCTGCGCGTAAAGACATCGACCGCGGCGCGGTTGGCGGCGTCGATGACGAAGATGCTGCCGACCGGCGTTTCGCCGTCGTCGGCGACCAGCGTGCCGGCGGTCACCACGTCGACGGCGTGATCCTCGGCGCGGTCGAGGTGGATGCGGTGCGCGCGGTAATGCTTGGCGCGGGTCGGCAGGATGTTTTCCTTGTCGAGCGCGTGGACGACGAACAGCATAAAACAACCTCGAACATGCGAAGCGCCATACGAATTTGGCGATTAAGGAGTGCGTGCGCAACGCCTTCCCGCAACCAAAATCGTGCAACCAGTATCGCGGGTTGACAATTAAAGGAAGTAGATATTCATTTAACTCGCAAGGCTTGTCCAAATCCTCGGTCAATGGGAGGGAGTCATGGCTGAAGTGGTAATGGCATGCGCCGCCAGTGGTTGGCAGGCAGAGCAGCATGTATTTTTTGGTACCCCGGAAACGATCGTGGAGAAGGTTCGAACACTGCCAGTAGGTACCGGCAGACGGCTCTTTTACGCGTCGGTCGAGCGCGGTACGGGTGGTAAGGTGTACGAGTATGAGCACAAGGAGGGCAGCAATTACGGTGTCAAGGTCGCCGAAACCAATGCTCCGGACGCTTTCAATCAAGCCGTAGAAAGAGCGATGTATGCGAACAAGGGCGAATCTTGCGTGGGTAATGCTGTGCAGTCCCTTCCTGAATTCAGAGCGCTCAGGTTCGCGCCGCTGACGGAAGTGGTGCTGACGAGTGACCACGAGTTCGGCGAATTATTTCCGCTTGATCAGACGTCCCGGCACGTCATTCCAGGCGGCAATCCTTCCGCCAGGTTCGCGCGCGTCACTTTCAGCGTGCTTTGCTAGGAGCCCGAAGTACTCGCCGTATCGTCGCGGGAGCGTTAACCCCGCCGCTTCGAGATCACGTACGACTCGTCGAAGAACCACAGGCCGCCGCGCTCGCGTAAGACCGCGCGCGTGGCGTCGAGGTAACGGCCGTCGGCGACCACGTCGGCGAGGCGGTCGTCCTCGACCTGCGCCACGTAGATCGCGGCGTTCCAGGCGGCGAACAGAGTAGAGGTGCCGATCGAATCGGAAATCTCGCTCGGCAGCGTGTGCATGACGTATTTGAACAGCGAGCGATTGTCCGCATAGGCGTTGAAATTGAGATCGCGGCCGGCGGCGCCGAGCTCGTGCTTGACCGCCTTGAGAATCTGGTGGCGGTCGTGGATGAAAGGGTCGTCGTCGGGCCAGACTCGCTGGATGATTTCCATGCCCGGATCGTGGCCGTGCGAATGGATGGCGATCAGCCGGCCGCCGGGGCCGAGCGCGCGGGCGAGCGGGCCGATCACGCGGCTGGCCTTGAACTCCAGCGAGGCGCGCGCGCGGTAGGGCTGCGAGGCCATGACGAGGTCGTAATCGGCGAGCGCGCCGCCGGGCTTGGGAATGATCGGATCGAGCAGAAAGCGGTGGTCGTCGCGATAGATGACGAGCACGACCGGCCGCTCGTAGATCGGATTGCCGGTGCGCGCGCTCACGCCGGCCTTCCAATTGGTCGCCAAGAATGACTCCAGATCGATGATCTGCTGCTCGAAGCGGTGCGCCGAATTGCCGATCAGCGGCAGCTCGTGCCAGACCAGGCTCGACGCCGCATTGAGCGATTTCACGTGCAGCCACGGCGCGTCCGCGTAGGCGAGATTGGTGAGCACCAGGACCGTCGCCGGATGTTCGAAAAAGCGGTCGGCCGTTTTCTGCAGCGTCAGCCGCACGTCTTCGAGGCTGATCTCCTTGCCGACGGCGTAGAACGGCATGTGCGCAAAGCGGTCGTGCATGGCGCGCAGCACGCGCACCAGCACGCTGCCGTCGCCGACCCCGGCGTCGAACACGCGCACCGCCGGCGGCCGCGGATGAATATGGGCAAGCTCGTCGGCGATGCGGCTCGCGACCTCCCATTTCTCGCTGCAGGTGTTGACGAAGAGCAGATACTTTTGCCGGTTGTCGAAGAAACGGAAATTGCGCTGCGGGTCGCCGGATTTTGCCGCCGCCGCGCTCATCGCGGCTGCGGCGGCGAAGGCAGGCGGCGGGGCGGCGGCGGCGCGCGGTTCGCGCGGCCGTTCGATGATGGTCGGTCGGCCTTGGCCGTAGGCCGGGTTTGCCGCCATGAAATTGTGGATGCGGTCGAGCGTGTCGGTGGTGATGCGCCCACCGTTGCGCAGCCGCGCCGCGAGCTTGCCGTCGTTGACGGCGCGGCGGCCGAAGGTCGATTCGGCAAGCCCGGTCTGCCGGCAATAGTCCGCAATCTCCTGGAGGAGTTGCTGCGCATTCATGGCGCCGTCCCTGAAAAGGCGTCCTCGTCCGGCCGTTGCTGCGTTCCGCAGTCTTCTACTTTAAGCGAACCAAGGCCCGCAGCAGGCGTCAACCACAAAGCGGCCCACGCTTCCAGTGGGCAAATTAATGGGCTCCTCCCCAACTGCCGGCCTTATCCGCATGTCAAGCGGGTCGAACTGCATCCGCATGCCGGGCCGGTAATGATATGAAGATGGTCTCATACTCAACGTCCTCGGCATGACACACGGAAAACCCGATGCCCCGCTTCGCCGCCAATCTCGGCTATCTCTTCACCGAGCGGCCGCCGATCGAACGCTTCAGCGCCGCGGCGGCGGCGGGCTTTTCCGCGGTCGAGCTGCAGTTTCCGTACGAGCTTGCGCCGTCCGCCGTGAAGGCGGAGCTCAAGCGGCACCGGCTCACCCAGCTCGGCGTCAACACGCCCATGGGCCGCGAAGGCGATTTCGGTCTCGGCGCGCGGCCCGGGCGCGAACGCGAATGGGACGCGGCGTTCCGCCAGGCGCTCGATTACGTCACGGCGATCGGCGGCACCGCGATCCATTGCATGACCGGCTGCGTTACCGTCGAGCAGCGGCCAGCGGCCGAGACCGTGTTTCTGAAAAATCTCGAACGCGCGGCGATGGCCGCCGCGCCGGCCAACGTCACGCTGTTGATCGAGCCGATCAATCCGCGCGACCGGCCGGGCTATTTCCTCAGTCACCTGGAGCACGCCGCCGCCATCGTCAAAAAGGTCGGCGCGCCGAACCTGCGCATCCAGCTCGATTTTTATCATGCGCAGATCGTCGGCGGCGATCTGATCCGGCGCCTCGAAGCGTATTTGCCGCTGGTCGGCCACGTCCAGATCGCCGCCGTGCCGTCGCGCCGCGAGCCGGACGAAGGCGAGGTCAATTATGCGGAGATTTTCGCTGCCCTCGACCGGCTCGGCTATGCCGGCTGGATCGGCTGCGAATATCGTCCGCGCAGCCGCACCGAGGACGGCCTCGGCTGGGCCAGGCCATACGGCATCATCATGCCGAACGTGACAGCCGTTTGATGGCTTCGATTTGGGGAGAGGAGCAAACGCATGCGCCTTGACGGCAAGACCGCACTGGTGACCGGCGCCGGTTCCGGCATCGGCCGCGCCATTGCCGAGACCTATGCACGCGAAGGCGCGTGGGTCGCGCTCGCCGATATCGATGGGCCGGCGGTGCAGGAAGCCGCGCGCGCCATCGGCAACCAGGCGATCGCGCTGCGCTGCGACGTGGCGTGCAAGGCCGAGGTCGCGGCCATGGTGGCGGACACGCTCGCCGCGTTCGGCGGGCTCGACGTGCTGGTCAACAATGCCGGCACCACGCACGTCAACAAGCCGATGCTCGACATCAGCGAAGACGAGTACGACCGCACCTTCGCGGTCAACGTCAAGGGCGTATTCCTGTGCTGCCAGGCGGTGGTGCCGCAATTTCGCAAGCAGGGCGGCGGCGTCATCATCAATATCGGCTCGACCGCGGGTTTGCGCCCGCGCCCGGGCGTCGCCGCCTACAGCGCCACCAAGGGCGCGGTGCACACGCTGACCAAGGCGCTCGCCGGCGAGCTTGCCGGCGACCGCATCCGGGTCTGCGCCATCGCGCCGGTCGCCACCGAGACGCCGCTATTGCCGAGCTTTCTGGGACCGGCGCCGGGCATGCGCGAGAAATTCATCGCCACCGTTCCGCTGGGCCGTCTGGCGCAAGTCAACGACATCGCCAACGCAGCGTTGTTCCTCGCCTCCGCCGATGCCGAGTTCATCACCGGCAACATCGTCGAGGTCGATGGCGGGCGCTGCATTTAGGACGTGACGTGGCAGCGGCGCCACTTCGGCCGTAAACGCAGCATTGCCGCCGCCGCGGGGCCGCGTTACCGCCATCCGGGGCGCTTTCTGCGGCCGCACATATTGGTGTAATCTCGGCGCAAGTGGGGAAAACGCGCAATGTGGGGCAGAAAGCGTAAATCCGAGGCGGCGGCCGAAGGCGAGCAGTTGTCGCCGCTGCGCGAGGCGGTGCATCAGGCGCGCCTCGAGGCGGCCGAGCGCACCGGCGTCGTGGTCGATCTGCGTGACGCCGAATGGGCGCGGCTCGAACTGTTGAACGAGGCGCTCGATCCGTTGTTCGCCGACATTCCGCCCGACGTCGATCTGTTCGACCGCGGCGTGACGCGCGGCGAGACGCCGCGGCTGTGGATCGACGCCGTGGCGCACGTCGCCATGGGGCGCGACAAGCGCGTCTACCGCTTCCTGCACGACACCCGCGTCGGCCGCCACGTGCTCGCCGAATCGACCGAGATCGGCGACATCGTGCAGGCCGTCACCACCTACGTGGCGCGCCGCATCGTCGAGCGGCAGCGGGCGCTCGACGAGGATCCCGAATTCATCCAGCGCGTGGCGCGCAGCGTCGCCGAGCGCGAACGGCGGCGCCGGCGCTGGCGCGCCGTGGGCGCCTTCGTGTTCGGCTTCTTCCTCGGCCTGTTGGGCCTGTTCACCGCCGGTGTCTTGATCGTGAGCCACTTTCATTGAGCAGGCGCCAGCGTCCGCCGGCCGATCTCGCGGATCGCGCCGTCGGCGCCGCGTTGTCGCGCAATGAATTCGCAGCGCCACGCGCCGCTTGAGCCGTCGATGCGAAAAATGTTGTAGCCGGCTGCGTCCTCGCCGCCGTGAGGGGCGCGTGCGGAAGCCGACGGCACGCCGACCGCCGGTATTTCCGTCGCTTGCGGGCCTTGCAGCCATACCACGGCGCGGCGGTGGTCGTGGCCGTGCAGCAGCAGTTCGGCGCCGTGTACGGCCAGCACGGCGCGCAATTGCGCCGCATCGACGAGCCGCCGCAGATGGCGCCGCAGCGGGCTTTGCGGCGGGTGATGGATGAGCACGATGCGGAACAGCCCGCGCGTTTGCACCAGCGCCTCGGCAAGCCCCGCCAATTGCCGATCGCCGAGCCGGCCGGTGGCCAGGAACGGGCCGGTCGGCAGCGCCGTGGACAGCGCGATCAGCGCCACCTCGCCGCGGCGGCGCAGCAACGGAAAGCGATCGAGGCCGTCGTCGCCGCGTATCTGATCGCCCCAGAACGCCGCCGGCGCGCCTTCGGTGCCGCGCACGTAGGTGTCGTGGTTGCCGGGCACCACGCTGACGTCGCGGGGCGATCCGAGCGCAGCGAGCCACGCGGCGGCGCGCCTATATTCGTCGTCAAGCGAGAAGTTGACGAGGTCGCCGGTCACCGCGACGTGGTCGTGCGGTTGCGATTTAAGATCGCGCCCGATCGCCTCGATCACTTCGGGGCGATGGATGTATTTGCGCTTGCGGTACCAGTTGATGCAGCCGAGGCCGCGCTTGCCGGCAAGCTCGGCGAGCCGCGGCCGGGCCGCAAGATGCAGATCGGACAGATGCGCGAGAATGAACATGGCGGCTCTTTGCCAGGGGAGGGGACGCGCGGCCAATGAGCGTTTCACGCACTGCCGATCGCTATGCCGACAGCGAACACCAGCACGCCGCTGACCACGACCTGAAAGGTAGCCTGCAGGAACGGCGTGTCCATGTAGTGGCTGCGGATCCAGGAAATCGCCGCCAGCTCCACGGCGACGACGGCGAAGGCGATCGCGGTGGCGACAAAGAAATTCGGAATGAGATAGGGCAGGGCATGGCCGAGGCCGCCGATTGCGGTCATCGTGCCGGTCACCGAGCCGCGCACAACCGGCGCGCCGCGTCCGGTCAAGGAGCCGTCATCCGACAAAGCTTCGGCAAAAGCCATCGAGATGCCGGCGGTGACAGTGGCGGCAAGGCCGATCAGGAACGTCTGCCAGGTATTGTGGGTGGCGAACGCGGCGGCAAACAGCGGCCCCAGGGTCGAGACCGAGCCGTCCATCAGGCCGGCGAGGCCGGGCTGGACGTATTGCAGCATGAACATGCGCCGCGCGGTCTGATCTTCGGCGGCGCGCGCCTGCGGTTCGAGCTTGGCGCCGAGCTGGTGGGCCAGGTTTTCGTGCTTGTCCTCGGCGGCGGCAAGCTCGCGCAACAGATCGCGCGTCGCCTCGTCCGGCGCTCTGTGTGCCGCGCGCCGATAAAAACGCGCGGTCTCGTATTCCATTTCCTCGGCGAATTTGCGCGCCGCGTCGAGGCCGAGCGGCCGCGTCAGCCAGACCGGCCGGCGCGCCACAAAGCCTTTGACGTCCTGGCGGCGGATCAGCGGCAGGAACTCGCCGAATTTCTTGCGGTGCAGGTTGAGCAGCATGTCGCGATGGCCGATCTCTTCCTCCGCCATGCGGTCGTACATCTGCGCCGTGTCCGGATAGGCGCCGCGCAGGGCGTCGGCAAACGAGCGATAGATGCGGTGGTCCTCGTCCTCGTTGGAAATGGCGAGCGCCAAGACTTCCTGCTCGGTCAAGTCGGCAAAACGCTTCACGGCGCGCCTCGGCTTGCTGGTGGTGACCGGAGCAATCTTAGAACGGCTCTAAAGAGTTGTGCTAGGGGACTTCTAGGGATTTGGGCATCAACTTCGGTATGAGAGTGGATGTGATGCGCCGCCTGATAACCCCCGCTGCCCGCCGCTTCCTGCACCTGTACTGGCGGGTCAGCCGCGGCCTGACGCTCGGCGTGCGTGGGCTCGTGTCCGACGCGCGCGGCCGCGTGTTCCTGGTCCAGCACAGCTACATTCCCGGCTGGCATCTGCCGGGCGGCGGCGTCGAGCCGGGCGAGACGCTGGTCGCGGCGCTGGCCCGCGAATTGCGCGAGGAAGGCAACATCGAGCTGATCGGACCGCCGGAACTGTTCGGCGTGTACTGGAACAGGCGCATCGCTTGGCGCGACCACGTGGCGCTCTATGTTGTGCGCTCGTTCCGCCAGACCGCGCCGCCGCAGCCGAACCGCGAAATCATCGCCCACGGCTTCTTTGCCGTCGATGCGCTGCCGCAGGACACGAGCCGCGCTACGCGCGCTCGCATCGCCGAAGTGCTCGGCGGCCATGCCGCCGCGGAAATCTGGTGAGGCCGCGGCGAGCTGTCGCGGCATGGCGCCAATTGCCGTAACAGCGGCGTGGTCGAGGCCCAAAAACCGGTGAGCCGGAAACCAAAGCGCCGGTCGAAGCGTTGTAAACAGGGCCTTACGTGCGTAAAGGCATTCAACAGGAGAAAACTCATGCGCAAAGGAGTGTTGGCAGTCGCTGCAGCGATTGCGCTCGGCGCGGCAACGATGACGACAGGCGCCATGGCGGCCCGCGGCGGCGGTCCGGGCGGCGGCGGCGGTATGGGACGCGGTGGTGGCGGCGCCGGGATGAGCGCCGGGGTGCGCGGCGGCGGCGCCGCGTTTAGCGGCCGAAGCGGCGCCTTCGCTGGCC
>JASHQS010000234.1 GCA_030038995.1 Xanthobacteraceae bacterium
AGCTTCGACACGCCGGTCGGCAAGCGCAGTTTCAGCGTCAAATCGCACGAGACCTTTGCTCCGGAATACTGGGGCGAGATGGTCAAGGAGGCAGCCTATCCGTTTGCGATTATCAAGAATCCGGAACTGCTGCCCAAGGCGTTCCCGGCGACGAATTGATCGCCGCCGGCAAGTTGGCGCCGCTCACGTCAGCCGATGGACGCGGGCGGCGCGCTGATCGCGAAGGACCAGTGAGCGGTGTCGCCATCCTTTCTGTTCAGCCAGTTCATGGGTGGCCTGACCACCGCGATGTTCCTGTTCCTGATCGCCTCGGGGCTGTCGCTGGTGTTCGGCGTCATGCGCGTCATCAATTTTGCGCATGGCTCGTTCTACATGCTCGGCGCCTATCTGGCCTGGCAGGCGGTGCAGTGGCTGCACCCGACGGGCGGCGGATTTTGGCTGGCGGCGCTCTGTGCGGCGCTCGGGGTCGGCATTTTGGGCGTGCTGACCGAGCGGGTGTTTTTCCGCGCCCTGTACGGCCGGGAAGAACTCTACCAGCTCTTGTTCACCTATGCGCTGGTGCTGGTCCTCGGTGATGCCGCGAAGTTCCTCTGGGGTACCGACCAACTCTCGGTATCGACCCCTCCGGCGCTGGCCGGCAGCGTACGAATTTTCGGTACGACGCAACCGCTCTATACGATGTTCATCGTCGCGATCGGCCCGGCGATCGCCTTCACCCTGTGGCTCTTGCTCAGCCGTACCGGCGCCGGACGCATGGTGCGGGCGGCGCAGATGGACCGCGAGATGCTCGACGCGCTCGGCGCCAATGTCGCGGCGATCTACACCGCGATGTTCGCCTTGAGCGCGTTTCTGGCCGGTCTGTCCGGCGCGCTGGTGACGCCGATACAAAGCATCGTGCCCGGAATGGACGTGCTGATCATCGTTCAGGCGTTCATCGTCGTGGTGATCGGCGGCATGGGGTCGTTGTGGGGGACGTTTTGGGGCTCGGTGATTTACGGCCAGGTGCTGTCATTCGGCATCCTGATCTTTCCGGGCTTTTCACTGTTCTCGGTGTTCGCGCTGATGGCCGTCATCCTGATTGTGCGGCCGTGGGGCCTGTTCGGGCGGCCGCTATGACTGCCGAAGCCACCGCGACCGTGCTGCCGCGTGCCGCTGCCGCCGCGACGGCGCTGCGGCGCCGTGCCGTCTTCAGCCGCATCCCCTGGACGCTGATCATCTTTCTGCTCATGGCAACGGTGCCATGGGTCGGCTCGCGTTACGACACGTTCCTCGCCGCGCAGATCACGATCGACGCGTTGTTCGCCGTCAGCCTCAACCTGTTGCTCGGCACGACCGGCCTTATCTCGTTCGGCCATGTCGCCTATTTCGGGGTCGGCGCCTATGTCTGCGGCATCCTGATGAAGACCTACGGCGTGGCGTTCTACCTCGCCTTTCCGGCCGCCGGGTTGGGTGCCGCGCTGTTCGCGCTGATAGCCGGCTATTTCTGCGTGCGCCTGATCAAGCTTTATTTCGCGATGCTGACGCTGGCGTTTTCACAGATCGTCTGGGCCATCGCCTATAAATGGAATGACGTCACCGGCGGCGACCAAGGCCTGCCCGAGATCCCCTACCCTCATCTCGACTGGATGTCGGCGATCCCCGGCTGCGGCGATCTGTCCATCGGCGCCCGCTTCTATCTTCTGACGCTGCTGCTGGTTGCGGTGTCGCTGGCGATCGTGCACCGCGTCGTCCGCTCGCCGTTCGGCCGCGTATTGACGACGATCCGCGACAATCCGGAGCGGGCCGCCTTTCTCGGCATCAACGTGCGGCTCTATCAGCTCGCGGCCTTTGTCGTTGCCGGCGGGCTGGCCGGGCTCGCCGGCGCGCTCTACGGCATCTTCAGCCGCGGCGTTTTCGCCGATTATGTGTTCTGGTCGAAATCGGCCGAGATCGTCATCATGACGATCCTCGGCGGCACCGGCTATTTCTGGGGACCGCCGGTCGGCGCCGCGGCGCTGGTCTGGCTCAACCAGGTGATCACCGATTATACGCAGTATTGGTCGTTCGTGCTCGGCGCCATCCTGCTCGCATTGTTGTTCGGCTTCCCTGGCGGCATCGTCGGCGGCCTCGATCTGTTGTGGCAGCGCCTGAAGCGGCTGCGCAATGCTTGAAGTCTCCGGCATTTCCAAGTCGTTTGGTGGATTTCGCGCGGTCTCGAACGTCAGCCTGACCGTCGCGACGCGGCAGATTGCCGCCGTGATCGGTCCCAACGGTGCCGGCAAATCGACGCTGTTCAATCTGATCACCGGCCATCTGCGGCCCGACAGCGGCACGGTGCGGCTCGACGGCCGCGACATCACCGGCGCGCCGCCCTACCGCATCTGCCGCATGGGGATCGGACGTTCGTTCCAGCGCACCAACATCTTCCCGCAACTGACCGTGTTCGAGAACCTGCAGGCGGCCTTTCTCGTGCACCACCGCCGCGGCCGTAATTTCTGGACGCGCGCGGATACGCTCTATCGCGACGATACGGCGGCGCTGCTCGCCTCGGTCGGGCTTACCGGCTACGAGCGCACCGTCGCCGGCACCTTGAGCTACGGCAACCAGAAGCAGCTCGAACTGGGCCTGGCATTGGCGAGCGGCCCGGCCGTGCTGTTGCTCGACGAGCCGACCGCCGGCATGTCGGCGACCGAGACCCACGAGACGATCGGGCTATTGGAGCGCATTGCTGCGGAACGCGCGCTTACGCTGCTCTTCACCGAGCATGACATGGACGTCGTGTTCTCGATCGCGCAGAAGATCGCCGTACTGCATCAAGGCCAAATCATCGCCGAGGGCCGGCCCGCGGAAGTGCGCGGCGATCCCGAAGTGCGGCGGGTCTATCTCGGCCAGGGGCTCGCGCACGCGCAATGACGGCACCGCCACCGCTGCTCGCGATCGAGGGGTTGCACGCCGCGTACGGCCTGTCCCGCGTGCTGTTCGGCATTTCTCTGCAAGTAGAGGCCGGCGAATGCGTGTGTCTGTTGGGCCGCAACGGCGTCGGCAAGACGACGACGATGCGCTCGGTGATGGGCTTGCTGCCGCCGACCGGCGGCCACATCCTGTGGAAGGGCACCGATATCGCCGGCTGGGCGCCGCACCGGGTGGCACGTGCCGGCATCGGCTTCGTGCCGGAAGACCGCCGCGTGTTCGCCGAGTTGACAGTGTGGGAAAACCTCGATGTCGCTGCGCGCGCCGCACGGCGCGACGGCAAGTGGACGATCGACGCGGTCTACGAGCTGTTTCCGATATTGCGCGAGCTGCGCAACCGGCGTGGCGGGTTTCTGTCGGGCGGCGAACAACAGATGTTGACCATCGCGCGCACGCTGATGGGCAACCCGGAGCTCTTGCTGCTCGATGAGCCGTCCGAGGGACTGGCGCCGCTCGTCGTCGAGGCGCTGCTCCACAATATCAGCGCGCTGAAGGAGCAGGGCGTTACCATACTGCTCGCCGAACAGGGCGTCGATTTCTCGCTGGCGCTCGCCGATCGCGTCTACGTCCTCGAAAAGGGCAGGATCCGCCATGCCGGCCCGGCCGCCGAATTGCGCAACGATCAGGAACTGCGCAACCGCCTCTTGTCTCTTTAATCCAGATGCGAAAGCCGGCGAAGCCGCTTCGTGCGAAAGCCGGCGAAGCCGCTTCGATTTTTAATTTCCGCTCCTGCCCGCAAGCGAACCGCGCCGCGGCCGTTCGGGCGCCGCGGGGCGCGCCAAATCACCCGCCGCGCTGATCGCGGAACTCGTGCGGCGTGATGCCGGTAGCTTTGCGGAAAAACCGGGCGAAATGCGATGGGTCGGCGAAGGCAAGTTCGGCGGCGATTTCTTGGATCGGTTGCGTGGTGAAGACGAGCTGGCGCTTGGCCTCGGTCAGCACGCGCTGGCGCACCAGGTGGCCCGCCGTCACGCCGGTCGAGCGCTTCACATGGTCGTTGAGGCGGTCGACGGTCATGCCGAGCTTTTCGGCATAGAAGCCGAGCAGGCGCTCCTTGCGAAAAAACTCGTCGACCAGGGTGCGCAATTGCGCGACCGTGGCGTCGGCCGGGCGCAGCGTCACGGCGCCGCTGCGGGCGCGGCTTGCCGCCAGCCGCGCCACGCCGACGGCGATGAGGATCAAAAACCCGCGTAGCGCCAGCCGATAGCCCTCGCGCGCCAAACCGTGCTCCTCGTTGAGCTGCGCGCACAATTCCGACAGGCGCGCCAGCTCCGTGGCGTCGGCGATCGGCACCACCGGCTGCGCGGCGAGCGCGCGCAGCCGCGCCAGCGCCGCATTGCCGCGATCGGCAAGGCCGGCGGCAGCGTCCTCGGTAAAGCTCAAGACCCAGCCGTCGGTGACGTTGGGCTCGAAGCGGAAGCCGTGCGCGATCGTCGCCGGGACCAGGATGGCGGCCGGCGCGGCGAATGGCAGCGCCGCGGCATCGAACGTCATGGTGCCGCCGCCGCGTTCGATCAGCAGGATCTGAAAAAGATTACGGTGGCGATGGGCGCGGATGGTCCAGTCGTGGATCGCGGAGCGCGACACGATGGTTTCGATATGAATGAAATCGAAGGCATGATCGTCGGGCGGATCGCCGTAGAGGTGAAACAGCGGCAGCGCGTTGGTCATGGCGCAAACGGCGGCCGCTGCATCACACCGGCTTATAGGCGCGGTCGTGATAAACGAGGGCGGGGCCGCTCGGGCCGAGCCGCACCGCCTCCACTGCGCCGAAAATCACGTTGTGCGAGGCCACCGCCTTGATCTCGATGGTACGGCAATCGAAAGCGACCACCGCCGAGGCGAGAACCGGCGAGCCGGTCTTCAACGTGATCCATTCGCCGATGGTGAACCGCTCTTCGAGATGCACGCCGCTCCGCCCGGCGAAAATATCCGCCAGGCTCGATTCAGCCGCGCCGAGCGTGTTGACACAAAACACGCCGTTCTGCGCCAAGAGTGGCGCCGAGTTGCTGCGCCGGTTGAGGCAGACCAGAAGCATCGCCGGCTGATCGGACACCGAACACACCGCGGTCGCGGTGAAGCCGGTCTTGCCCGCCGGCCCGGCGGTGGTGACGACGTGGACGGCGGCGCCGAGCCGGGCCATCGCCTCGCGGAACGCCGGCGGCTCGACGCAGGCCAGCGGCTCCGGCGCCACCGCCATGAAGGCGCCGTCCATCGCATCGTCCGGCCGTTGGTCGATCCAGCTCATATTGTTTTTCCGTCACCCTGAAGGGCTCGACGCGAAGCGCCGAGCCTCGAAGGGCGACGGCCCGAGCGCTTCGGCCGCATCCTTCGAGGGCCGCTTCGCGGCCACCTCAGGATGACGGATCGGACGCTCGCGGGCAACACCGCCATCTTCACTCCGCCGCGCGCGCCTCTTCGGGCAGGCCCGGATAGGCCACATCGTCCGGATTGAGCCAGGCCGGATCGGTCCAGCCGTTGACGTCGTATTCGGCCATGCATTGCTCGGCCAGCGCCGTCATATCGTCCATCATGCCCGTGGCGCGGGCGTGCCATAGCGCCTGGATGCGGATGTCTTCATGATTGCCGGCGTAATTGCGCTCGTAGAGCTCGTGCCGGCCGCCGAACTCCGTGCCGATCGCATCCCACAATAGCTTCATCACCTTGATGCGCTCGCGGTAATCGATGCCGTGCGAGCCGCGCACGTAGCGCGCCAGGTAACGGTCGATCGCCGGGTTTTTGAAATCCTTCGCCGACGACGGCAGGTAGATCAGCGACGAGGCGACGATTTTTTCGACGATCTCCTTGACGCGCCCATAAGCGTCGCCGGCGAACACGCGGTAGCTCGAGCCCGACTGCAGGTTGGGCAGCACGGCGCCGTTGACCCATGCGGTCGGATTCATCGCCATGGCGTCGGTCAGCGCCCAGAACAGGTGCCGCCAGGCGATGATCTCGCCGAGCATGGCCTGATTGCCGCGAAACTCGTCGGAGCCGGCGGCGCGCAACGCCTTGGCGATGACGCCGACCAGGAAATCGAGCTTTACCGCGAGCCGCGTGCAGCCCTGAAACTGGTAACCGGCCAAAAACCCGGATTGCGGAAAGAAGATTTTCAGCTTTTCCAGATCACGGTGTAACAGCACGTCTTCCCACGGGATGAACACGTTGTCGAACACGAAGATGGCGTCGTTCTCGTCGAAGCGCGACGACAGCGGATAATCGAACGGCGTGCCCATGACGCTCGCCGCCATCTCGTAGGACGTGCGGCAGATGAGCTTGACGCCGGGGGCGTTCATCGGCGCGATGAACATCACGGCGAGATCGGTGTCGTGCAGCGGCACGGCGGCGTTCTGGCCGAGGAAATTGTAGTGCGTCAGCGCCGACGACGTCGCCACCACTTTGGCGCCCGACACGTAAATCCCGGCATCGGTATCCTTCTGGATGGTGATGAAAACGTCCTTGACCTGATCGACGGGCTTGGCGCGGTCGACCGGCGGATTGACGATGGCATGGTTCATGAACAGCACGTTCTCCTGGGCGCGCCGGTACCAAACCTTCGCGTTCTCGGCGAACTTGCCATAGAACTGATAATTGGCGCCGAGCGTATTCATCAGCGACGCCTTGTAGTCCGGCGAGCGGCCCATCCAGCCGTAGGACATGCGCGCCCAGTGCGCGATGGCGTCGCGCTGGCCGAGCAGCTCGTCGCGCGAACGCGCGGCGCGAAAGAATTTGTGGGTGAAGCCGCCCGAACCGGTGTCGGTCGGCGCCGTCAGTAGCGGCCTGGTCTTGGCGTCGTGCAGCGCGTCGTAAAGCCGCGCGATCGAGCGCGCGGCGTTGCGAAACGCCGGATGCGTGGTCACGTCCTTGACCCGCTCGCCATAGACATAGACTTCGCGGCCGTCGCGCAGGCTTTCCAGGTATTCGGCGCCGGTAAACGGCCGCCCCTTGGCGGCGATGGCGTCCTCGCTCCTGACGCGGTCCATGGGCCTCTCCTTGATGCTGTTGCCTTGACCTAACGCGCGCGGTTTGCCGTCGCAATTGCGCCGCAGCCCGACGCCGGCCTGGTCCCGAATTTACGCCGACAGCTTCCAGGCCGGATGGATGCGTACTCCGACTGCGGTTCGGTGCGTCGCGGCTGCATGTCAGCGGCTGCATGTCAGCGGCTGCATGTCAGCCCTTGCCAACATGGGCATGTTCGATTAAGTTCAGCCTATTGAACTTATCCACAATATGAAACTAACCTCGACCGCCGCTGTCAAGTCGCTCGACCGTGGGCTCGACATCCTCGAGTACGTGGCCGGTTGTTCCGAGCCGCCGTCGTTTTCGCAATTGTTGGCGAGCCTGGGCATCCCGCGCAGCAGCCTGTTTCACCTGCTCACAAACTTGCTGTCGCGGAAGTTTCTGGAGCGCGACCCGAAGACCGAGCGCTACCGCCTCGGAGGCGAGGTCGTCGAGATCGCAAGAAGGGCGCAAAGGCCGTCTTTGGGCGATCGGGTCACGCCGTTCCTGCGCCAGCTCAGCGTCGAGATGAGCGAAACTTGCGGCTTCTATGTGCAGGTTACGGATTTGGTAGAGGTGGTCGCTTCCGCAATCAGCACGCAGGCGCTGTCGTACACCATGAAGGTCGGCATGAATGCGCCGCTCTATGCCGTTTCTGCCGGCAAAATCATGCTGTCCGAGCTACCCGCGCAGGAGCTGAGCCACTATCTGGCCCGCGCGACGTTGACGCCGGTGACGCCGCACACGATTCGCTCCAAGACCCGCCTGAAGAAAGAGATTGCGAAGGTCAAAGCGACGGGCTTCGCCTATTCCCGAGAAGAGTTCACGTTGGGTATTTCGGCCATCGCCACGGCTGTGCGCTGGGAATCGAAGTTCTTCGGCGCCATCAATTTGGCAGTGCCGACGGCACGCTTTACCCCTGGCCGAGATGCGGACTTTCGCGAGGCTTTGCGGCGCGCAGCGCAGATCATTGCGAAAGAGATAAGTAGAGAACTGTGAAGACCCAGGCAGCAGGGCGATCGCCGGGTCTTTGGAGCGCTTGCAATGATCAAACCTTGGATATTTGAATTCTTGCCGGAACTGGGCGGCCCAGCCGTGGAGCCGGCTCCTCGCGAGGTGGCGGCCCTCTTTGGGCGCTACCTCGATCTGTGGGTCCGCGACGAGACGCTTGGCTTCGAAGGCATATTTTTCAGCGAGCACCATTTCGGCCGATCCTATTCCGCCTCGCCGAATCTCCTGATCGCTGCGCTCGCTTCGCGAACGAAGAAGCTTCGGCTCGGCGTCATGGGGGTCGTGCTGCCCTACTACCATCCGGCGCGGGTAGTGGAGGAAATCGGCATGCTGGACCATTTGACCGACGGCCGGCTGGAAATCGGCACCGCGATAGGCGTGCCGCAGGAACTCGGCCGGCTGAACATGACCATGGCTGAGGCTCGCGAGCGCAACGACGAGATCGTCGCGGTCCTCGACGCGGCCTTGGCCAATCGCGTTGTTTCCCACCGCGGGAAGTATTTCTCATTTGCCGATCTGCGCCTGCTGCCGCGGCCGTTGCAGCAACCGTCGCCGCCGCGCTGGACGCCGGTTGTGAGCGCGGAGTCGGCGCGGCGGGCCGCTCGACGGCGGATAAAGATCAGCACCGGCTTCAATTCCGCACAGGTGATCAAGCGCATCTTCGATGCGTATCGCGAGGAGGCGGACGCCGCCGGCTATCACGCGGGCCCGGAGTACTTTGCGCTGCGGCGACGTGTCACCGTGGCGCCGACGAGCGACGAAGCGCAGGTCCATGCAAAGGCCGTGGCCGATCGTTTGAAAAGCGTCCTGGCGGAGGACGAACGCCTGAACGCGAACGTGCCCGACGCGCCGGCGCCTTCCGGCGGGTTCGCGCTCAGCGACGATGAGTTTATTACCGGCACGCCGAAGGACGTCGCGCAAAACGTCATCGAGCAATGCCGGACCGTCGGCGCCGGCCATTTCCTGACGGTACTCAATTGGAGTGCGCCGGTCGACGAAGTTGCCGAGGCTCACGAACTGTTTGGCCGCGAGGCTATTCCCTTATTGCGAAAGGCATCATGACGCGGGGCTGGTCGCTCCCGTTGGACGACGGCCGGAAGCCGCTGGTTGCAACCTCCGGTTTCCCCAAAATTCGCAGCCGCTGAGAACGGCGGCCTTCGGCCGGCCATGGCGTCCTGCCGTCAAGGCTGGCCCGCGGCGGCGGGGACGACAAGCGGTCGCAATTGCCGCTCCGCGACGCCCCTGTTAAGAGTTTCTCGGCGATTCACAGGCGGCGGACGCATGGAATATTTCGTCCAGCAGCTCATCAACGGCGTCACGCTGGGTTCGATCTACGGCCTCATCGCCATCGGCTACACGATGGTGTTCGGCATCATCGGCATGGTCAACTTCGCCCATGGCGATGTGTTCATGGCGTCGGCCTTCATTGCGCTCATCGCCTTCCTGATCCTGACCAGTTGGCTCGGCATCGGCTCGATCGCGCTGGCGCTGTTCATCGTTCTCATCGTCGCCATGCTGTTCACCTCGCTCATCAACTGGGCCATCGAGCGCGTCGCCTATCGGCCGCTGCGCGGCTCGTTCCGCCTGGCGCCGCTGATCTCGGCCATCGGCATGTCGATCTTCTTGTCCAACTTCGTGCAGGTGACCCAGGGGCCGCGCAACAAATCGATCCCGCCCATGGTGCAGGGCGAGTTCGTGCTGTCCAACCGTCACGGTTTTCCGGTGACGCTGTCCTACAAGCAGCTCATCATCTGGGGCATCACCGCCGTCCTGCTGCTCGCGTTCTGGTACCTGGTGGCGAAGACCCGGCTCGGCCGCGCGCAGCGCGCCTGCGAGCAGGACCAGAAGATGGCGGCGCTGGTCGGCGTCGACGTCGACCGCACCATTTCCATGACCTTCGTGATCGCCGCCGCGCTCGCCGCGGTCGCCGGCACCATGTACCTGATGTACTACGGCGTGGTGAATTTCGCCGACGGTTTCGTGCCGGGCGTCAAGGCGTTCACCGCCGCGGTGCTCGGCGGCATCGGCTCGCTGCCCGGCGCCGTGGTCGGCGGCATTTTGATCGGCCTGATCGAGACGCTGTGGTCGGCCTACTTTTCCATCGACTACAAGGACGTCGCCGCCTTCTCGGTGCTGGCGATCACCTTGATCTTCCTGCCGCAAGGTCTGTTCGGCCGCCCGGATGTCGAAAAGGTCTGACATGGAGGCTGCGGCCAAGGCCCGGCAGATCGACGTCGCCGGCGCCTTGCGCGATGCCGGCGTGACCGGCCTGATCGCCTTCGGGCTGTTCCTGCCGCTGATCGGATTTGAGACCGTCACCAACATCCGCGACGAGCTGATCCTGACGACGCGCTGGCCGTTGCTGCTGGCGCTGCTCGTTGTGATCGCGGTCGGCCGCTTCGCCTATTCGGTCGCGGTCGCGCCGTGGCTGGCACGCCGTGCGGAGCGCCCCAGACCGACCGCAGCGACGGTTTGGCAGCGCCACGTGCGTCAATGGCTCGTGCCCTTCGCCATCGGGTTCGTCATCGTCTACCCGATCGGCGTCATCGCCATCGTCGGGCTCGGCGGCGCGCTGCGCTGGATCGATAATTTCGGCATCCAGATTTTGATCTATGTGATGCTCGGCTGGGGGCTCAACATCGTGGTCGGCCTCGCCGGGCTGCTCGACCTCGGTTACGTCGCCTTCTACGCGGTCGGCGCCTATTCGTATGCGCTGCTTGCCAAGAACTTCGGCCTGTCGTTCTGGATCCTGCTGCCGCTTGCCGGCATTTTGAGTTCGTTCTGGGGCATCCTGCTCGGCTTCCCGGTGTTGCGGCTGCGCGGCGATTATCTCGCCATCGTGACGCTCGCCTTCGGCGAGATCATCCGCCTCATCCTGATCAACTGGGTCGCTCTCACCAACGGCTACGCCGGAGTCATCGGCATCCCGCGGCCGAGCTTTTTCGGCATTCCGTTCACCGCCGACCACGACGGCTTTGCCGCGGTGTTCGGCCTGCAATTTTCCCCGGTCTACCGCGTCATCTTTCTTTATTACGTCATCCTGGCGCTGGCGCTGTTGACCTGCTTCTTCACGGTGCGGCTGCGCCGGCTGCCGATCGGCCGCGCCTGGGAAGCGCTGCGCGAAGACCAGATCGCCTGCCGCTCGCTCGGCATCAACACCACCAACACCAAGCTCACCGCGTTCGCCATGGGCGCGATGTTCGCCGGTTTTGCCGGCTCGTTCTTCGCGGCGCGGCAGGCCTTCATCTCGCCGGAGTCCTTCACGTTCATTGAATCGGCGACCGTGCTCTCGATCGTGGTGCTCGGCGGCATGGGCAGCCAGATCGGCGTCGCCATCGCCGCCGTAGTGATGATCGGTGGCACCGAAATCTTGCGCCAGCTCAATTTCCTCAAAGAAATTTTCGGCCAGACCTTCGATCCGACGCAATACCGCATGCTGCTGTTCGGCCTGGCCATGGTGCTGATCATGATCTGGCGGCCGCGCGGCCTGATCAGCACGCGCGATCCGTCGGTGTTTCTCAAGGAGAAGAAGACCATCGGCACCGATCTCGTCGCGGAGGGCCGCGGCTGATGGCGCGCGACGCCGCAACCGTGCTGCGCGTCGAGCACCTGACCATGCGGTTTGGCGGCCTGGTCGCGGTCGACGACCTGTCCTTCGTGGTCGAGCATGGCTCGATCACGGCGTTGATCGGCCCGAATGGCGCCGGCAAGACCACCGTATTCAACTGCATCACCGGCTTTTATCGGCCGAGCGCGGGCCGCATCGCGCTGCGCCGCGGCGCGCCGGCTTTGTGGGAGGTGCTCGAAAGCCTCACCGATAGCGGCGCGCGCGGCCTCGTGCGCCACGATGGCGCGCTGTTCCTGCTCGAGCGCATGCCGGATTATCTGGTGGCGCAGCAGGCGCGTGTCGCCCGCACCTTTCAGAACATCCGGCTGTTTGCCGGCATGACGGTTTTGGAAAACCTTCTGGTCGCCCAGCACAACCCGCTGATGCTCGCCTCCGGCTATACGGTGCTCGGCGTGCTCGGCTTTCCGTCCTATGCGGCCGCCGAACGCGCCGCGCTCGACAAGGCCCGGTTTTTTCTCGACCGCTTCGGCCTCCTCGAACGCGCCGACGATCCGGCCGGCGAACTCCCATACGGCGCGCAGCGCCGGCTCGAAGTCGCCCGCGCGCTGTGCACCGATCCGGTGCTGCTCTGCCTCGACGAGCCGGCAGCGGGGCTCAATCCGCGCGAGAGCGCCGAACTCAACGACTTGCTGCTGGTGATCCGCGACGAGTTCGACATTTCGATCCTGCTGATCGAGCACGACATGAGCGTGGTGATGAACATTTCCGACCGCGTCGTGGTGCTCGATTACGGCGTGCGGATCGCCGACGGCGCGCCCGACGAAGTGCGCAACGATCCGAAGGTGATCGCGGCCTATCTCGGCGTCGCCGACGACGAGGTGACGCAAGCCGAGGCGGCGGTCGGCCTATGAGTAGATCCTTGTTTTTCACCTCACCCTGCAAGGGGGAGGTCGGCTGCGAAACAGCCTGGTGGGGGTCCGGACAACGTTTGTCCCTTCACCGCTGCGGCGGCCGCACCGACCCCCACCCCACCCTCCCCCTTTCAGGGGGAGGGCGAAGAATTGTCGGACTATGACCGCGCCACTCCTCTCGATTCAAGGAGTCACGGCCTTTTACGGCCGCGTGCGGGCGCTCAAGGGCGTCGATCTCGAAATCAATGCCGGCGAGATCGTCGCCCTGATCGGCGCCAACGGCGCCGGCAAATCGACCTTGATGATGACCGTCTGCGGCAATCCGCGCGCGCGCGACGGCCGGATCATGTTCGACGGCCGCGATATTACCCGGCTGCCGACCCACGAGATCGCGCGGCTCAAGCTCGCGCAGGCGCCCGAAGGCCGCCGCATCTTTCCGCGCATGACGGTTCTGGAAAACCTGCAGATGGGCGCCACCGTCGCCGCGCCGGCGCAATTCGAGAGTGACCTGCAACGCGTGCTGGCGCTCTTTCCGCGGCTCGAGCAGCGCCTTGCCCAGCGCGGCGGCACGCTGTCGGGCGGCGAGCAGCAGATGCTGGCCATCGCGCGGGCGCTGATGAGCCGGCCGCGGCTCCTTCTGCTCGACGAGCCGTCGCTCGGCCTCGCGCCGCTCATTGTGCGGCAGATTTTCGACGCCATCAAAAAGCTCAACAGCGAAGATGGATTGAGCGTGTTCCTGGTCGAGCAGAACGCCTACCACGCACTCAAGCTCGCGCACCGCGGCTATGTCATGGTCAACGGTCTGATCACGCTGTCCGGCACCGGCCGCGAATTGCTCGACCGCCCCGAAGTCAAATCCGCCTACCTCGAAGGCGGCCGCCAGCAAGTGCAATGACCGTGCATCCCGGCATCCTCGGCGCGATCGCCGGTTTCCTCTACGAGGACGAGTCGTTCGGCATCTTTGTCCTCGTCACGATAGTGCTCGGCGGCGGCGCCGCCGTGCTCGCCGGCCGCGCTATCGCCGCGACCTGGCGGCCGTGGTGGCAGGTCGTCGTCTACATGCTGATCCTCGGCGGCGCCGTGCGCTTCATTCACTTTGCGCTGTTCGGCGGCACGCTCCTCTCGCTGCATTATTACGCCGTCGACAGCGCCGTTTGCTTGGCGGCTGGATTGGTCGGGTTCCGCGCCGCGCGGGTGTCGCAGATGGTCACGCAATACCGCTGGATCAATGGTCCCGATGGCCCGTTGCGCTGGCGCCGCAAGGCGCAATGACGTAACCTTGGGTTAAGTTTCGCACCTGCCGCTCCAGCCACAGAGGGGACCATCATGAAGCGGATCACCACGCTCGGCCTTGCGCTCGGCCTTGCCTGCGCGCTCGCAGGCTCCGCCGCCGCCCAGGTCAAGTTCGGCGTCGCCGGCCCGATCACCGGCCCGAACGCCGCAACCGGCGCGCAGATGAAGAACGGCGTCGAGCAGGCCGCCGCCGATCTGAAGACCATTTTAGGCCAGAAGATCACGGTAGAGTATGGTGACGACGTGTCGGATCCCAAGCAGGGCGTCTCGGTCGCCAACAATTTCGCCGCCGACGGCGTCAAGTTCGTCATCGGTCACTACAATTCCGGCGTGACCATCCCGGCGTCCGAGGTCTATCAGGAAAACGGCATCCTCGAGATCACGCCCGCCTCGACCAATCCGACCGTGACCGAACGCGGCATGTGGAACATTTTCCGCACTTGCGGGCGCGACGATCAGCAGGGCCGGGTCGCCGGCAACTACATCCTGGCGCACTTCAAGGGCAAGAAGATCGCCTTCGTCAACGACAAGACCACTTACGGCAAGGGCCTCGCCGACGAAACGTTGAAGACGATCCGCGCCGGCGGCATGAAGGAAGTGCTGAACGAAGGCATCAACACCGGCGAAAAGGATTATTCGGCGCTGATCTCGAAGATCAAAGAATCCGGCGCCGATCTCGTGTATTTCGGCGGCCTCTACACCGAAGGCGGGCTGATCGTGCGGCAGATGCGCGATCAGGGCGTCACGGCGCCGCTGATGGGCGGCGACGGCATTACTTCCGACGAGTTCGCAACCGTCGGCGGTCCGGGCGTGGTCGGCACGCTGATGACCTACGGTCCCGACCCGCGCAACCGGCCGGAGGCCAAAGCCGTGGTGGCGGAATTCCGCAAGAAGGGGTTCGAGCCGGAAGCCTACACGCTCTACAGCTACGCCGGCGTGCAGATCATCAAGCAGGCCGCCGAAGCGGCAAAATCGCTCGACCCGAAAAAGGTCGCCGACAAGATGCATTCCGGCATGACGTTCCAAACCGTGCTCGGCCCCTACTCGTATGACAAGAAGGGCGACATCACCAAGCTCGACTACGTGATGTACATCTGGAAGAAGGATGCTTCGGGCAAGATCACCTACGTCGAATGCCCGGCCTCGGGCTGCAAGATGTAGGACGCGGTCTCACGGAAATCCGAAAAGCTCGCCCTCGTGGCGAGCTTTCTTTCTTCGTCATTCCGGGGCCGAGCGAAGCGAGGAACCCGGAATCCATAAGCCCAGCGCCGGGGTTATGGATTCCGGGTTCGCCGCTGCGCGGCGCCCCGGAATGACGATTGATCAGATCGCGAGCTGATTGAGCGCCGGAAACGCCTGCAAGAGCCAGCTGCCGAGATCGGTGATCCAGCCGGTAAAAAACGCAATCCCAGCAAGCACGAGCAGACCGCCCATCGCCTTCTCCACCATGTGCAGATGGGCGCGGAAGCGGCCGAGGAACGCGGCAAACGCCTCCGCAGCAAAAGCGGCGACGATGAACGGCACGCCGAGCCCGAGCGAGTAGACGGCCAAGAGCCCGGCGCCGCGTGCCACGGTGCCTTGCGAGCCGGCGATTGCCAGGATGGCGCCGAGGATCGGCCCGATGCAGGGTGTCCAGCCGAAGGCGAAGGCCAACCCCATGAGGTAGGCGCCCCACAATCCGACCGGCTTTTGCATCGCCAGCCGCCGCTCCTGCATCAGAAACGCGATGTGGGTGACACCGAGGAAATGCAGCCCCATGACGATGATGATGATGCCGGCGATCTTGCCGAGCACATACGAATACGCGTGCAACAGGGTGCCGATGGCGCTGGCGCTGGCGCCAAACGCAACGAACACGGTGGCGAAGCCGAGCACGAACAGGAGCGCGGCGGCCATCGTTTGGCGCCGCACCCGCGGCGCCGCTTCCTTGTCGGCGAAGCGCTCGAGCGAAGCTCCCGTCAAGTAGACGAGGTAGGGCGGCACCAGCGGCAGCACGCAGGGCGACAGAAAGCTCAGCATCCCGGCAAGAAGCGCTGCCACGATCGTCACGTTCGGCATGGCGGGGACTCATGCGCCGACAATCCCGCCGGCGCAAGCTTCGGCAGCCCGGACTACAAGGATGTGAAGCGCCTGCGGCGGCCGTTCACGTCGGAATGAAGTAGCGGCGTCCAAGCGGTTGACGCTGCCGGAAAAATCGTCTCCGCTTCATCCGCTTTGCGAGCTGCCATGCGCAATCTCATTACCGACGTTCCCGGCCTCAGAGTGGGCCACGCCCAGGACATGCGCCTCGGCTCCGGCGCCACCGCGATCGTTTTCAACGAGCCGGCCGTGGGCTCGATCGACCTGCGCGGCGGCGGCCCGGGCACCCGCGAAACCGCCCTGCTCGACCCGGCGCAGACGGTGCAGGGCATCGACGCCATAACGCTCTCGGGCGGCTCGGCTTTTGGCCTCGATGCCGCCTCCGGCGTTCAGGCGTGGCTCAAGGAGCAAGGCCGCGGCTTTGCCGTCCGCAGCGCGCGCGTACCCATCGTGCCGGCCGCGATCCTGTTCGACCTCTTAAGCGGCGGCGACAAGGAATGGGGCCGGTTTCCGCCTTATCGCGAGCTGGGCTACGCCGCAGCCGCCGCAGCCGGCATCGACTTCGCGCTCGGCAGTGTCGGCGCAGGGACCGGCGCCACCACTGTGAACTGCAAAGGCGGCATCGGCTCCGCCTCGGCGCAAAGCGCCGATGGGGCGATCGTCGGCGCGCTCGCCGCGGTCAATGCCGCCGGCAGCGTGCTCGTCGACGGGGGGCCATGGTTTTGGGCCGCGCCGTTCGAGCAAACCGCCGAGTTCGGCGGCCGTTCTTATCCGCAGCCGTTCCCGCCGCGCGCGCTCGCGGCGCAAACCAAAGGCACCGCCCGGATCAGCACCACGCTGGTCGTAGTCGCCACCGACGCCGCGCTGACCAAGGCGCAGGCGAAGCGGCTCGCGGTCATGGCGCAGTGCGGCCTGTCACGCGCCGTCTATCCGGTGCACACGCCGCTCGACGGCGACGTCATGTTTGCAGTCTCGACGGCGCGCCGGCCGCTGGGCGACCCGTATTTGGCGTTGACCGAACTCGGCGCGCTCGCCGCCAATGTCGTAGCGCGGGCGATCGCGCGCGCTGTGTTCGAAGCCACTGCACTGCCCTTTGCCGGCGCGCTCAAAAGCTGGAAAGATCAGTTCGGCCGCTAGCCTTGCGCGTTGCGGCAGCGCAACGTGCACGGAAGACACAACGCGCGTCTTTCGCGCCGCCGGCCTTGTGATTTGCGCGCGTCTTCATTGACTCAGCTGGCAATTGCGCCTTCACTTTTAGCAGAGCGGCTGTTGGGGGTGGAGGGTGCGGTGCGCGTCCTTATTATTGTCGTCGCCGCGTTGGCGACGTTGGGTCTTGCAGCATTCGGCGTCGTTGCAGCCCAAAGAGCGGTCCTGCCGGCAAGCGCGGTAATAACCGCACCGGCCGCCAAAGCGGCAGCCGCCGTGCCGGCATCCTCCGTCGGTGACAAACCAGCCGAGCCCGCGGTCCGGGCCCCGGCTGCGGCGCCACTTGCCGCAGCGCCGGCGGCTGCGGCGCCCGCAGCGGCTGCGGCGGCCGTACCAATGCGGCTTGCGCAAAACTCCACCGCGCCGAACGGCCCTGCGGCTGCGGGCACTCAAGAACTCGCCAGCGCAACGCCGCACGGCTCCGGCGGCACGGCGAACAGCATCACCGCCTGCGATAAGCCGGGCGCGATGGGGCTCGCCCGCGTCGTCGAGATCGACACCACCGGCGGCCCCGCCTTCGGCTTCGAGCATTTCAAGCAATACGACTTCCTGCGCGAGCACGAAGTGGTGCTGACGTTCGACGACGGCCCGTGGCCGGAGAATACGCCCGCGGTGCTCAAGGCGCTGGCCGACCAATGCCTCAAGGCGACGTTCTTCGAGATCGGCGAGCATGCCACCTGGCATCCGGAAATTTCCAAGATGGTCGCCGCCGCCGGCATGACCATCGGCAGCCACACTTGGTCGCATAAGGATTTGGCGAGGAATCCTTATGCGAGCGACATCGAGCAGGCCAAGCAGGAGATCGAGATGGGCGTGAGCGCCGTGCACGCGGCGGTCGACGGCCCGATTGCCCCGTTCTTCCGCTTCCCGGACCTGCAGCAGCCGCCGGTGCTGCTCGCCTATCTCGCCCAGCGCAACATCGCGACTTTCTCCACCGACATCGACTCCTTCGATTTCAAGATGCGGCGGCCCGAGCAGGTGATCAAATCGGTGCTGACCAAGCTGGAAAAGCGCGGCAAGGGCATCGTGCTGATGCACGATTTCCAGCATGCCACCGCCGAAGCGCTGCCCGAACTGTTGCGTCAGCTCCACGCGGCCGGCTTCAAAATCGTGCACATGGTGCCGAAGGCGCCAGTCACCACCATCGCCAAGTACGACGACATGCTGCGCGCGCAGGACAAGCTGTCGGCCAACAACACGCGGCCGGAGAACAGCGTGGTACGCACGATCAGCGGCAATTAGCTAATACGTTTCCCGGATGCGGTGCAGCACGAAGCGGTGCACCGCTGATCCGGGACCTTCGCAAACACAGAGTTTGTTACGGTCCCGGGTCTGCAGCCCACCACTGCGTGCTGCGCTGCGTCCGGGAAGCTATGCCTCACCGCCCGAACCGCTCGGCGCCGTACGGTTTTGGATCGCAGAACGGCGTTGAGTCGGTCATCATCTCGGCGATGAGCCGCCCGGCGACCGGGCCCAGCGTGAGCCCCCAGTGGGAATGGCCGCCGGCGAGCCATAGCCCGCGCTGCTCTTTTCGGATCAACACTCGATCAAGTCCGGACGCAACCCGGTACGTGTGCAAGAAAATACTACAACTCCCAGCCTGACACGATTACTTCCATATGGTAGTCTTTAGACTCCATTGGGGCTTACAAACGCTGGGGTATACGCGATGGGGTCGGGATTCAGCAAATACCGCGTCGAATTTTCATTTGCGCTCGTTGGCATCACACTAGCAGCTCTTACGCCCATTTTCGGTGGATCGGCCGAAGTCGCTTGGTTGGCGGGAGTATTGGCGACCATCCTTCCCGCGTTCGTGGCGTTAATTAAGCACGATTTTGCTGAGCTTTTTGTCAAGGACCTTTTGATTACTCAGAAGCAAACCGCTGAAATTTGCGATATTTTATCCGACCTCTCCGGAGAACCGTTGGCGTTTGCCAGACAAGAACTGTCAGGCTGCGTCACCAGACTCAACAAAATCAAATCAGGTCGGATACCTCTCGACGAGGTGACCTATTTTCAAATGATTATCGAGTGTATGCAGCAATCTCCTACTGATTCAAGAATACTCGCAGTCAACGCGATAGATGAACGGCGTTGGAAGGAAGACCCCAGGCAAGTCAATTATTACAAGGCAAACAAGCTTGCCCTTAACAAGGGTGTCAAAATAACGCGTGCGTTTGTGGTTGATAAGAGCAAGGATCAGCTAGCGCAGGAACGCCTCGACGTCCTATACGAGCAAATTCGGGATGAGAGAATAAACGCCTACGTGATATGGCGCGAAGACCTGGAAAAGAGGAGTCTTGCATTTGACGACTGGGTTATTTTTGAAAAGCCTGACAAGAAGATGTTCATAGCGCACGCCGACAAGGAGGATGGCATTCGTGTAAGCAGCGCGGAACTGATATATGATTCCCATGAAATCAGTCACTACGAGAACAAGTTTAAGGTCCTCTCGGCCTTCGACGTCTCCGGCGAGGTGAAGGAGTTGGTGGAACTGGCAAAGCGCGAAGGGGAAAAGGAAGTTGGCCAACCCAACAAAAATTAAAGGTGCTGGCGCAGAAACAATCCGCAGCGCCGCTTCAGAAGCGCCCGGGAAACAATTGCAACCCGCCCTTCTCGATAGGGCTGTCGTAACATGCCTTGAAGCTGCAACTGCAAAGCATATCCCACTAAAGAATGAACTCAAAACATTGATTCTTAAGACCTCGTCAGGGTTGGTGTCGCTGAACCTTCGCGGCGATCAAGCTGCATCTCTTAGACGCGTAAAACAGGCTCTCAAGTGTCAGGAGGCTTTTTTAGCTGACCGCGTCGCTCTTGGCAGCTTAAACCTCACGCAAGGTATTGTCTGCCCCATTCTAGAACCCACCTGGAGCCTCCCCCAGCTCATAGACTTTGACGTCCTCGAGTTAGAGTACGTATCGACAAACAACGGAACCTTGCGCGGCTATTTCAAGTTTGATCCAAAGGTCTTGTTGAAAGCGGCGTGCGTGACCCCAGGGCACTTCAAAAGCCCCAGCCAATGAGATTTACATAACTATGGCAGTATTCTCAATGCCGCGCCGACGGACAGCATTATCTTGCACCGAACGCGTTCGATTCGTAAGCGCGATGCCCCCTCATGAAGACGCAAGCTGCTTCTGATTTCCACTGGCGGCACAATCGCTGGTGAAATTGCGCTCGACAAGCTGGACCCCAGCTATGAAATGAGGAGTGCAGACGCAATTTCAGGCCTTATCGAGGACATACGCAATCACATCGCAAGAGAATGGGGAATTAAGGTCTATGTACCCCGCTCCCGATGTATCAACTGGATAGCTCCAATATTAAATCTAAGCACTGGAAGGAAATCGCGGAGAAGATATGCGATTTGTATGACGACTTTGATTCATTTGTCATCACTCATGGCACGAACACATTAGGATATACATGCGCGGCTTTGTCCTTTGCTTTGCCAAATCCCAACAAGCCCATCATTTTAACCGGCTCGCAAGTTCCAATAGGGATGCCGGGATCTGATGCCAAAGCCAATATCGAGAACGCAATCCGCGTCGCGGCGTGGCCCTACGACGAAATTCGTGGAGTGATTGCTGTCTTTGGTAGCCGCATCATCTCTGGTGTGCGGGCTACCAAGCACACTGAGTTCGATTTTGATGCAATTAAGTCATACAATTCCAACAGCATCGGAAGGATAGGCCGCATCATCGACATAGATACGGATAATCTCAATCAACATACGCGCTACCTTGGCCGACTGGACTATAGGCGGGCACAAAATAAGAGGACTGCACACGAAGTCGATTAGAAAAAACGTACTGCACTGTAAGGTTTTGGGTCGCAGAACGGCGTGGCGCCGGTCATCATCTCCGCGATG
>JASHQS010000235.1 GCA_030038995.1 Xanthobacteraceae bacterium
GTAGATGGTCATATGAGCGGCCCTCAGTGGCGCCGCGATCGGCGCGCCGCCCGCCGGAGCAAACAAAAAGGGCCGAGGTCCCCCGAAAAAGTGCGGCGACGAGGGACCCCGACCCGTGACTCGCGCCGGCCCTCCGTCTGGCGCCGTCCGGGAGGAGACGCGTCCGCCGGGTGGGGCGGCGGCGCATGCCACAGCGGGACGGAGAAGCGCGGCGCGAGTCGGCCCGCGCAAAGCGGGCCAACATGCCGAGCGCGGATGGCGCGCCGCCTCGGCACGAGTTGAGCTTTTCAAGGAAGCGAAGGAATGGACCGGCAGTGTCTCAGTTTGATTGAGGCGACAAACTTCACCGATAAGGCAATCTTTTTGGGCCCAACAACCTACAAGTGCCCAAAAGTATTCCAACTGCTACGCCCCCAGCGACGGCGATTGCCCGGCGGGCGGCGCAGCAACGGTGGCGGAAAGATTAGGCAGCGGGCTGTTGCCTCACAACTTGCTCAATTGCCCCCGAAACCTGTCCGGCCTTTACTTCGAATTCGTATATAGTACTCCAATCAGTTTCACCCTTAAGTTTCATCTGTAGCTTGAAATGGCCCGGTAAGTGCAAATGTAGGCGCGTCCTCGGCACCACGATCGCCGCCGGGTCTCTCGTTGGAATATTAAAGCCAGCCAATGCACGAACAAGCGTGGCTCCATTATCTTGGACGATCTGAACGTCCATTTCGAATTGCCCAATTTGTTGCGCAGAAATTTGGAGCCACCATGTGCTCAGAATTTCGGCCGGGAATCCAGGTACAACAAGGACTCCATTGTAGACGCCGATCAGAATAGCTTTGCCGTTGCCCTCCTGACGAACATCGTCACACATGACGGCTGACACAAGCCTAAACGGTAACATTAGCGAATCTCAGCAAGGATAGGAGGAGTCGAGCAGGCCTGCGTGGTCGTCTGTAGTTTCAGGCCTGCTGTCTTGTCAGCCGGTTCGACGGCTAAAGTAGACGAAACTACAAGCAAATTCTGCATCGCATCGGCGACCGGCGGAGCCACGTTCGCGCCGTGCCGCAATTCGGGCTTTGGCACGTCAAAGACCGCCACGCGTCCCAAAGCCCAAGCGATCTCGGCTACTCGGCTTAACGTCAGGTCTTTGTGCCCCCTAATCTCTCGACTGATTACGGACCGATTCACTCCGAGCGTCCGAGCAACGTCGGATTGACTCACTCCGGTAGCGGCCTGTTCTTCCGCTAGAGCCTTTTGCAGTGCGCGCCTGACGCGCGAAACAAAGCGGCCCGCCGCACGCTCTTTAGGGGTAATTCCAATTTGTAACGACATCGTTCGGATCATCTCCTGGGATGAATTTTGGATCGTTTAGATCAAGCTGCGTTCGGTAGCGCGCAACCTCTCCGGCATAGCCACGATAGAGATTGTAGCTTTTCACGTTGAACGCAGTGTCCAACGCACCGCAGATGAAGCAGTCCTTGTGCGGGAACCAGCCGAACAATCGAAGGTCCGGCGTCTTGAGTTCCCAAACCCCATCGCTGAGATGAACCAGCGGCTTGATTTGAGGTCCAAAGGCTAGGGTCTCGCCCGAACAGAACACTTCGAGCAAGGAGTCCATCTGCTGACCGGGCGATTGTTCGACCTTCCAGTGGGACTGCCAAGTCGGCAGATCGGCAACCGAAGGAGCTAAGCGGGGCAGAATGTAAATGGTACGCCATTCTTGCTCCTGCGCCTCCAGCATCGGGTCTAGCTTGATAAGACCCGCAGGCTGGGCAGTTACCAACCCTAATACTGTTGCCATTTAAGTCAACACGCTCTAACGTCAAGTGAACGGAATTGGTCGAAGTGTCGCACATTTGCCACCCCAACGCGAGGAGACGCAACAACGAACCGCGTCAGCCGGCGCCCTCTTGCAGGCGCGCAAAACCGGCATTGATCAGCGGCGGCGCGTCCTCCGGCTTGGCCGCGATGATCCCCTCGGCGCTGGCCACATATAATGTGCCGGACAGACCGTGAACGGCGGAGACACCGTCCGGCACGCGCAACCATGCCACGGCCGCGACCGGCGGCTTCTTGCCGGGCTCATTCGGCGCCTGCACTTGCGCCGCGGCCGCCGCGGCGGCTTCCGCCTGCCGCCGGCTTGCGGCCTGCAGCCGGTAATATTCGATGATCGCCGCGCGCTCCTTGAGCATCAGCTCGGTGATGGCGAAGACCAGCGCGTCGGCGTGATCGGGACTGCCCTCGCCGCGGTAGCCGCTCGTGGTAAAGGCGCAGAGCTGATCCTCGAGCACGGCGAAGCGGCCGACGTGATGGACGAGGCCCTGCTCGTAGAGCGCCGACACCGGCTCGGCGCGTAAAATTTTGCCGCGCGAGGCGGAGATCAGTTCGACCTTCAGCGCGGCCGCGGCGGCGCGGATGACGAAGCGCACCATCTCGCCGCCGAAATTTTCCTCGGCGACGATCATGTTGGCGCCGTACTCGTGATAGGCCGCCACCACGGCGCGGCCCCAAGCCGCCGGCGCATCGCGCAGCGAGCGGTCGGCGAGCACGTAGGCGTGGCCGTCATCGCCGCGCCCGGCGACGACGATGCCGATCTCGTCGGCGCGCTCGTCGTCGCGGCCCGAGGCGCCGGACGGATCGACCGCCACCACGACGCGCAGGCCGCGCGGCAGCATCTGTTCCGTGACGCGCGAGCGCGCGATCATCTCGTAGCTGAACAGCGCGCCGTCGAGCTCGTCGATATAGACGCCCTCGTAAAAACGCTTGCGCTGCCGCTCCGGCAGCCGCGCCAGGCTTTTCAGGTAATTCTCGGCAAGGTTCGCGGCATTGTCCGCCGGATTGAGGAACGCGCGGACGTAGTTTTCCGGATCGTCCAGCGGCAGCCGCGAGATCGGATCGCAATGCTCGCCGAACAGCACGTTGGTCCAATGACCCTTGCCGGTCGGATTGAGATCGTAAAACGCCGCCTGCTTGAGATCCTTGACGACCTGCGCCAGGCGGGTGAGCGCGATCAACACCGACGCATACGGAATCTGCGAGCACTCGTTGAGAAAGATGGTGGCGTATTCCTTGCCGAGAATTTTTTCCGCGCGCGCCTTGTCATCGAGGCCGCCGATCCAGATTTCCGAGCCGTTGCCGAGCGAAAAATAACCCTCGCTGCGGTGCCGCCGCAGCGGCTCGGCCGGAAACCAGAGCGCGAAGATTTTCGGCAACGTGTCGAGCGCGATCGAGGCCAGCGCGGCGTTGGCATGCAGCCGCAGGATGGCGTGCCGCGATTCGTCGGCGGAAAGCGCGCGCAGCGCGATCTCGTGGACCAAAAGCGTGGTCTTGCCGGAGCGCGAGCCGCCGACGAGCAGCGTGTGGCGCTGCGCCCCGCGCAGAAGCTCTTGCGCCTGCTGTTGCTTTTCGGTGGGCTTGAACTTGGATTGGATGGGCTTGGTTACGGACTGCTGAGACGCACTGTTCTCGCTGTCCATTTCGTTCCGTTGGTTTGTTTCCGGTGGTCACGCTCCCGCGCCCGCTGGGCGGCCAAGGTTGACGATACGGACTGACGTGGCGGCGCCGTTCAGCCGATCACGATGTTGACGGCGCGCAGGCCGCGCTTGGTCTTCTCGACGTCGAAGCTGACCGGCTGGCCTTCGTACAGAAGACCGGCATCGGCGGGCAGGTCGGTGCGATGCACGAACACGTCGCCCGAGCCGTCGTCGCGGGTGAAGAAGCCGTAGCCTTTGGTCTCGTTGAAAAATTTCACTTTGCCTGTGACGGTCACGGGTCGGCCTCCGAAGGTGTGGCGATGAAAGTTGCGAAAAGTCCCGCAGCGACGCGGCAGCACACGGCAAAGACGCACGGCGCCGCGATGCAAGCCTTGCGGCGTCGCGGCAGCGGCGAACTGATCTTGATCGATTGTTTGCTGTGGGAACGCGGTGGGCGCAGTTCTGCAAGGCCCGCGTGCGCGCGAGTCAATGCCGCAAAAGTTTGCGGCCTGTCAAGCGCGGCCGTCGCGATTTTTTGGTCGATGGCGGATATCATATTGAACGGTCGGGCGAATTTTTTGTTGTCGTGGACGGTCTGAAATTCGGACACAGGCTGCGCGCAGCGCGGCACGCGCCGATGATTCTCAAAGCTCGCGCAGCGCCGCGGCGGCTTGGCGGACCAGATCGGCGCGATAGCGGCGCATCCATTCGTCGTATCGCAGCACGCGCTCGCCGCGGCCGGAAGTTTCCAGACGATAGGCCTTGTAGGCCTGGTTGACCGATTTCATGCCGCCGGATTCTCGAAGCTTTTGCAGCTCGGCATCGATGCGCTTGGCGATTTCCGCCGCGCGTGCGGCGACCTCTTCGTCCGAGAACAGAGCCACGTTGTAGCGGCGCGCCGCGGTGGCTACCGCTGCGCCAGCGAAAGAAATTTCCTGCGAATCAAAACCGACCGAGCAAGCGGCGCCGGCCGCGCAAGAAGCGGCGCTTGATTCGCGGCGGCGCCGCAGCGTCGCCCGCGCCGCGGCGGCAATCCGCGCCGCATCCGCTGTGCGCCGACACCACCACTGCGCTGCAATATCGGCGCAGTTTTCATCGATCGCCGAAATTGTCGTTCCGGCCGAAGCGCAGCGCACCGCGATGCGGGCAAGTCCCAGCCCGTCGCGGTAAGCCGCCGCAAATGCACTCCATTCGGCTTCTGGATTGCCGCGCTGCGCTCGCAATGACGTGAATCCGATCAAAGCATCAGCGCACCGGGACGCGGCGGCGGATCAATTCGCGCGCGATGATGCGCAAACCCTGCAGCTTGCGGGCGTTGAAGGTGCGCCGCGTCAGCTTGATTCGCCGCAAGCCCTTGCCGACGTCGGCGTCGACCGCGGCCCACAGGCAGCCGAGATTCACCGCGCGCGCGACGTGGTGGAATTCGGGTCCGGACAAAAACAGCGCCGGCCAGCGCAGCGCCTCCTCCATGCGCGCGATCTCCGCCGGCGATGGCGGGATGCGCACGCGGTTGCGCATCCGCGCCAGGCGTTCCAGCTCGAAGGTCTCGAGCTGGGCGTTGAGATCGCCGCGATCGTAGAGATAAAACGGCATCGAATTGACGTAGCCGCGCGGCCGCGTCGGCAGCGGCAAGCGGCGCAGCATGCGAAACGCCTCCTCGAGGCGCTCCATAACGTGCACGAAGGTCCAGCGCTCCGGGACGCGCCGCAGCGGCTCAAGCCGCGGCAGCGACAGCCGGCCGGTGGCGCCGAGAATGCCGGTGCGTTCGCCGTGCAATTCGGCGCGCGCCGCGGCGGCGGCACGTTCGTTGAGCGCCGCAGGCGCATCCGCGCGTGCGGCGGCGCGGCGCGGCGATCCGCCGAGCAAATCATGAGGCAGTCGATTGCGCATCGCCCGCCTCATCGTCAGCGCGCCGCCGGACGGCGCACCCGCGCGCGCCAGACATAGCGGCGCCGGCGCCCCCGACGACGGC
>JASHQS010000236.1 GCA_030038995.1 Xanthobacteraceae bacterium
GCGGTCAATGTGCGAGCGCAAGTTCGTAGGGTGGGTTGAGCGAAAGCGAAACCCACCATGCAGCCTAAGAGCCAGTTGATGGGTTTCGCTGCGGTCAACCCATCTACAGGCTCATCGCGGCGTCAGCGCCCAATAGTCGAGATCGAGGATGACGGCGGGGTCGTCTTCGTCGCCGGATTTCTGCGGAAAATCGGCGCACGGCTTGTCCTTGGCGGCGATGGTGCGGAGCCGAAGCGCGCCGACGTCGCTGCGGCCGGGCAGCTCGGCCTTGGCCAAAACTTCCGACCAGGCGAACACCGTGCCGCCGGCGAACAGCGGCGCCACATGGCGGCCGCCGTTGATGGCGGCGACATGGAAGGCGTTGGCCAGCCCGTTGAACGACAGCGCGCGGGCGAGCGAGATGACGTGGCCGCCGTAGATCAGCCGGTTGCCGAAGCGGCCGCGCTTGGCGCTGTACAGATCGAAATGAATGCGCGCGGTGTTCTGATAAAGCCGCGTCGCCATCATGTGCTCGGCTTCTTCCACCGTGATGCCGTCGACGTGATCGATTTTTTCGCCGACGTCGTAGTCGCCGAAGCGATACGGACTGCCAGCCAACGCGAAATCGTAGGCGGCGATATCGAGCGGCGGACAGGCCTCGCCCAGCACTTTCGGATCGACCGCGGTCGGCAGCCGCGGCACGTGATCGCCGGGCGCCGGCGCGGCTTCGTCGCCTTTGCGCACCATGACCCAGCGCACGTATTCGAGGGCCGGCGTGCCGTCCTGCTTCATGCCGGTGGTGCGCACGTAGACGATGCCGGTCTTGCGGCTGGAGTTTTCCTTGAGCCCGATCACCTCGGAGAGCGCCGAGAGCGTGTCGCCCGGATAGACCGGCTGGCGGAAATAGCAGCCCGCATAGCCGAGATTGGCGACCGCGTTGAGCGAGATGTCCGGCACCGTCTTGCCGAAGATGATGTGAAACACCAGAAAATCGTCGATTGGCGCACGCGGATAGCCGATCGCCTTGGCGAATTCATCGGACGACTGCACCGCGAACCGCGCGCCGAACAGGCCGGTATAGAGCGCGGCGTCGCCGACCGTCACGGTGCGCGGCGTGGCGTGGCGGATCACCCGGCCGATGCGGAAATCTTCAAAGCAATTGCCGGGACTGGTCTTGCTCATTGCTCGATCCTTGGCGCGGGAGCGCTTTTGCGAGCGCGCTTCTTAACGCAAGCGCGCCGACGCCGCAAAGCAGCGCCCGGTACAAAAACTAAAAAAATACAAAAAATTTCACGTTGCCGCGCGGCCTGCCTGAAACCGACGGCACAGGCGGCCGTATCTCCATGCGACGGCGACTTCCGTCGCGTCGCAACGGCGGCCCCGGCCGCCGATCCTCACAGCGACATCACTGCTACCCAAGGAGATATCATGTCCAAGCGTTTGGCCTTGCTTGCCGCTGCGGCGGTGCTGGCGTTCGGCGCCGCCGCGACCGCGCCGCTCTACGCGAAAATGTCGGAAAAAACCGTGACCGTCGGCGGCGCGCCGATGTATCCGTCGAAGACCATCATCCAGAATGCGGTCAATTCGAAAGACCACACCACGCTGGTCGCCGCCGTGAAGGCGGCCGGGCTGGTCGACACGCTGTCCGGGCCGGGCCCGTTCACCGTGTTCGCGCCCACCAACGCGGCATTCGCCAAGCTGCCGGCCGGCACGGTCGAGAGCCTGCTCAAGCCGGAAAACAAGGCGACGCTGGTGAAAATCCTGACCTACCACGTGGTGCCCGGCCGCATGACTGCCGCCGCGCTGATGAAGGCCGTCAAGGCCGGCGAGGGTATGGCCAGGCTCAAGACCGTGGCGGGCGAAGACCTCGTGGTCAAGGACGCCGGCCCCGGCAAGCTGACCATCACCGACGCCAAGGGCGACGTGGCGCAGGTGACCATCGCCAACGTGCTGCAGTCGAACGGCGTCATTCACGTCATCGACACGGTGCTGCTGCCGATGTAGGCGGCGTTCGGCTCGAATCGCGCCATCCCTTCCCGCGCGGGAGGGATGGCGTCGCTGACACGAATGTGAGCGCCCGCGCGCGCCTTTTTTGTTATAGGTCCGGCGCTGCCCCGTTAACCGGGAAAAAGACATGCGATGACGATCGAAGCCGCCGCCCCTGCGTCCATGGCGCCTGACGCCGCCGCGAGGCCGCTCGTTCACCCCGGCTGGGTGCGCGTGACCCACTGGGTCAACGCGCTCGCCATGCTGATGATGATCGGCTCCGGCTGGCAGATCTACGACGCGTCGCCGCTGTTCGACTTTGTCTTCTCGCCGCAGATCGCGCTCGGCAATTGGCTCGCCGGCGCGCTGCTGTGGCACTTCGCCGCCATGTGGCTCTTGGTGGTCAACGGCATCGTCTATGTCGCGCTGGGGCTCGCCAGCGGCCGCTTTCGGGCAAAGCTGTTTCCGATCCGGCCGCGCGAGGTGCTTCGCGATTTTGTCGCAGCCTTGCGCGGCAAGCTCTCGCACGACGATCTGTCGGTCTATAATGCGGTGCAGAAGCTGCTCTATGCCGGCGTGTTGCTTGCCGGATTGGTGATCGTGCTCACCGGCATCTCGATCTGGAAGCCGGTGCAGTTCTGGTGGCTCACCGCGTTTTTCGGCGGCTACGACACCGCGCGCTATGTGCATTTCGCCGCCATGGCGGCAATCGTCGCGTTTGTTTTCGTGCACGTTGTGCTGGCGCTGATCGTGCCGAAAAGCCTGCGCGCCATGATCGTCGGCCGGTGAAATTTTCGGAGTTGAGATGATGGCCCGCCCACGCAAGCCAATACCCGGCGTCGATGCGAGGGACTTGATCGGCGATGGCGCAAAGCTGCTGCCGGCGCCGTCGCGGCGCTTGTTCCTGCGCGGTATCGTCAGCGTCGGCGCGCTCGCTACGCTCACCGGCTGCGACATCATCGACGGTTCGACCGCCGAGAACGCGCTGCGCGTCGTTTCGAACTTCAACGATTGGGTCCAGGCCCGCCTGTTCAACCGGCACACGCTGGCGCCGACTTATTCCGAAAGTCAGGTGATGCGGCCGTTTCGCTTCAACGCCTATTATGACGAGGACGACGCGCCGGAGGTCGACGGCGACACCTACCGGCTGCAGATCGGCGGCCTGGTCGACAACAAAAAGCCGTGGTCGCTGCCGGAGCTGTACAAGCTGCCCGAGGTGTCGCAGATCACGCGCTTGGTCTGCGTCGAGGGCTGGAGCGCGATCGGCTCCTGGCAGGGCGTGCGGCTGTCCGATTTCCTCAAGCTGATCGGCGCCGACACCCGTGCCAAATACGTTTGGTTTCAGTGCGCCGAGGGCTATTCCAACACCATCGACATGCCGACGGCGCTGCACCCGCAGACCCAACTGACGCTCAAATTCGATCACAAGATCCTGCCGCAGGCCTATGGCTTTCCGATCCGCATCCGCATCCCGACCAAGCTCGGCTTCAAGAATCCCAAATACGTCACCGCCATGTGGGTGCAGAACAATGACGCCGGCGGCTATTGGGAGAACCAGGGCTACAACTGGTTCAGCGGACTCTGAGCGCCCTCGGGCGCGATGGAACTTTGCCATCGGCGCCGCGCACGAGGTTCATCGTCGCCAGCGCGGCGGCGGCACGTCGGTGATCAGGCGGGCGCCGCGCTGAAACGTGACGTAGCCCCACAGCCAGGTCAGGGCGACGACGAAGCGGTTGCGCAGTCCGATCAAAAAATAAATGTGCACCACGCTCCAGAACAACCAGCCGACGAACCCCTTGAGCTGGATCGGGCCGAGTTCGACTATTGCGGCGCGACGGCCGATCGTCGCCAGCACGCCCTGATTGCGATAGCGGAACGGCGGCAGCGGTGAACCGCCGGCAAGCCGTGCGGCGATCAGCCGGCCGACATGATCGCCCATCTGCTTGGCCGCCGGCGCCAGGCCCGGCACCGCGCGGCCGGCTTCGTCGATCGCCGATGCGGTGTCGCCGATGACGAAGATGTTTGTGTGCCCTGCGAGCGACAGATCCGGCCGCACGATCACGCGTCCGGCGCGGTCGCGGTCCGCCGCAAGCCACTGCGCGGCGGACGAGGCGACGACACCTGCGGCCCAAACGGTCGCGCCGGCATCGATGCGGCCATTCTGGAGATCGACGCCGCGCGCGTCGCAGCGCACTACCGGCGTCCCGGTTTTGACCTCGACGCCCATGGCCGTGAGCGTGCGAAGGGCATAAGCGGAATGCCGTTCGGAAAAGCTCGGCAACAGGCGCGGCCCGGCCTCGAGCAGCACGATCCGCGCCGTGCGCGGATCAATGCGCCTAAAATCGCGGGCCAGCGTCTGCCGCGCCACTTCGGCAATGGCGCCGGCCATTTCGACGCCGGTCGGGCCGCCGCCGACGATCACGAACGTCAGCAGACGGCGGCGCGTCTCGTCATCGCCCGCCAGCTCCGCCTCTTCGAACGCCGCGAGGATGCTGCGGCGAACGCGGGTGGCGTCCTCGATGCGCTTTAGTCCCGGTGCGAACGCGGCCCACTCGTCGTGACCGAAATACGAATGGGTGGCGCCGCTCGCGATAATAAGAAAATCATAGCGGAACGGGCCGCTGCTGGTGTGGACCGTCTGCGCCTCGGCATCGACGCCGGTCACCTCTGCCATGAACACGGTCGCGTTCTTCTGCCGGCGCAAGATGTGGCGGATCGGCCAGGCGACTTCGGCCGGCGACAGGGCGGCGGTCGCGACCTGATAGAGCAGCGGCTGAAAGCAGTGATAGTTCTGCCGGTCGATGATGGTGACGTCGACCGGAGCGCGGCCGAGCGACACGGCGGCCTGCAGGCCGCCGAAGCCGGCGCCGACAATGACGACGTGCGGTCGCAGTTGCGGCATGCGGAGCTCGCCTACGCCGGTTGCCATCGGACCTGTCGCCGTTTAGCACAGGCGCTACATTCCACCAATTTCAAGGCGCTGTTCATGCCCAGTCATAAGCTGCTGCTGCTCGCCGGCGATGGCATCGGCCCGGAAGTCATGGCCGAGGTGAAGCGGCTGCTCGCTTTTCTCGCCAAACGCGGCATTGCCGACTTCGCGATCGAGGAAGGGCTGGTCGGCGGCGCCTGTTACGACGCCCACAAGCGCGCGATCACCGGAGAGACGATGGCGCAGGCGCACGCCGCCGACGCGGTGATTTTCGGCGCCGTCGGTGGTCCGAAATGGGACAAGGTGCCGTTCGAGGTGCGGCCGGAAGCGGGACTTCTCCGCCTGCGCAAGGAGCTTGGCCTGTTCGCCAACATCCGGCCGGCGATCGTCTATCCGGCGCTGGCCGATGCTTCGAGCCTCAAGCGCGAGGCGGTCGACGGGCTCGACATCGTCATCCTGCGCGAACTGACCGGCGGCGTCTATTTCGGCGAGCCGAAAACCATCACCGATCTCGGCAACGGCCAGAAGCGCGCCATCGACACCCAGGTGTACGACACCTACGAGATCGAGCGCATTGCCCGCGTCGGCTTCGAGCTGGCGCGGGCGCGGCGCAACAAGTTGACTTCGATGGAAAAGCGCAACGTGATGAAGACCGGCGTGCTCTGGCACGAGGTGGTCGAGCAGGTGCACGCGCGCGAATTTCCGAACGTGCAGCTCGAGCACATGCTGGCGGATGCCGGCGGCATGCAGCTTGTACGCTGGCCGAAGCAGTTCGACGTCATCGTCACCGACAATCTGTTCGGCGACATGCTGTCCGATGTGGCGGCGATGCTGACCGGATCGCTCGGCATGCTGCCGTCGGCTTCGCTCGGCGAAGTCGACGCCAAGACCAGGCGGCGCAAGGCCATGTACGAGCCAGTGCACGGCTCGGCGCCCGACATCGCCGGCAAGGGCAGGGCCAATCCGATCGCCATGCTGGCCTCATTCGGCATGGCGATGCGCTATTCGTTCGCCATGAACAAACAAGCCGACATGCTCGATGCGGCGATCGCCGCGGCGCTCGCCAAAGGCTTGCGCACCGCCGACATCAAATCGGAAGGCGCCAAAATCGTCAGCACCGCCGAAATGGGCGCCGCGATCGTCGGCGAGATGGAGAAGCTCGCCGCCTGACGCGGCGATCGCTTGGGCGAGTTCGGATCATTATTCGTCATTCCGGGGCCGAGCCAACGGGTCCGGCCGAAGTGGGGCACCCCCATCGCGCTTGCGCGATGGGGCCCCCCCGGCCGGCCCGATGACAAGCTCCGTTATAACCACGATCGGGGCAAGTTCTGCGCGGGCAGTGGTTATGGCTTCCGGGTTCGCTGCTGCGCGGCGCCCCGGAATGACGAGCGAAGCAATCGTCGCGCTTAGAACGGCGTGGCCGGATTGAAGCCCGGCAGATAGAACGGCCGCGGCAGCGGCATGCCGCCGCTGCCGGTCTGGTCGGGGCCGTAGAACCAGTCGGCCCGACCCGGATCGCCGTCCGGCGGCAGCGCGTAATCGCGGATGGTGCCTTCGCCGACCGACACCTCGGTGCCGGGGTCGAGATACGAGCGGCGCGGCGTCACGTAGATGGTCGTGGTGCCGTCGGGGTTATGAATGATGGTGCGGGTCGGCTGAATGACCGTGCCGGCGGCCGAGCGCTCGACCCGCGGGTGGCGCTTTTTGACGGCCGCGTTGGCGGCGCCGACCTGCGCCGCAGCAAGAGCAACAATCGCAACAATGGCGGGAAGTTTTCGCATGAGGCCTCGCTTTCACTCTTCGCCACTGTAGCGCGGTTCGCCGCATTGCGACAGGCCCGCTCGGCGCGACCGTGCAAACGCGTCGAGAAACAACATGCTACGAACGAGGTGATTTATGCCACATTTTTCTCGGGCAAGGCGTCAGGCTACAAGGATTGCAAGGCGGAGCGCCGAAACAGACGTCCGCAAGACGCCATAGGGGAAGAAGCGCGATGTTCACGCGACGAACGTTATTGAGCGCTGCCGCCGCCGCCCTGGCAAGCGGCGCCAGTGCGCCCATATGGGCGGCAACGCGCACGATAGTGGCGCGAATTTCGTTCGGAAGCGAAGCGGAGGCGACCGCAACGTTCCAGCAACGTTGTGTTACGCCCGTTTCTCGCTTAGAAGCGCTTCCGCTCCGGTTGTCGCGGCGCCGCGGCGGCGGCGAACTTTCGATGGAGAGTTAACCATGGGTTACAGCGTCGCGGTGGTCGGCGCGACCGGCAATGTGGGCCGCGAGATCCTCGGCATTCTGGCCGAGCGGTCGTTCCCGGCCGACGAGGTCGTGGCGCTCGCCTCGCGCAGGAGCCAGGGCGTCGAAGTCTCCTATGGCGAGCGGACGCTCAAGGTAAAAGCGCTCGAGCACCACGATTTTGCCGGCACCGATCTCTGCCTGATGTCGGCGGGCGCGGCGGTGTCGAAGCAATGGGCGCCGAAGATCGCCGCGAGCGGCGCCGTGGTGATCGATAATTCATCGTGCTGGCGCTACGATGCCGACGTGCCGCTGATCGTGCCGGAGGTCAATGCCGACGCCATCGACGGCTTCCGCAAGCGCGGCATCATCGCCAATCCGAACTGCTCGACCGCGCAGCTCGTGGTCGCACTCAAGCCGCTGCACGACCGCGCCAGGATCAAGCGCGTCGTCGTCGACACCTACCAATCGGTATCGGGCTCCGGCAAGGAGGCCATGGACGAGCTGTTTTCGCAGAGCAAGGCGGTGTTCACGCTCGACGAGGTGGCGCCGAAAAAATTCGCCAAGCGCATCGCCTTCAACGTCATCCCCGAGATCGACGTCTTCATGGAAGACGGCAGCACCAAGGAAGAGTGGAAGATGGTGGTCGAGACCAAGAAAATTCTCGACCGCAAAATCAGACTTATCGCCACCTGCGTGCGCGTGCCGGTGTTCATCAGCCATGCCGAGGCGGTCAACGTCGAGTTCGAGCAGCCGCTCAGCGCCGACGAGGCGCGCGAGATTTTGCGCACGGCGCCCGGCTGTCTGGTCATCGATTCGCGCGAGCCGGGCGGCTACGTCACGCCCTACGAGGCGGCCGGCGAGGACGCGACCTATATCAGCCGCATCCGCGACGACGCCACGGTGGAGAACGGGCTGTCGCTGTGGGTGGTGTCCGACAATTTGCGCAAAGGCGCGGCGCTTAACGCCATTCAGATCGCCGAGTGTTTGGTGAATCGCAAGCTGATCACGGCCAAGCGCAAGGCGGCGTGA
>JASHQS010000237.1 GCA_030038995.1 Xanthobacteraceae bacterium
TAAGCTACCGGCAGTCGCTGATCGAGGCCGCCGTCGAGCCATTGCCGGACTGGACCACCGATCGTTTCAATCGCTTCATGGCCGAAGACGTGAAGCGCTGGACGCCGCTGGTGCAAAAACTCGGCATCACCCTCGACTGAGCGGGCGCTGCTCGGCGGCACGCCCAACGCATGATGAGATTAGGTCGAGACGGTAGCGCTGGCACCGTGCACTCCCTCTCCCCGGAGGGGAGAGGGTTGGGGTGAGGGGGTTCGGACGGATGAGAAAAATTGCAGCTTCCGAACCCCCTCACCCTCGCTCGCTGCGCTCACTCGACCTCTCCCCTCCGGGGAGAGGCAAATTCAGAATCGCCCGCGCTGAAAGTTAGTCACGTCTCCGCGACGACGGCGTTGCGCAGCGTGCCGATGTCGGCGCACTCGACCTCGATCGTGTCGCCCGGCTTGAGCCAGATCGGTGGATCGGCCTTCGGCCCTTTCTTGATCGGCGTGCCGGTGCAGATGACGTCGCCCGCCTTGAGCGTCATGAAGCTCGTCGTGTAGGCGATGATGTCGGCGAACGAAAAGATCATGCTCGCCGTGGTGTCGTCCTGGGTCACCTCGCCGTTTTTGCGCACGACAACGTGCAGCGGCTTTGTCAGATCGAGGCCGGTCTCGATCCACGGCCCGATGCCGCCGGTTGCATCGAAATTCTTGCCCTGGGTGACGTTGAACTGGCCGTGCCGCGTCCAGTCGCGGATGGTGCCCTCGTTGGCGAGCGTCACGCCGGCGATCGTTTGCAGCGCCTTGTCCTTGCCGACGTGCTTGCATTCGCGGCCGATGACGATGGCGAACTCGCCCTCGTAATCGAGCTGCTCGGAGATTTTCGGCCGCACCAGGTTCTGCCCCGAGCCGACCATCGAGTTCGGCGCCCGATAAAACATGCTCGGATATTTCGGATTGTTGGTGACGTTATAGTCCTGGCCGCGATTGGCGTAGTTGATGCCGATGCAGAGGATTTTTTCCGGCGTCACAAGCGGCGGCAACAGCTCGACTTCGCCAAGCCGCACGTCGGGCCGCACGCCCGCGGATGCCGCTTTCGCCTCGGCCAACGCCTGGGCGCGGAACACTTCGAGCAGGTTCGAGAACCGGCTCAGCCGCCCGCGCAGGTCGACGATGCCGTCGCCCACCACCGCGCCGAAACTCGGCCGGCCGCGGAAATTGTAGCTCGCAAGGCGCATTTTTTCGCGTCTCCGGGGGTCGCCGGCCGCAAGCGGCGGCAGAGCGCGCCGCCTGTGGCGGTCCGGCCGATGTGTTAAGAGTCATCGCGGCGGCGGTCAACGCCTCCTCGCCCCGCATACCGGCTCAAATGAAATCCATTTTCATCGACTGCAACGACCAACTGGCGCCGGTGTGGCAGCGGGTGCTGCGCGCCGACGATCCACCGATCGAGGTCAACCGTAAGCCGTTCGCTCAAGCCGGGCTGCCACGCCTGCTCGACGGCTATGCCATCTGCATCGACGATCACTCCTACATGCCGACCGAGCTCGTGGCGCAATGCGGCGCGCTCAGGCACATCGTGTTTCTCGGCACCGGCGCGGCGAGCTACATGAACGCCGCCGAGCTGAACGCGCGCGGCATCAAAGTCCACACCATCAAGGGCTACGGCGACACCGCGGTCGCCGAGCACGCCATCGCGCTGATGTTTTCGGCGTGCCGCGACGTCGCCGCGATGGATCGCGGCATCCGCGCCGGCACCTGGTCGACCCGCGAGGGCGTGCAGCTTCGCGGCAAGACGCTCGGCATCATCGGGCTCGGCGGCATCGGCCGCGAAGCGGCGCGCATCGGCCGCGGGCTGGGCATGGAGGTGATCGCCTGGAACCGCAGCCGGCGCGACGACGAGAAACTCGTGGCGCTCGACGAACTGCTCGCCCGCTCCGACGTCATCAGCCTGCATCTTGCACTCGACGAAAAGACGCGCGGCTTCATCGGCGCGGCCGAGATCGCGCGCACAAAACCGGGCGTGATCCTGATCAACACCGCGCGCGCCGCTTTGGTCGAGGAGAGCGCGCTGATCGATGCGTTGCGCAGCGGCCACATCCGCCACGCCGGCCTCGACGTGTTTCACGCCGAGCCGCTGCGGCCCGATCATCCACTCGCCGCAATGGCGAACGTCACGCTGACCGCGCACGCCGGCTTTCGCACGCTGGAAGCCTCGATGACTCTGCTGCGCCGCGCCATCGACATCGTGCACGATATTGTGGGTGAGACCCGTTAGTATGTTTCCCGGGCGCAGCGCAGCATCCCCGGGTCCGCGCTTCGCGCGGCCCGGGGACAAGCTTGCCCTCGGGCGCGCAGTTGCGCGACCCGAGGGTGGTGCGCTGCAGACCCGGGATCGTTTCAAGCTCTGAATTTGCGCAGGTCCCGGATCAGCGGTGCACCGCCATAGCGCGTCGCAGACGCGCGTAAACGCGCTTGTGGCGCTGCATCGCATCCGGGAAACAGGCCGTATTGCGACACCGTGGCGTCGAGTGCATGTCAATGCTACTTTTGCCGCTCAATCCGGCTCAAGCCTCCCATGTCCACTCCCCTCTTCGACATCAGCCTGCGCGTCAACGGCGAGGACGTGCGCGAGCGCGTCGAAGCGCGCAAAACGCTGGTCGATTTCCTGCGCGAGGATCTCGGACTGACCGGCAGCCATGTCGGCTGCGAGCACGGGGTTTGCGGTGCCTGCACGGTGCTGGTCGACGGCGCGGTGGTGCGCGGTTGCCTGATGCTCGCGGTGCAATGCGACGGCGCCGTGGTCGAGACCATCGAGGGCGTGTCGGACTCCGGCGCCATTGCCGACCTGCAGGAGGCGTTCCGCACAAGGAACGCCCTGCAATGCGGCTTCTGCACCCCCGGCATGCTGATCGGAGCGCACGCGCTCATCGGCCGCGGCGGGGTTCCGGGCCGCGACGCCATTCGCGAGCATCTGTCCGGCAACTACTGCCGCTGCACCGGATACCATGCTATCGTCGACGCCATTGAATCCGTCGCCCGCAGCCGGGCGGGAAAGCGAGCCTCACCATGAACGAACACGTCCATGCCGCGACCATTTCCGAGCGCGCCGACGAGATCGAAGAACAGATGATGCATGAGCTCGCCGAGCGCGTCGCCACCAGGTCGGTGCTGTTCGGCATGGCCGACGGCAAGATCGAGATGCTCAACGGCGCCGCGTTCAAGAAGGACAATCCGGACAAATATTTTCTGATGGGCGCCGATCCGCGGCTGCCGCAAATGCCGCGAAAACCGACCCTGATCGATTTCTTCAAGAACCGCTTCGCCTCGCTCAATCACCTGTTGCAGAGCGCCACGCTGGCGCTCAAGAACGGCCACAACGAGAAGATCGTGCTCGCCTGTCTCCTGCACGACATCGGCGTGGCGAGCTTCATCCGCTGCGACCACGGCTATTGGGGCGCGCAGATGATCGAGCCCTATGTCGAGGAGGAAGTGAGCTGGGCGGTGCGCATGCACCAGGCGCTGCGGTTTTTTCCCGATCCGTCGGTCGGCTACGAATATCCGCAGATGTACATCAACAATTTCGGCGCCGACTACAAGCCGGAGCCGTACATCGTGCGCGACTACGAACGCGCACGCAATCACAAATGGTACATGAGCGCGCGGCTGATCTGCGTCAACGACATCTATTCGTTCGATCCCAACGCCAAGGTCGATCTCGACGATTTCGTCGACATCATCGGCCGCAATTTCCGGCAACCGGAGGAAGGCCTCGGCTTCGACGATTCGCCCGCCGCGCACATGTGGCGCACGCTGATGTGGCCGACCCGGTATTTGTGAGCCGTGTCGGATGCTCACACCGAGAGCGTAAAGGTGTTCCCATAGGTGCGTTTCCCGGGCGCAGCGCAGCACGAAGTGGTGCGCTGCAGACCCGGGATCGTTACGCACTCCGAGTTTGAGACGATCCCGGATCAGCGGTGCACCGCTGCGCGCTGCACCGCATCCGGGAAACAGGCCCCGTTAAACAGCTATTCGCTTCGGCAGGGACGAGCGGATTATAGTGCCGACCCATGAACCTCGCCGATGACCAACCTTCCGGCTTGAGCGCGCTCGACCGGCCGAATTCGTATATCGGCCGCTCGGTGCCACGGCCGAATCTGTCGCGGCTCACGCAGGGCCGCGGCCAATACGTCAGCGACGTGGTGCTGCCGCGCATGGGCCATGTCGCCTTCGTGCGCTCGCCGCACGCGCACGCGCGCATCAAAGCGATCGACGCGGCGCAAGCAAAGCAAGCGCCCGGCGTCATCGCCGTGGTCGCCGGCGCCGAGTTGGCGAAGGTGATCACGCCCTGGGTCGGCGTGCTCACCCATCTCAAGGGCCTCAAATCGGCGCCGCAGCACGCGCTCGCGGTGGAGCGCGCCTGCTGGCAGGGCGAGGCGGTCTGCGCCGTCGTGGCGCGCACGCGGGCGCAGGCTGAAGACGCCTGCGCGCTCGTCGCCGTGGATTACGAGGCGCTGCCCGCCGTCACCGACGCCGAAACGGCGCTCGATCCGGCAACGCCGGTCAT
>JASHQS010000025.1 GCA_030038995.1 Xanthobacteraceae bacterium
GGCGCGCACGACAGCTTGGTCGGCCGCGCCACCGGCGGCAACAGCTTGACCGCGGCGAGCGGCTTTGCCGGCGCCTTGTCGGCCATGCGCTCGATGCGCTCGCGCCAGTGCGGCAGCGCCGCGACCACCGCGTCGCCCTTCATCGCATAAGGCGCCGCGTTGCGGATCGCAGTCTGCGCCTCGGTCACGTCGTGCACGTTGTCGCCGCGCACCACGCCCAGGCGATCGTCGTCATATCGGCAAAGCTTCATCGCTGTCTCCTGCCCTGATCGCTGCGGCCTCCTTCCGGACGCGGCGCGCCGGAAGGCAAGGCGAACCCACGCGCATCATTACCGCTTGGGCGACGCGGCACAAGCGCAGCCGATATCAAGGTTCGCAAGCAAACCGAGCCGGCGCCATCAGCGGAATCACCATCATCCTCCTCGGCGTCATATGAAAGGTGTCAAGCAATGCGGTCGTATTTTGCAAACCAGCGGCGCCAAGAACTGGCGCCCGACGTGCGTTCGTACATTCTCCGGGACATCGTCGCTAAAGCAGCCGTGGACGATCCGGTGCATCCCGGCTGGCCCAAGGACGCACCGGACCGGCAGGGCGGCCGGTTTCGCCCGAAGGACGAAGTAGCGGCCGCCGATAATTCCATATCAAGCCCGAGACCAAACGCGCGCCCGAGGCTTTCAGCGCGCGACATTCCGGCCAACAACCCGAAGCACCCGGTACCGCTGGTGGACAGTCACGGCAACCCAATCACCGATGTGCAAGGCAATCCGCTTCTTCGGCCGGCCGATTTGCCGCCGGAAATGTTCGTCAACGAGGGACTCGCTTTCAATTTCAAAGGAAAGTTTGCCGCCGCTCAGCAAAATGGCTTGGATGCGCAATTACTGGTCATAGCAGACTTGGCCGCCCAATTAGCCAAGTTCGGACACGGCGGACCATGGGACGCACAGAGAGTACAAGGGCAACTTGTCGAGGACTACCGGGACTATGCAACGATAGCCATAGGCCTTTACATGGCGGCGGCGGGGGTTCCGATTGACATGACGTTACAGATCGAAAATGAATATGCCCGACGGCGTTCCCATTTTGATTCGGACGAGCAAATGGACAGTGTGTATACGTCGTTGCCGACTCGCAACGTCCGCAATACTCAGTTAGGTTATCAGCTCTATCAATCAGGTCGCATTTCGCACTAATGTGAAAGGTGGTGATGTGATTTACTGGCCGATCGTACTCACGTTCCTATGGCCGCTAGCCTTCATCGCGATTTTGTCGGGGCCGTTCGGCCTGGCGGTCGTCGGAATTTGGCCCCTACTTTTGTTGTGGGGTCTGTCGGCGGCGTTGGCGCTGGTTTTCCTAATTGATTTCACAACTAAGCGGGATTGGCTGCGCGCGAGCACCATGTTGCCGCTGCCGCTGACTGTTGTGCTCGCCATCGTCACTGCGTTTTTCAATACCGACTTCGGCATTTACATTATCAATCGAGCACGCGACGATCTCCAGCTATTGGTAACGCTGCCGACCTATTCACGGGAAATATCGAATCTTCCTCATCAGGAAGGCCCTCGGATCGCAACCTTCTTATGGCGGGACCTCAATGGATTCGGTGTTGCTTTAGGATACGAGTTCCTCGTGTACGACGAAAGTGACGAGATTGCCCTGCCGGCAGAGAAGCGTTCGGCCGCTTGGAACAAAAACGCTGGAAGCGATCTCGAATGCAAGTTGACCGGAGTTTATCATGCGTTCGGCCATTATTACTTTGTCGGTCACGGCGTCGATTGTTAGGAGGGGGCCTGTTCACTCCGGCCGTTAAGCGCAACGTTCGGAATACGGAAATTGGTTATGAGCTCTACGAGACCGGACGAGTTGTCGCTTCTCCATGAGAGAGATCCGCATGCACAAAATACTGGCGGAGATCGTGTTCTTTATTGGCCGGCGATAATCGCATTTGGTTCCCCTATAGTTTCGATTTTGGCCTGGGTTGCTTCGGATACAGGAGCATTCGAGGCGCAAATGACCGTATTTCTTCTCTGGGGGGGGAGCCGCCTTGGTCGTTTTTATGCTTATTCTGACTTGGCTCGGTGATCGGCAGTGGCGCCGAGCTGCGTCGGCCGCGGTTCTGCCTGCCAGCGTGCTTGCTGTGGCTCTCAATTTTCATTTTGTTGCGCGGGCAACGATCTGGACCGGCGACCGTCTCGAGCTGGTCGCGACGCTGCCTAGCTATTCGCGGGAAATAGCGAACCTTCCTCACAAGGAAGGTCCGCGGATTGCAACCTTCTTCTGGCGCGACCTCAATTTAGGATTTGGTCTGGCCTTCGGATACGAGTTCCTCGTGTACGATGAGAGCGATGAGATCGCCCTGCCGGCAGAGCAGCGTTCGGCCGCCTGGAAGAAAAACGCCGGAACTGACCTGGAATGTCCGTTGACTGGCGTGGAGCACATCTTTGGTCACTATTACTTTGTCGGTCACGGCAACGATTGTTAGGATTCGGCCTTGAACGTCTTCTGCCATTTGCGCTGGCCGGCGGTGTCGAGCACCACTCCCATTTCAGCCGTGACGATCCGAAAGACGACGTATATACGTCATTGCCGCGCCGTAACGTCCGCAATACTGAAATCGGTTACGAGCTTTACCAATCGGGGCGGATTACGGCCGCCCCTTGAATCGGATGACGATCGTGCTTTCCGCAATTAGGGACCGGGCGCTCGTTTGGCCTACCGCCCTGACTTTTGTTTGGGCCGTTGCGTTGGTATTGATCTGTTCCGGTCCGTTCGATCTGGCGTTCTTCGGCGGTCCGATCCTGCTTGGAATTGCGACCCTCTCGGCGGTGCCGGCGCTGGCCCTGGCAGTGGGTTTTGCAATCGAGCGGGGTTGGCCGCAGCTGCTGTCGGCCTTGGTGCTGCCCGTGGCGGTTCTGATCACATGGTTGAACCTGCACGCCGTTTGGGAATCGGCGATTCTTGCCGGAGGCTATGCTCACCTTAATGCCATGCGGCCGTTTTATCTGTATCGCATATCGAAGTTTCCCGCCGCCTCACGACCTAACGTGGCGTTTTTCGACTGGGGCGGGCTTACCTCTGCGGTGTTTGACGAGACCGACGAAGTCGCATCCTCGCATCCCTCCGAGGCCTGGAAGGAGCGGGCCGGACTTCCCTGCGACGTGACCCAAGTGAACTCGGCGGGTGGACATTTTTACGTCGTCCGGGCTCGGATGTTAGCGGTGAAGACCTATCATTGATCGGGGCAAAGACTTCGGATGCTCTACCGGCCAACCGCACTCTCTATTCTGTGGCCGCTAGCCTTCATGGCGGCTTCCACATCAGGAAGGACCTCGGATCGCAACCTTCTTATGGCGGGACCTCAATGGATTCGGTGTTGCTTTAGGATACGAGTTCCTCGTGTACGACGAGAGTGCGGCGAGCTTGGCGGCGTTCGGATGCGGCGCCAGGACGTTGACGCCGACCGAGCCGAAAATCAGTGCCACCGGATTGAGCAGCCAAAAGTCGGTCGGCGCACCGGACATTTTGACGTTCAAGGTCAGCGGCAGGAAATTGTTGAGCGCCATCCAATATTCGCCGGAGCCGACCGAGCGGGCGAGCGCCAGATGGCCGTCGGTGACCGATTTGCGCGCCGCGCAGGGCGTCGTGTCAGGGATTCAGGCAAGCGAAGCCTTACACCGTCTTGCGCCTGGAAAAGCCGAAGGTCACGGTCGAGATGCACAGGATGCTGACCGCCGCGGACAACAAAAAGACGCCGCGCGGCGCGCCGTTGTCCATCAGGTAGCCGTAAGCGATCGGCGCGATGCTGGCGCCGATATTGAAGCCGACGCTGACGAAGCCGAACACGAGGCCATAGGCGCCGGCGGGCGTCACCGCGCGCACCAGCATGTCGCGCGACGGATAGGTGGCGCCGACGCAGAAACCGGAAAATCCCATCAGCGCGATCAGCCCGGCCGCCGGCAGCTCGAACAGCCCGACCAGCGCGGTGACGATGCCGCCGACCGCAAGCCCCGTCGCCGCCACTGCGGCATGCCGGCTGGTGCGGCCGGCGAGCACGCCGCCAGCCAGCACGCCGAGCGCATTCATGGCCAAGAGACTGGTCAGCGCCATGTTGGCGGTGCCGATCGGCGTGCCGTGCAGCGCGCCGAGCGCCACGACCAGATAGGTGTTCAGCCCGCCGCCCATGATCGAGGTCAGCACGAAATAGGCGAGGTTGAGCAGAATCGGCGCCGTGAACAGGACGCTCCAGTGCGTCGCCGCGGCGGCGCGGGCATTGGCGCGTGCGGCGGCGGCGCGGGGCTCCTCGCCGGTGGGTTCGGGCTGCGCGATCAGCGCCGCAAGAACGACCAGGCCGATGATGGCCGCGCCCACATAAGCGCCGCGCCAGCCGAACAGGCTCTGCATGTACAGCAAAGTCGCAGGCGCGATCGCGGAGCCGGTAATGCCGGCGAAGGAATGAAAGGCGAAAACCTGGCCGAGCTTTTGCTTGGGCGCGTGATGCGCCAGCAGCGAATAATCGGCCGGATGGAAAACACAATTGCCGAAACCGGCAACGCCGTACATGGCGATGAACACCCAGTACGAATTGGCGATGCCGGCCACCGCATAGGCCGCGCTGGCGACCGCGAGCCCGGCGATCAGCACCATGCGGGCGCCGAAGCGATCGACGATGAAGCCGATCGGCGTCTGCAGCAGTCCGGAGACGACGTTGAAGAGCGTCAGCGCCAGCGCCAGGTCGGTATAGCTGACCTTGAAATCGTCGCGCACGAAGGCGAGCAGCGGCGCCAGCAGGAGCATGTAATAATGGCTCATCATATGCGCCGCGCACACCGCGGCGATCAGCCGTGATTCGGCGGGCCGCAACGAACGGACGGAAATGGCTTGCGTCATCGCGGGCGCGTGGCCGCCGCGGAATGCAGCGCCTGCCAGACGCGGAACGGGGTGAGCGGCATGTCGAGATGGCGGATGCCGCGCTCGGCGAGCGCGTCGATCACCGCGTTCATCACCGACGCGAGGCCGCCGGCGCAACCGGCCTCGCCGCAGCCCTTGACGCCGAGCGGGTTGGTCTTGGCGGGAGCGGGATGATCGGCCACCGCCACCGCTGGCACGTCGGCGGCGCGCGGCATGGCGTAATCCATGTACGAGCCGGTGAGCAATTGGCCGTCGCGGTCATAGACCGCAAGCTCCATCAAGGCCTGGCCCATGCCTTGCACCACGCCGCCATGCAGCTGACCGGCGACGATCAGCGGATTGATCACCGTGCCGAAATCGTTGACGCTGACATAGTTGACGATCTCGACCGTGCCGGTCTCGGGATCGACTTCCACTTCGGCGATGTGGCAGCCGTTGGGGAAGGTCGAGGCCCCGGGCCCGTTGCTGACATGAGCGAGGTCGAGCGTTTGCGGCGCGCCGGGCGGCGGCTTGAGCCCGTCGTTGAGCTTCCGCGCCAGCTCCATGATCGATATGGCGCGGTCGGTGCCGACGATGACAAAGCGGCCGCGCCGGAAGACAATGTCGGCGGGCGCGGCTTCGAGCGCATAGGCTGCAAGCTCTTTGCCCTTCTCAATGATCTTCGCTGCCGCTTCGACGATCGCGGTGCCGGTGTGCATGATCGATTTCGAGCCGCCGGAGCCGCCGCCGGCGGTGAGCCGGTCGCTGTCGCCCTGCACCAGCGAGATTTTATCGACGGGAACGCCGAGCCTTTCGCCCAGCACTTGCGCGAACGGCGTGAGGTGGCCCATGCCGAAATCGAGCGTGCCGGTCGCGAGCGTCACGGTGCCGTCGGCATTGAACCTGATGTCGGCCAGTTCTTTTGCCGGCGGCGCGGTGACTTCGAGGAAATTGCCGATGCCGAGCCCGCGCAGCTTGCCGCGCTTGCGGCTTGCACGCTTGCGCTTGGCAAAGCCCTTGACGTCGGCGAACTCGAGCGCCTGTTTGGTGAGCGCCGCGAAATCGCCGCTGTCATAGGTCACCGACGACGCGGTCTTGTAGGGCAGCTGCTGCGGGCGGATCTGATTACGGCGGCGCAGCTGCACGCGATCGACGCCGAGTTCGGCCGCGGCCGCATCGACCAGGCGCTCCATGTAATAATTGCCTTCCGGCCGGCCGGCGCCGCGATAGGCGGACACGTGCGAGGTGTTGGTGAACACGCATTTGGTCGAGACTTCGATCAGCGGCGTGCGGTACATGCCCTGCACGTTCTTGACCGCATTGATGGTGCCCGGCATCTGCGCAACGGGCGAGAGAAACGCGCCCATGTTGGCGAAGCTCGTCAGCCGCACCGCGAGGAAATTGCCGTCGCCGTCGAGCGCGAGCTCGCCGACCACGTCGTGGTTGCGGCCGTGGCTGTCGGACATGAAGCTGCCGGAGCGCTCGTCGGTCCACTTCACCGGCCGGCCGAGCGCGCGCGCGGCGTGCAGCACGCAGATATATTCGGGAAACACCGCGGCCTTCATGCCGAACGAGCCGCCGACTTGGCCGGTGATCACGCGCACGTCCTTGGCCTGCACGCCGAGCGCCTCGGCGAGGTTGCCGCGCATGCCGAACACGCCCTGCGACTCGACATAGAGCGTGAAGCGGTTGCCGTCATAGGCGGCGAGCGCGGCGCGCGGCTCCATGGCGCTGACGACAAGCCGGCTATTGACGAGCTTCAGTCGCGTGACATGGGCCGCCTTGGCGAACGCGGCATCCACCGCTTCGGCATCGCCGTAATGATAGTCGAGCGAAATGTTGTTCGGTGCATCGTCATAGAGCTGCGGCGCGCCGGGGGCGGCGGCCTCTTCGGCGGTGATCACCGCGGGAAGCGGCTCGATATCGAGCGTGACCGCTTCGGCGGCGTCTTTGGCGGCCAGCACCGTCTCGGCGACGACGAAGGCGACCGGATCGCCGACGTAGCGCACCTTGTCGGTCGGCAGTGCCGGCCGCAGCGGCTTCTTCATCGGCGAGCCGTCGCGATTGTTGAACGGAACGATGCATTTGAGCGGGCCGTAGCCTTTCAGGTCGGCGCCGGTGAAGACGCCGAGCACGCCCGGCATTTTGCGCGCGGCCTCGATCTCGATGCCGCGGATGATCCCGTGCGCGTTCTGGCTGCGCACCATCACCGCGTAGCACTGTCCGGGCAGGCTCGCGTCGTCGGTGTAGCGGCCCTTGCCGCGCAACAGCAGCGGATCCTCGAGCCGCGGCACCGATTGGCCGACCGCAAATTTTTCCACCGCCCATTTGTCGGCAGCCGATGGGTCGGCCTGCTCGCCCGCGGAGCGCTGAAAATTCATCACCGTTCGATCCCGTAAGGCATTGATGCGCTGACATAATGGACTTGGCATAGGCCGACAAGCCATACCCCCGCATGGCACATAATCGCGATGGCGCAGCTTGCCGAGGCTGGGCCGGCTGGTACATTTTTGCCCGATTTGGTCTTGAATACGGGCGGTGCTGTCGAGCTTCTTATGCTCCGGCGCGGTGGAAAGGATTTTTTCATGGATGCCGAGGGCCCGCCGCAAGGCGGCGGCAATGGCTATCGGCAGGGACCGCGGCGGCCGCGATGGGGCCGGCGCACGCGCTATGGCATGGGTCGCGCTGCCGCCGGCCACCATGATAGTCTCAGCTCCGACGAGCCGCAGCGAACCTATGCGGCGCTCGATCTGGGCACCAACAATTGCCGGCTCCTGATCGCGCGGCCGACGGCGTCCGGCTTCCGCGTCATCGATGCCTTTTCGCGCATCGTCCGGCTCGGCGAGGGTCTTGCCGCGTCGCGCCGCATCAGCGAGGCCGCGATCGCCCGCACCGTCGAGGCGCTATCGGTCTGCCGCGACAAGATGCGGGCGCGCCGGGTCGACCGGGCGCGGCTGATCGCCACCGAGGTCTGCCGCGCCGCCGAAAACGCGGAAACGTTTTGCGCGCGCGTCGCCGAACAAGCCGGGCTCGAACTGGAAATCGTCGATTCGGCGACCGAGGCGCGGCTGGCGGCGACCGGCTGCACCGAGCTGTTCGACCCGACGGCTTCCGGCATCATTTTGTTCGACATCGGCGGCGGCTCGTCCGAGCTGGTCCGCCTCGGCCCGCGGGGTCTTGGTCGATGCGGCCCACCGCCGCCGGATATTTTGGGCTGGGCGTCGCTGCCGGTCGGCGTCGTCACGCTCGCCGAGCGCTACGGCGGCACCGTGGTGACGCGCGACATCTATGACGCCATGATCGACGAGGTCGCGCTCTTGGTGCAAAAATTCAAGGACGCGCAGGGCTGCGGCCTCGACGGTTTTCACATGCTCGGCACCTCGGGCACCGTGACCACCATCGCCGGCGTCTATCTCAAGCTCAGACGCTACGACCGCCGCCGCGTCGACGGCTGCTGGCTGTCCGACCAGCAGATTTCCGCCGTGGTCGCCGAGCTGATGGCGATGAGCTTTGACGAGCGGGCCAAAAATCCGTGCATCGGCGCCGAGCGCGCCGACCTGGTGCTCGCCGGTTGCGCGATTCTGGACGCGATCCGCCGTGCCTTTCCGTGCCCGCGGCTGCGCGTCGCCGACCGCGGCCTGCGCGAGGGCATGCTGGTCGAGATGATGCGCGAAGACCGCGTCTGGGGCGAGGCGTAGGGCGCGGCAGGCAGTGGAGGCGGCATGGCGCGGCTCAAGCCCGGCAAGCAGCGCAGCGCCTCGTCGCGCGCCTGGCTGACGCGCCAGATCAATGATCCGTACGTCACCCGCGCCAAGCGCGAAGGCGTTCGCTCGCGTGCCGCCTACAAGCTCGCCGAGATCGACGACAAATATCATCTGCTCAAACCCGGCGCGCGCGTAATCGATCTCGGCGCCGCGCCCGGCGGCTGGAGCGAAATCGCCGCGCGTCGCGTCGGCCCGGGCGGCCGCGTGGTCGCGCTCGACGTGCTCGACTTAAAGCCGATCGCCGGCGTCGAATTTCTGCAGCTCGACTTTTTGGACGAGACCGCACCGGCGAAGCTCAAAGCCTTGCTCGGCGGCCAAGCCGACGTCGTCCTCTCCGACATGGCCGCCAACGCCACCGGCCACCGCCAAACCGATCACTTGCGCATCATGGCGCTCGCCGAAGCCGCAGCCCAGTTTGCTCGCAAAGTGCTCGCCCCCGGCGGGGCCTTCCTCTGCAAAGTCCTGCAGGGCGGCGCCGAAGCTGGCTTATTGGCCGAGCTCAAGCGCGACTTTGAAACCGTCAAGCACGTCAAGCCGCCGGCAAGCCGCTCGGATTCGGCGGAGCTTTATCTGTTGGCGCGCGGGTTCAGAGGTACTGGGACGCAAGAATAAAGCAGGCGTTTTTGCAGATTGCGGTGTTGATGCGGTGCTGGAGACCTCTAAGCCCTTCGCCCCGCCACCGCCTTCCGTCCCGCGAGCTGCGCGCCGGCATCGGGCGATAGCCGCACGAAGATCAGTGCGGCGGTGGCGGTGAGGGCGCCGATGGCGAGGAACGCCGGCGGAAAGTCGGCGGCGCTGAGGGTGGCGCCGTGCTTTAATGCCAGGGTGAACTCGACGATGAGGGCGCCGATGGCGACGCCGCTCGACAGCGAAAGCTGCTGGGCGGCGGCGACCATCGAGGTGGCGCGGCTCATCAGCGGCGCTTCGACCTCGGCATAGGCGAGCGTATTGATGCTGGTGAATTGCAGCGAGCGGAAGAAGCCGCCGACCAGCAGCACCGCGATCATCACCGCGAACGGGACGCCGGGAAGGAATGTGGCGCAGGCGGCGAGAAACGCGGCGCTGATGAAGCTGTTGTACAGGAGCACGTTGCGGTAGCCGAGCCGCTTGAGCACGGTCACCGCGGCGGCCTTCATGAACATCGAGCCGACGGCGCCGGTGAACGTGATCAGGCCGGACTGAAACGGCGTCAGATGAAAGCCGAGCTGTAAGAGCAGCGGCAGCAGAAACGGCATGGCGCCGATGCCGAGCCGGAACATGAAGCCGCCGAAAATGCTGGCGCGGAACGTCGGCATGTCGAGGAGCCTCAGATCGAGAATTGGCGCGGTGGCGCGCCGCGCGTAAGCCACGTAGGCGAGCGAACAGACGGCGCCGACTCCAAGCAGCGCGGCGACAGCCCAGTCCGGCAGAAACTCAAGCCCCAGCACGGAAAGGCCGAACGCCAGCCCGCCGATGCCCAGTCCGGACAGGATGAAGCCGATCAGGTCGAACGGGTAGGGATATTCGGTGCGCACGTCCGGAATGAAGCGCGTCGCCAGCGCGATGCCGATGAGCCCGATCGGCACGTTGATGATGAAGATCCAGTGCCACGACGCATAGGTGGTGATGAAACCGCCGAGCGGCGGGCCGCAGATCGGCCCAATGAGCGCCGGAATGGTCAACAGCGACATGGCGTTGAGCAAGGCTTCCTTGTCGATCGAGCGCACCACGATGAGGCGGCCGACCGGCGTCATCATGGCGCCGCCGATGCCCTGAAAGATACGCGCGATGACGAATTGCTCGATCGAGTGCGACAGCGCGCAGCCGATCGAGCCGAGCACGAACACGCCGATGGCGAGGCGAAACACGTTGCGCGCGCCGAAGCGGTCGGCGGTCCAGCCACTCGCCGGAATGAAAATGGCGAGCGAGAGCAGGTACGAGGTGATGGCGAGCTTGAGCGCCAGCGGGCTGGTGCCGATGTCGCGCGCGATCGCCGGCAGCGACGTCGAGATCACGGTCGAGTCCATGTTCTCCATGAACAGCGACACGGCGACGATCAGCGGTGCGGCGCGGCCGTTGGCAGTAGACTGCATTGGCGGCGATCTATTCGGCGCTTTGTTCTTAGTCGCTCTTGGCGGAGCCGGCTAGAAGCCGCTTGAGGCCATCGGCCGGCTGGCGAAAGCCGGGATCGAGCTTGAGCGCCTGGCGGAAATCGGCAATGGCGCCTTGCGGGTCGCCGAGTCGCTCGCGGATAAGCCCGCGCGTCGAGAAGGCGCTGGCCGAATGCGGATCGAGCTTGATGGCGGTGTCGACGTCGGCGATGGCGTCGGCATTGTCGCCGCCCAGATAATGCGCCCAGGCGCGATTGTAATAGGCGAGCGCCGCTTGCGGCGACAGCGTGATCGCCTCGCCGTAGTCGGCGATGGCGCCGGCAAGGTCGAGTTGCTCGCGCTCGGCGTTGCCGCGATTGATGTAGGGATCCGCGGCGCGCGGATCGAGCTTGATCGCCTGATTCAAGTCGGCGAGCGCCAGCGCGTATTCGCCTTTGGCCAAAAGCGCGCTGCCGCGATTGTTGTAAGCCGCGGCGGTGGGATGCAGCCGTATCGCCTGGTCGTAATCGGCGATGGCGCGGTCGACTTCGCCCTTGCGGCGCCACGCCAGGCCGCGATTGTAATAGGCCGCGGCATAATCGGGATCGATGGCAAGCGCCGCGTTGTAGTCGGCGATGGCGCGGTCTGTCTGACCTTCATCGTCCAACGCGTTGCCGCGGTTGTCGTAAGCGACGGCGAAGCGCGGATTGAGCTTGATCGCCGCCCCGTAATCGGCGATCGCGTGATCGAGATCGTGCCGCCGATAATACGCATAGCCGCGCTCGTTGTAGGCGGCGACAAAAAGCGGATCGAGCCGGATGGCCTCGCTCAGGTCAGCGACTGCGTGGTCGAGATTACCGCTGCGCCGCAGTGCAACGCCGCGGTCGTAAAAGACCGTGGCATCGGCCGGACCGAGATGCACGGCCATATCGTAATCGGCCATCGCCGCATCGCTTTTGCCCGCCTCGTCATAGGCATTGGCGCGGTTGCGGTAGAACTGCGCGTTTTTGCCGTCGAGGCCGATCGCGGCGGTGAAATCCGCGATCGCGTGGTCGTAATTGCGTTGCTGATAGGCCACCAGGCCGCGATTGTTGTAGGCAAGCGCAAATTGCGGCGACAGTTTTATGGCGCGGTTGAAATCGGCGGCGGCGCGAGCAAGATCGCCTTTGCCGCGCCAGGCATCGCCGCGGTTGTTGTAGGCGGCCGCAGAATTGGGCGCGAGCCGAATCGCCTGATTGTAATCGGCGATGGCGCGGTCGTAATTGTCCTTGTCGAACCAGGCAATGCCGCGATTGTTGAAGGCGGCGGCATTTTTCGGATCGAGCCGGATCGCCTGGCCGTAATCGGCTATGGCGAGATCGAGCGCGCCGGTGCGGCGGCGGGCGAGGGCGCGGTTGAAATAAGCCGCGGCGTAGCTGGGCGACAGCCGGATCGCCTCGTCGTAATCGGCAATGGCGCGTGCCGGATCGCCCTTCTCGTCGTAGGCGTTGCCGCGGGTCATGAACGCGGTCGCGTCGGTTGGGTCGAGCTCTACGGCGCGGTTCAAATCCGCGATGGCGCCGTCGAAGTCGCGTTCGGCGAACAAGGCACTGGCGCGATTTTGGAACGCATGCGGCGAATTCGGATCGAGGCTGATGGCGCGGGCGAAATCCTGCAGCGCGCCGGTGAGATTGCCCTGCGCGCGCAGCGCCACGCCGCGATCATTGTAGAGAACGGCGAGATTGATTCCCTGATAGCGTCCGGAGTCGATCAGCGTCGTGCACGACGCGACGCGCCCCTCGGCGGTGGCGCGCCATTCCACGGTGCAGCGCCGCTGGTCGTTGCCGTCCTGCGCGTGGCCGGCCTGGCCGATCAGGAAAACGGCCATTGCGAGCGCTGGCAAGAACGAGCGTCGGTGGGGCAGGGGGCGTGGCAGCGGCGTCAAGTCTCGCATCGATGATCTATTCTGCGCCCCAGCCGTAAGACGTTCGATCTCACCGCGGTTTCGTCCTTGCGGAAATCGGCAACAACGCCCGCCCGGTGCGCGCGGTGGATTTTTACCGGCGCGGCGGCCGGCAGGGCACGGCCGGCTGTCGCCAGGGCCGTAGTCGCGGCGAGCGCCCCGCGGCCAAATTGCCGCCGATTGAGGCCGATCGTCACGTCATTATCCTCCATATTGCCCAAATAGGCCTATTCATAGCGGCCCGGGCATGCTATCGACCGCCGCCAACCCAAAAGCGGGCCACCCGAGTCGGCGAACCGCGCAAGCGTCCGTTCGCCAATGGCGCATCACACGGCGCCGCCCCGCTCTTTCCGGGCCATGCGGAGTTGGCAATGGCAGTGAATTCGAAAGACATACTGGCCGAAGCATACACCTTCGATGACGCGCTGTTGAAGCCCGGCCTGTCCGACATGCTGCCGTCGGACGTCGATATCCGCTCGCGCATCACGCGCACCATCCCGCTCAACATCCCGATCGTCGCTTCCGCCATGGACACGGTGACTGAAGCCCATATGGCGATCGCCATGGCGCAGGCCGGCGGTATCGGCGTCATTCATCGCAATCTCGATCCCGCGGTGCAGGCCGCGCAGGTGCGCCAAGTCAAAAAATACGAATCCGGCATGGTGGTGAACCCGGTGACGATTGCGCCGCACGCGAGCTTGGCGGACGCGCTGGCGCTGATGCAGGAGCATCGCATCTCCGGCATTCCGGTGGTCGAAGGCGGCGGCGGCGGCCGCGCCGGCAAGCTCGTCGGCATCCTCACCAATCGCGACGTGCGCTTCGCCACCGACAAGCGGCAAAAAGTCTCGGAGCTGATGACGAAGGAGCGGCTCGTCACGGTGCGCGAGGGCGTCGGCCAGGACGAGGCCAAGCGCCTGCTGCACCAGCACCGCATCGAGAAGCTGCTGGTGGTTGACGCCGATTACCGCTGCGTCGGGCTGATCACCGTCAAGGACATCGAGAAAGCGGTGGCGTATCCGAACGCCTGCAAGGACGAGCGGGGCCGGCTGCGCGTCGCCGCCGCGACCAGCGTCGGCGATACCGGCTATGCGCGCAGCGAAGCGCTCATCGACGCTGGCGTCGACGTCGTGGTGGTCGACACCGCGCACGGCCATTCCAGCCGGGTGCTGGAAGCCGTGACCCGCATCAAGCGGCAGTCGAATGCCGTTCGAGTGGTGGCCGGCAACGTTGCCACCGCCGACGGCGCCAAGGCGCTCATCGACGCCGGGGCCGACGCCATCAAGGTCGGCATCGGACCGGGCTCGATCTGCACCACCCGCATCGTCGCCGGCGTCGGCGTGCCGCAACTTACCGCGATCATGGATACGGTCGAGGTTGCCAGAAAGACCAACACGCCGGTGATTGCCGACGGCGGCATCAAATATTCCGGCGATCTCGCCAAGGCGATCGCTGCCGGCGCCGATTGCGTGATGATCGGCTCGCTGCTCGCCGGCACCGACGAAACGCCCGGCGAGGTGTTTCTCTACCAGGGCCGTTCCTACAAGAGCTATCGCGGCATGGGTTCGGTCGGCGCCATGGCGCGCGGCTCCGCCGACCGCTATTTTCAGCAGGAGATCAAGGACACGCTCAAGCTCGTGCCCGAGGGTATCGAAGGCCAGGTGCCCTACAAGGGCCCGGTCGCCAACGTGCTGCATCAACTGACCGGAGGGCTGCGCGCCGCCATGGGCTATGTCGGCGGCACGAACCTTGCCGATTTCCAGGCCAAGGCCGTGTTTGTCCGCATTTCCGGCGCCGGCTTGCGCGAAAGCCACGTGCACGACGTGACCATCACGCGCGAAAGTCCGAATTACCCGAGCCGAGACTGAGGAGGACGATGGCAGGCGCGGCCCCCGATCCCTTCGCCAAAATCCGCGCCGCGACCGATGCGCACCGCGCACGGCACCGCTGCGGCGCCCATCCGTACGACGACGGGCCGTTGCTTGCTGTCTTGGCGGCAGCCGCCAATGCCCGCCGTATCCTGGAACTCGGCACCGCGCTCGGCTACACCGCGCTGTCGTTTGCATCCGGGGCGCCCGACGCGACGGTGGACACCATCGAGCGCGATCCCGAGCACGTGCGGCTCGCTCGCGAGAACATCGCCGCCGCGGCGCTCGACCACCGCATCACCGTGCATGAGGGCGATTTCGCCGCGGTCCTGCCGACCCTCGATCCTGGTTACGACGTGGCGTTTTTCGACGGCCAGACGCCGACGTCGGCGCTGCACAAGACGCTGCGCGGCTTACTGCGCACCGGCGGCACGCTCATCACCGCGAACCTCAACCACGGCGGCACCGCGGACGCGGTGCGCAAAGCGCTGTTCGACGGCAAGTCCTGGCGTAGCGCCCTGGTCGACGAGGAGGGCGAGACGGCGATCAGCGTCAAATTGTGAGTTGCCGCGGCCGCCGCCGCCGCCGTTGGCCGGGCGTGCGGCGTCATGCTAGGAGGCAAGCACGCAAGGGGCGCAACGCGCATGTCTCTTAAGGCCATCCTGCTGCCGCTGTTCGTCGAGGTCATCCTCACCTTCGTGCTGTTGTTCTGGGCGGCGCCGCTGCGCACCCGCGCGCTTCGCTCCGGCGCGGTGCGGCGCGAAGATATCGCGCTGCGCGAACCGAACTGGCCGAAGCGCGCCACCCAGGTGGCGAATTCCTACGCCAATCAGTTCGAGCTGCCGGTTCTGTTCTACGTGCTTACCATTGTCGCGTTGGTGACGCGCAAAGCCGGCATCGTGTTCGTGGTGCTGGCCTGGATCTTCGTCGTCTTCCGCCTGCTGCACGCTTTCGTCCACGTGACCAGCAACAACGTGAAAGTACGCGGGCCGCTGTTCGGCGCGTCCGCCGTGGTGCTCGCCGTCATGTGGATCATTTTCATCAACGAAGTGTTCACCAACACTTGAGGATCGCCGCCATGCCGCTCGACTATTGCCATCCGACCGCGCCCCACGAGAAGCTCCGCTTGCCGGAATGGTACGTTTCCAGCCTGATGATGGAGCGTGCGCTCGACGCCGTCGTGCGGCGCGTCAGGAAGCTGGACCGCAAGCACGACATTCCTTATCTCGCCGGCTACAGCCTCGACGGCAAGACGATCTATATCGACCGCCACATGCCGAAATCGTTCAAGTTCCGCGGCCGCACCATCGAGACCGACCGCTTTCTCATTCTGCACGAGGAGGTCGAGAAGACGCTGATCGATCAGCTCGGCCTGCATTATCTGCACGCCCATCAGATCGCGACGCGGGCCGAGGAGGCTGCGGTTCGCGCCGCGGACGTCGAGTGGCACGCCTATGACCGTTTCATGCAAAAATACGTCAAGCGCATCGGCGACGAGCGTTTGAAGAAAGTGCCGAAGGACCTCGACTTGAAACCCTATCGCGACGAGCACGACGACGATCTGCTGCGCCGCATGTTGCAGAGCGTGCGCGCCGGCAAGGGCCCGAAAGGCATTCACGTGCACGATCTCGCCGAAGCGATCAAAAGCCTGCGCAAAGCGGTGCGGCGGCACGATACGGCGGCGGGCAAGCGGGCGGCCGCGATCGGCCGCGCGGCCAAATAAGCGCCTGCTTTTGATCCCACGTCCATTGCCATGACACCGGCCGCCCGGCTTGCTGCCGCCATCGAAGTGTTCGCCGACGTCGACGCGCGGCGCCGGCCGGCGGCCGACGCACTCAAGGACTGGGGTCTGTCGCATCGCTTCGCTGGCTCGGCCGACCGCGCCGCGATCGCCGGCCTCATTTACGACGCGCTGCGCCGCAAAGCTTCCTCCGCCTGGCTGATGGGCGCAAAAACCCCGCGCGCGGCGCTCATCGGCATGCTGCGTCGCGAGCGCGGCCTCGATGTCGCGGCGATCGCGGCGCTGTGCAGCGGCGCGCGCTTCGCCCCGGCGCCGCTGACCGACGCCGAGCGGGCGGCGTTGTCGTCCGATACCCTCGCCGGGGCGACTGCGGCCGTCGCCGGCGATTATCCAGACTGGCTCGATCCGCATCTTAGCCGCGTGTTCGGCGACGCGCGCGCCGCCGAGGGCGCCGCGCTCGCAACGCGCGCGCCGCTCGACCTGCGCGTCAACACGCTCAAGGCCGAACGCGACGAAGTTGCACCGAAGCTTAAGCATCTTGGCGCCGAGCCGACGCGCTGGTCGCCGTTTGGTTTGCGCATCCGTCTCGGCGCCGATGCCAAGAACCCGGCGATCCATGCCGAGCCGCCGTTTCGCAAAGGTGAAATCGAAGTCCAGGACGAAGGCTCGCAGCTTGCCGCGCTGTTGGCCGGCGCCAGGCCCGGCGAGCAGGTCGTCGATCTCGCCGCCGGCGCCGGCGGCAAGACGTTGGTTCTTTCCGCCATGATGGAGAATCGCGGCCAGATTTACGCTACCGACATCGACAAGCGCCAGCTGGTGCCGATTCACGAGCGCTTGACGCGCGCCGACGTGCGCAACGTTCAGGTGCGAACGCCGCGAGGGTCGCCTCCCGTTACCTCGCCCGCAAGCGGGGCGGGATTGGGCTGGGGGCTCGGCGATCTCGCCGGCAAAGCCGATCTCGTCGTCATCGACGCGCCCTGTACCGGCACCGGCACGTGGCGGCGTAATCCCGACGCCAAATGGCGCGTGCGGCCCGGCGCTTTGGCCGAGCGGGTCAAGGAGCAGGCCGCGCTGCTCGACCGCGCCGCGCAACTCGTCAAGCCCGGGGGGCGGATCGCCTACATAACCTGCTCGGTGCTTGCGGAGGAGAACGGCGACCAGGTGCGCGACTTCATCGGCCGCGTCCGCGATTTTGCCGTGGAAAACCCGGCCGAAACGGCCAAGTCGCTCGGCGAGCGCGCCTATCTTTTCAGCCAAGCGGCGCTTATATCCGCCGAGGGCCTTTTGATGACGCCGCGCCGCACCGACACCGACGGCTTCTTTGTCAGTCTGTTGCGCCGCTCGGCATGACATCGCTCGCGTCTGCTCGACAGGGCGCGGCGCTTGCCATAAAACCCGCCATGGCGACTCACGACAAAATCCTCATTGTCGATTTCGGCTCGCAGGTGACGCAGCTGATCGCGCGCCGCGTGCGCGAGGAGCGCGTCTATTGCGAGATCGTGCCGTTCCAGAAGGCCGAAGCCGCGCTTGCCGATCTCAAGCCCAAAGGCGTGATCCTGTCCGGCGGGCCGGCCTCGGTGCACGAGGCGGACGCGCCGCTGGCGCCGCCCGCGATTTATCAGGCCGGCGTGCCGGTGCTCGGCATCTGTTACGGCGAGCAGGCCATGGCCCGCCAACTCGGCGGCGGCGTCGAAGGCGGCCATCACCGCGAATTCGGCCGCGCCGAGGTCGAGGTGACCAAGCCGTCGTTGCTCACCGACGGCGTCTGGGAGGTCGGCCGGCGCTATCCGGTGTGGATGAGCCACGGCGACCGCGTCACGCGTCTGCCCGACGGTTTTGCGGCCACCGGCACGTCATCGAACGCACCGATCGCCATGATCGCCGACGAGGAGCGCAAATTCTACGCCACGCAATTCCACCTCGAAGTCGTGCACACTCCGCACGGCGCGGCGCTCCTGCGCAATTTCGTGCGCAAGATCGCCGGCTGCCGCGGCGACTGGACCATGCGCGCCTTCAAGGAGGAGGCGATCGAAAAAATCCGCCGCCAGGTCGGTTCGGGCAAAGTGATCTGCGGGCTGTCCGGCGGCGTCGATTCCGCGGTCGCCGCCGTGCTCATGCACGAGGCGATCAGCGATCAGCTCACCTGCGTGTTCGTCGACCACGGGCTCCTTCGCCTCGGCGAAGGCGAGCGCGTGGTCGCCTTGTTCCGCGGCCATTACAACATCCCGCTGGTCCACGTTGCGGCCGAGGAGCTTTTTCTCAGAGAGCTGGCGGGCGTCACCGACCCGGAGCAGAAGCGCAAAACCATCGGCAAGTTGTTCATCGACGTGTTCGAGGCCGAAGCCAAAAAGATCGGCGGCGCGCAGTTTCTGGCCCAGGGCACGCTTTATCCCGACGTGATCGAGAGCGTGTCGTTCACCGGCGGCCCGTCGGTCACCATCAAGTCGCATCACAATGTCGGCGGCTTGCCGCAGCGCATGAACCTGAAACTGGTCGAGCCGCTGCGCGAATTGTTCAAGGACGAGGTGCGCGCGCTCGGCCGCGAGCTCGGTCTGCCCGACGCTTTCGTCGGGCGCCATCCGTTTCCCGGCCCCGGCCTCGCCATCCGCTGCCCCGGCGAGATCACCCGCGAAAAACTCGACATCCTCCGCCTCGCCGACGACGTTTTCATCGAAGAGATCCGCCGCGTCGGGCTCTACGACGATATCTGGCAGGCCTTTGCCGTGCTGTTGCCGGTGCGCACCGTCGGCGTCATGGGCGATTTCCGCACCTACGACCACGTCGTGGCGCTGCGCGCGGTCACCTCGACCGACGGCATGACCGCGGATTTTTACCCCTTCGACGCCGCGTTCCTCGGCACCGTCGCGACGCGCGTCATCAACGAGGTCAAGGGCGTCAACCGCGTCGTCTACGACGTGACGTCGAAGCCGCCGGGGACGATCGAGTGGGAGTGATCGATGGCCTGACGCAGTTTACTGAACGGGGTACGATTTGATGAAATCCAAACGCCGAAGCCTCAATTCCACGACCATCCCGAGCAAGCAACCCAAGCTCTCGCGCACCCATGCGCCCGCCGATTTATCGCCCGCGCAATGGCAGAGAGGCTTGCGCCGCCAGTTCGGCCGCGAGCAGGCCTTCGGGCTCGAGAATCTGACCAGCGAACCGTTTTTCTCCGAGTTTCGGGTCACCAATCCCGCCTCGAAATCGAGCTACCGCGTGGCGATCCGGGGCATGGGGCCCGGCGGCAATTTCTGCTCATGTCCCGATTATGCGACCAGTGAGCTCGGCACCTGCAAGCACATCGAGTTCACTCTTGCGCGGCTGGAGAAGAAACGTGGCGCCAAAGCCGCGTTTGCGCGCGGCTACCAGCCGGCTTTTTCCGAGCTGTATCTCCGCAACGACGGCAGGCGCGCCATCCATTTCCGGGCTGGAACAGACTGCCCGTCAGCGTTGCGCGAGGCCGCCGCGGCATTGTTCGACGTCGATCATGACGGGATGCTGCCGGATGACCGCTACGACAAACTCGAATCTTTCATGGCCTTGGCGTCGAAGTCGGGTCACGCGTTCCGCGCCTATGACGATGCGCTCGACTTCATCGCGGGAAGGCGGGATGCCGAGCGCCGGGCCTCAAAGCTCGCCAAACTGTTTCCTCAGGGAGCCGCCGACCTCGGGCTCGAAGCGCTTCTGAAAGTGCCGCTCTATCCGTATCAGGCCGAAGGCGCGCTGTTCGCGGTCCGGGCTGGCAGGGCATTGATCGGCGACGATATGGGACTGGGCAAGACCGTCCAGGCCATCGCCGCCATGGAAATACTGGCGCGGCATTTCGGCGTCACAAGGGTATTGGTGATCTGCCCGACCTCGCTCAAATACCAGTGGCAGAGCGAGATTCTGCGTTTCTCCGGCAGACAAAATGAGAACGCGGCGCGGATCATCAATGGCGGCCGGGCGCAGCGCCAGAACGACTATCGTTTGGACGATTTCTGCAAGATCACAAATTACGAGAAGCTCAAGCCTGACCTCGATCTGATCGCCGCCTGGGCGCCCGATTTGGTGATCGTCGATGAAGCGCAACGGGTGAAGAACTGGAACACCATCGCTGCACGGGCCTTGAAGCGCATCGACAGTCCCTACGCGATCGTGCTGACCGGCACCCCCTTGGAGAACAAGCTCGAAGAGCTGATCTCGATCGTTCAGTTCGTCGATCAACACCGCCTGGGGCCGACGTGGAAGCTGCTGCACGAGCACCAGGTCAAGGACGAAGGCGGACGCGTCACCGGCTATACGGGGCTCGACAAGATTGGTCAGACACTGGCGCC
>JASHQS010000238.1 GCA_030038995.1 Xanthobacteraceae bacterium
CGGCTCACCACGTCGCGGGTGGCGCGCTCCAGTTTTGGATCGTAGTCGGCCATGAAACGGTGCAGCGCGCCGTTGAGCAAGTGGCCGCCGGCGCCGCGCAACCCTTCCTCGAGCACGGTGCCGGTCATGCGCGTGTCCGGCCCGGCAAGAAGCCCGGTCGGATGGAATTGCACCATCTCCATGTCGCGCAGCGGCAAGCCGAGCCGCAGCGCCATGGCAAGCCCGTCCATGCTCTTGTCGCCGGACGGCGTGTGGTAGCGGTACATGGTCGGTCCGCCGCCGGTCGCGAGCAGTACCGCCTGCGCGGCGACGAAGCGGAATGCGCCGCTGCGCACGTCGAGCAGGAGCGCGCCGGACAGCGTGCCGTCGGCCGCCGGGACGAGCGCGACGGCGCGGTGTTCCTCGAGGCGGCGGATTCCGGGGCGCGCCCACACCTGCTCCATCAGCCGGCTGATGATCTCGATGCCGGTGAGGTCGCCCTTGTGCACGGTGCGGTCGAAGGTTTGGCCGGCGAATGCCTTGCCGTGAAGCGTGCCGTCGGGATTGCGGTCGAAGAAGCAGCCGATCTCGTTTTCCAGTTCGCGCACCCGCTCGATCGCGGTGCTGACGAGCGTCCAGGCCAAACCCTGATGCGGCAGCCATTTGCCGCCCTCGATGGTGTCCATGAAATGGCGCTCGACCGAGTCGCCGGGATTGAGCGCCACGTTGTAGCCGCCCTGCACCATGCGGGTGCAGCCGCATTTGCCGAGCAAACCTTTGCTGACGATGGTGATGTCGAGGTCGGGATCGGCCTTGTGCGCATGCAGCGCGGCAAACAGACCGGCGCCGCCGCTGCCGAGGATCAGAATGTCGGTATTGTGCCGCTCGACCTGCATGCGGTCCTCAGAACACCCGGACCAGAAAAACGAACGCGACGATCGCCGAAACGCCTGCCGCAAGCGTCGCCAGCCGCTTCTGGCCGTCGCGCCAGTCGAAATTCTCGATCACCAGCACGCGCACGCCGCCGAGCAGATGCACGGTGAGCAAAAACACCAAGAATGTCTCGGCAAGCTTGACCAGCGGCTGGTCGGTCCAGCGCAAAAACGCGTCGAGCCGCGCCGCCTGGTGCAGCGCCAGCGCCAGCACGAGAAAATGCAGCGGCAGGAAAATCGCCAGCGCCAAACCTGACAGCCGATGCACGATCGCGGCAAGCCACAGCGTGCCGCTGCGATGTTTTATGTGCCGCGCGATCGTCACAGCACCACCGCCGCGACGGCGCGAGCGCCGAGCGCGGCCAGCGCCAGCCCGAGGGCAAGGGCAAGCCGGCCGGCGTTGCGCTCCGACAGCGGCGACCATTCGGCGAGCACGTTGCGCACGCCGATCGCCGCATGGATCGAGACCGCGGCGACGAACAGTCCGTAATACGCGCCCCAAACGATGCTGCCGCGGGTGCGCGACAGGATATCGGCGGCCGAGAGCCCTTGGCGCGTGGCATAGAAGATGACGGCGATGTGCACCGCGACGAGCGGCACCATCAGGGCCGCCGTGGCGCGCTGCCAGACATAGAGCCGCACGTTCATGGTTTCAGTTCGCCTTTCAGGTACGCGGCGGCGGTGCGGCGCTTGAGCCCGGCGATCGAGGCGGTCGGGTTGAGCGACAGCGGGCAATGCTCCTGGCAGGATTGGTGCGAATGGCAGGCATGGCAGCCGCCCGAGGCGGCGACCGCGCGCAGGCGCGCGGCATTGCCGGCGTCGCGCTCGTCGTTGAGGAGCGTCCAGGCGCGGTTGAGCGCGGCCGGGCCGAGATAATCGGCGTTCCAGCGCACGGTGTCGCAGGCGGCGTAGCAGACGCCGCAATTGATGCATTCGATGGCCGCGTCGGCGGCGAGCCGCGCCGGGCTGTCGGGCCGGATGCGCGGCATGGCATCGGCGCGCGTGCGCGACGGCGCGAAGGCGCCCTTGGCCTCGCGCCATTTCTCGAAGAACGGCGCCATGTCGGTGGCGAGGTCCTTGATCACCGGCAGATTTTGCAACGGCCCGATTTCGAGCCGGCCGCTGCCGGCGACCTTGGCGACGTGGGTGCGGCAGGTCCAGCGCGGCCTTCCGTTCACCGTCATGGCGCAGGAGCCGCACATGCCGACCCGGCAGGCGAACCGGTACGACAAGGTCGGATCGATATGGCGCTGCACGTAAGTAACGACGTCGAGCACGGTCTGGCTGTCGCGCCGCGGCACCCGATAGCTCTCGTAGCGACCCTCCGCGCCGCCACGCCACAGCGAGACCGACAGTTCGGTAGGCGTTTCCGGCATAAACACGTCCTGGCGCCAACTGCGCCGGCTATGGCCCGCAGTCTAAGCCATGTCCACGCCTGCTCAAACTCGTGTCCCGGGCGCAGCGTAGCACGAAGTGGTGCGCTGCAGACCCGGGACCTTTACAAACTCGGAGTTTGCGACGATCCCGGATCAGCGGTGCACCGCTTCGCGCTGCACCGCATCCGGGAAACGAAGTTTTCCGGCTGGCGACAATGTTGTATTCTACCGCGCATTCCCCACGGAGGGGGCGATGCGGGTGTAGCTCAATGGTAGAGCAGAAGCC
>JASHQS010000239.1 GCA_030038995.1 Xanthobacteraceae bacterium
CGGCATCCGCGGGCGTGCGGCCCGACGTGCGGCTTGGCGAAGTCGAGCTGTTGCCGCCGCTTGTGACGCCGGAAAAAATCCTCTGCATCGGCATCAATTACGCCAACCGCGGCCAGGACTATAACGTCACCAACAATCCCAAATATCCCAGCATGTTCTATCGGGCGCCAAACTCGATGGTCGGTTCGGGCCAAAACCTGGTGCGGCCGAAAATCTCCGAGCAGCTCGATTACGAGGGCGAGTTCGCCATCGTCATCGGTCGCGAAAGCAAGCATGTGGCCAAGGACAAGGCGCTGGAGACGATCGCCGGCGTGACGCTCGCCAACGAGGGCACCATCCGCGACTGGACGCGGCACGGCCAGTTCAACGTCACCCAGGGCAAGAATTTCGATGCAACCGGCGGCATCGGGCCGTGGATCGAGACCGATCTCGATCTCGCCAAGCCGCTGCATCTGATCGTGCGCAAGAACGGCGAGGTGACGCAGGACGATACCACGGCGAGCATGATCTTCTCGTTTGCCGACATCATCGCCTACACGACGAGCTTCATGACGCTCAAGCCGGGCGACGTCATCTGCACCGGCACGCCGATCAAGAAGAGCCCGAAAGCCGATCCGCCGGTCTGGCTCAAGCCGGGCGATATCGTCGAGGTCGAATGTCCGGACATCGGCGCGCTGCGCAACACCGTGGTGGCCGAGGCGTGAGCGATCCGAACGTCCGCTCGTCCCCGCGGGGGGTCCCCATCGCGCTTGCGCGATGGGGTGCCCTGTTGCGGGGACCCGGTGGCCTTGCTCAAAGGCCAGAGACAGCCCTCTGGATTCCCGCTTGCGCGGGAATGAGCGGAATTCGCCAGCTGCGCTGGTCATGAGCGCGCCCGCTCGCGCCGCGTGCATCGTCGGCTGGCCGGTTGCGCATTCGCGTTCGCCGCTGATCCATGATTACTGGCTCAGGCGCTACGGCATCGCTGGCGAATACCGGCGCGAGGCGGTGCCGCCGCAGCAGTTCGCCGAATTCGTGCGCTCGCTCGCGGCACGCGGCTATGTGGGCGCCAACGTGACGGTGCCGCACAAGGAGGCGGCGCTGGCGCTGTCGCAGCCCGACGAGCATGCGCGCGCGGTCGGCGCCGCCAATACGCTGTGGCTCGACGGCGGCGCGCTGCGCTCGACCAACACCGACGTCGAAGGTTTTTTGGACAATCTCGACGCCTGCGCGCCGCAATGGGATCGCGGGCTCGCCAAGGCGGTGGTGCTCGGCGCCGGCGGTGCTGCGCGCGGCGTGGTCCACGGCCTGATCGGGCGCGGCGTTGCGCGCATTACGGTCGTGAATCGGACGCGCCGCCGAGCCGAGGTTCTTCGCCAGCGCTTCGGCAAAGCCGTGCATCCCGTCGATTGGGCCGACACGGCGCTGCTCGCCGACGCCGGCCTTCTGGTCAATGCCACGACCCTTGGCATGGCGGGACAGCCCGAATTGCCGCTCGATGTGCGGCTACTGCCGGGTCACGCTGTTGTCGCCGAACTCGTTTACGCGCCGCTGGCGACGCCGCTCTTGCGCGCCGCGCGCGGGCGCGGCCTGCGCACCGCCGATGGGCTCGGCATGCTCATGTATCAGGCCGTCCGCGGCTTCGCGCTGTGGTTCGGCAGGACGCCGGAGGTGACGGCCGAGCTGCGCACGCTGCTCGAGGCCGATCTCGGCTCTTCCGCCGACAAAGCGGGCGGAATAACGTAGCGGTCTGCGGGGTTGAAAAAACTGGCGCGCCGGCCGCGCGACGCCGGCGCAATCGAGAGGATGCCAATGCGTAAAATCACACGACGGACCTTGGGCGCGAGCGTCCTTGCGTTGCTGGGCGCCGCCGCACTCGTTGCCGCGCCGCAGCCATCGCCGGCGCAGCAACCGAAGGCGGTGCGCGTGCGCGCCACGATCGACAGCGTCAACGGCCAAACTCTGGCGGTCAAGGCGCGCGACGGCGCGATGATGAAAATTGAGCTGGCTGCCAACACGCCGGTGAACCGGGTGGTGAAGGCTTCGCTGTCGGATATCAAAGCGGGCGACTACATCGCCGTCACCGCGATGCCGCAGCCCGACGGCAGCCAGCAAGCCGTGGCCATCCTCATTTTCCCCGAGGCGCTGCGCGGCCGCGGCGAAGGCCATCGGCCGTGGGACCTGCAGCCCAACAGCACGATGACGAACGCCACCGTCGCCAGCGAGGTCAAGAGCGTCGCCGGCACGACGCTGAACGTGACCTACAAGGGCGGCCAGCAGAAAGTCGTCGTGCCGCCCAGCGCTGAAATCGTCGCCTACAAGAAGGCGAGCATCGCGGATCTGAAGCCAGGCCAAAAAATCTTCATTCCCGCCGCCAAGAAACTTCCCGACGGCAGCCTTGAAGCTCCGAACGTGGCCTTCGGCCATTACGGCGTGTGGCGGTAAGACGCGCGAACATGGGAGGATGGAATGACGACGAAAGCATTGCCAATCGCGCTGGTGCTCGCCGCCGCCTTGGCGGGGGCGTCCGCGCTGGCACAGAAGCCCGCTATGGTACGCGTGCGCGGCACGATCCAAAGCGTCAACGGCCAGACCTTGAATGTGAAGACCCGCGATGGCGCCGCCGTAACGGTCAAGCTCGCCGACAAGGCGCCGATCCACACCGTAGTCAGGAAGTCGCTCGCCGACGTGAAGCAGGGCCTGTTCGTCGGCATCACCGCGATGCCACAGCCGGACGGAACGCAGAAAGCGGTCGAGATTCATATTTTTCCGGAAGCGCTGCGCGGCACCGGTGAAGGTTATCGGCCGTGGGATCTCATGCCCAACAGCTCCATGACCAATGCCAATGTCGAATCGGAGGTGATGAGCGCCGCAGGCGAGAAGCTGGTCTTGAAGTACAAGGATGGCGAGAAGACCTTCATCGTGCCCCAGAACGTCGCCGTGGTGATGTTCGCCCCGGGCAGCGCCGCCGACCTCAAGCCCGGCGCCAAAATCTTCGTTGTCGCCGCGAAAAAACTCCCCGACGGCACATTGCAAGCGCCGGGCATCACGGTCGGCAGCAACGGGGTCGATCCGCCGATGTGAGACCGTTCGGCGGCGCTGCCCGCGGGGGCGGGGCGATAGGAGAGTGACATGACCGGAAAGAGCGTGGCCGCCGGCGTCGCATTCCTTGCGGCGCTCGCCGCGGCAACGGCGCTGGCGCAGGCGCCGCAAACCCAGCGCTTGCGCGGCACCATCGAGAAAGTCGACGGCAAAACGCTGACCGCCAAGTCGGACAAAGGCGCGCCGCTGACGCTCAACCTCGCTGACAAGGTTTTGGTCGTCCAGGTGGTGAAGGCCTCGATGGCCGACATCAAGGACGGCGCCTATATCGGCAGCGGAGCGATGCCGCAGCCCGACGGCTCGCAGAAGGCGATCGAAGTCCATATTTTCGCCGATTCGATGCGCGGCACCGGCGAAGGCTTTCGGCCGTGGGCCGGCGCGCCGCACAGCACCATGACCAACGGCACCGTCGGCGCCACGGTGACCGGGGTGGCGGGACCCGTGGTCACCGTCAAATACAAGGGCGGCGAGAAGAAGATCATCGTCGGTCCGGACGTGCCGATCGTGCGCTACGTGGTCGGCGATCAAAGCGCCCTCGAGCCGGGCGCGGCGTTCTCGGTCATCGCGGCGGTGAAGAAGCCGGACGGCAGCTTCGACGTTAAACGCATCAACGTTGGCAGCGGCGGCGTCGTGCCGCGCTGAGCCACTTCACGCGTCACGGCCGGACCGCGCGTGCGGCCCCGACTGGCCGGACCGCTCGGCTGCAGGCGGCATGATTGACGTTGGCACGGCGCTTGCTTCTCAGTTGGGCACGCGCGTATCTGACGACGGGAGGTTTTCATGACGCGGGCCGAACTCACCCAAAAGATGCTCGGCATCAAGCGCGAAAAGGGCTGGAGCTGGAAATACATCTGCGGCGAGATCGGCGGCATGTCGCCGATGCTGATCACCGGCGCCGTGCTCGGCCAGATGAAGCTGACCAAGCCACAGGTCGCCAAGGCCGCCGAGTTGTTCGGCCTCGACAAGAGCGAGCAGGCGCTGCTCAACGAATCGCCATATCGCGGCGCGCCGATGCCGCCGACCGATCCGCTCATCTACCGCTTCTACGAGCTGGTCATGGTCAACGGCCCGGCGCTCAAGGCGCTGATCGAAGAGGAATTCGGCGACGGCATCATGTCGGCCATCGACCTCGACCTTAAGTTCGAGCGCCAGCCCGATCCGAAGGGCGACCGGGTCAAGATCACTATCTCGGGCAAATTCTTGCCGTACAAATATTACGGCGCCACCGGCAACGTGCCGGGCTATGGGTATAAGGAAGAGTAGGACGGCGCGTCCTACGCGCCGGTCCAAATTCCACTCGTCCCCGCGAAAGCGCATAGGCGCTAACATAGGCCTGTCTCCCGGATGCGGTGCAGCGCGAAGCGGTGCACCGCTGATCCGGGACCGTCCCAGACTCCGCAACTTGTTACGATCCGGGGTCTGCAGCGCACCACTTCGCTGCGCTTCGTGCTGCGCCCGGGAAACACAGCTATGTTAGCGCCTATGCGCGAAAGCGGGGACCCAGTACTGGATTCCCGCTTTCGCGGGAATGAGCGGAATTCCACTAAGCGCCTTTCGCATCACAGCACCAGCGAGTCGCGGCCGATGTCGCCAACGCTTTTGGTCCCGGTCAGCGCCATGGCGACGTCGAGCTCGTTGCGGACGATCTCGATCGCCCTGGCGACGCCGGCCTGTCCGCCGGCGCCGAGCCCGTAAATGTAGGCGCGCCCGGACATGCAGGAGCGGGCGCCGAGCGCCAGCGCGCGGAACACGTCCTGGCCGGAGCGGATGCCGCCGTCGAACATCACTTCGATGTCGGAGCCGACCGCGTCGGCGACCTTCGGCAGCATCGAGATCGAGGACGGCGCGCCGTCGAGCTGGCGGCCGCCGTGATTGGAGACGACGAGAGCGGCGGCGCCGGTCTTGGCCGCGATGCGGGCATCCTCGACGTCGAGAATGCCCTTGAGGATGAGCTTGCCGCCCCACAGCCCGGCGATCCATTCGACGTCTTTCCAGTTCAGTGCCGCATCGAATTGCCCGGAAACCCACGTCGACAGCGAATTGACGTTCTCCATGCCGGCGACGTGGCCCGAAATGTTGCCGAACGTCTTGCGCTTGCCGCGCAGCACGCTCAACGCCCAGGCCGGCTTGGTGGCGATGTCGAGCAAATTGTCGATGCGCGTGAGCTCGGGCGGCACGGTCATGCCGTTCTTGAGGTCTTTATGGCGTTGCCCGAGGATTTGCAGATCGACGGTGAGCACCAGCGCGCTGCATTTGGCGGCGGCCGCCCGCTCGACCAGCGAACGAATGAAGCCGCGGTCCTTCATGACGTAGAGCTGGAACCAGAACGGCTTTTTGACCGCGCCGGCGACGTCCTCGATCGAGCAGATCGACATGGTGGACAGCGTGAATGGGATGCCGGCTTCATGGGCGGCGCGGCAGGCCAAGATCTCGCCGTCGCCGTGCTGCATGCCGCACAGCCCGACCGGCGCCAGCACGAGCGGCAGCGCTGCCGGCGCGCCGAGAATCTGCGCCTTGGTGCTGCGCGCGGCGACGTCGATGAGGACGCGCTGGCGCAGCTTGAGCCGCTTGAGATCGGCGCTGTTGGCGCGCAGCGTCTCCTCGGCGTAGGCGCCGCTGTCGGCATAGTCGAAAAAGGCGCGAGGCACCTTGCGGCGGGCGGTCTGCCGCAAATCCTCGATGCAGGTCGCGATCTTCATGTTTCGGAGCTCCCAGCTCTTGCCCTCACGGCCTTGATAGCACAAGCGGCGCCGCTTGCGGTCCTGCCGCGCCGAGCGCCGGAACGCCGCGCTGCACCGGCCGTTATCTTGGCGGGTCGGCGGTCGGCGGGCCGGCTCGAGTTTGCGCCTGCCGCAGCCTTGCTGCCGAAAGAAGCACAGGACATCGCACCATGATCGACCAACCGCGCAAGCCGGCGCCCGCTTCGTCCCGCGGCGAGGATCGGCCGACCGCGAATGGCCGGCACGGCGACCAGCGCAAACAGCGCCAGGCCGAGCGCCGGAAATCGCTCGAAGACGCGCTCGATCGTGGCCTCAAAGACACCTTTCCAGGCTCCGACCCGGTCGCCGTCACGCAGCCGCCGCCGAGTGCGCGCGACAAGCATCAGCCCTGATCTCGCGGCTGGAACCCGCCCGCCGCGGTGGCGCCGGCAAGGACGTTGACGCCGGCGCGCTTTCCCTGGTCTATAATGAACGCAACTTGGTCACCGCAGTAAGATTACTGCAGCTTTTTGCGGCTTCGGCGCGGGGAAAGGCTTACTATCCGCTTGCGGAAGTCGGGCGGCGGGGCATCCGGGAATGGCTCGTAAGTATTTCGGCACCGATGGCATTCGCGGCCGCGCCAACGGCGTGATCACGCCGGAACTCGCGCTCAAAACCGGCCAGGCCACGGGCCTTGTGTTCCGCCGCGGCGAGCACCGTCACCGCGTGGTGATCGGCAAGGATACCAGGCTGTCCGGCTACATGATCGAGACGGCGCTGGTCGCCGGCTTCACCTCGGTCGGCATGGACGTGCTTTTGCTCGGTCCGATGCCGACGCCGTCGGTTGCCATGCTGACCCGCTCGATGCGCGCCGACCTCGGCGTCATGATCTCGGCCTCGCACAATCCGTTCGACGACAACGGCATCAAACTGTTCGGCCCGGACGGCTACAAGCTCTCCGACGAGGCGGAAAGCGAGATCGAACGGCTGATCGACGCCGACCTGACCAGGCGGCTCGCCGGCAGCCGCGACCTCGGCCGGGCCAAGCGCATCGACGGTGTTCATGACCGTTACATCGAATTTGCCAAGCGCACCTTGCCGCGCAACTTGTCGCTCGAAGGGTTGCGCGTGGTCATCGACTGCGCCAACGGCGCCGCCTACCGCGTGGCGCCCGCTGCGCTCTGGGAGCTCGGCGCCGACGTTGTGGCGATGGGCGTCGAGCCGGACGGTTTCAACATCAATCACGAATGCGGCTCGACCGCGCCGGAAGCATTCTGCCGCAAGATCCGCGAGATGCGCGCCGACCTCGGCATCGCGCTCGACGGCGACGCCGACCGCGTGCTGATCGCCGACGAGCGCGGCCATCTGATCGACGGCGACCAGCTCCTGGCGGTGATCGCCGAAAGCTGGCGCGACGACGGCCGCCTCGCCAAGCCGGGCATCGTCGCCACGGTGATGTCGAATCTCGGCCTCGAGCGCCATCTGCGCGCGCTCGGCCTCGATCTCGTGCGCACCCCGGTCGGCGACCGCTACGTACTCGAGCATATGCGCGAGCACGGCTACAACGTCGGCGGCGAGCAGTCCGGCCACATCATCCTGTCCGACTACGCCACGACCGGCGACGGCTTTGTCGCCGCGCTGCAGGTGCTCGCCGTGGTGCAGAAACACGGCAAGCCGGTGTCGCAGGTGTGCCATCGCTTCGATGCGCTGCCGCAGGTGCTCAAGAACGTGCGCTACAAGAGCGGCAAGCCGCTGCAGCACGCCAAGGTGCGCTCGGCCATTGCCAGCGCGCAAAAGCGCCTCAACGGCCAGGGCCGGCTTCTGGTGCGGCCGTCGGGCACCGAGCCGGTGATCCGCGTCATGGGCGAGGGCGACGACAAGGCGATGATCGAGGAGATCGTCGACGGCATCGTCGATGCGCTCACCGCGCACGCGGTGTGAGCCGCCGTACGAGTGATTAGACTAGGTCAGCGTTTCCTTGGTTCGAATCATATCAGGCGGCCTCGGCGAGCTTGTAAGACCAGGTATGGATGACGGGATGGCGATTGATGTCGTCGATGCCGGCCATGATGCGCTCCTTGAGTTCGTGTTTGGATGCTACCCGGATGTGGCGCAGGACCGAGCGGGCAAATTTTGAGAAGAAGCCCTCGATGAGGTT
>JASHQS010000240.1 GCA_030038995.1 Xanthobacteraceae bacterium
GATTAACGCCTTCGTCACGCGCTCACGCCTAACGTCGCGGTCGCGCTCTCGCGAGCGATCCGAATCAGTCCAGCCTTGGCCACAACTATGACCGCAGCACGGCAAAAACGAAAGCACCGCGCTTCTTTGCTGGTCTCCGTCGGCATTGCGGCGGCGATGTCGTTGTGCGCCGCTGCGGCGGCGCGGGCGAGCCTGACCGAACGGATCGTGGTGGACTGGCACAGCGGGCTTGCGATCGGCGGCTACGATCCGGTCGCCTTCTTCACCGACGGCAGGCCGATGATGGGCAGCGCCGCGTTCGAGCTAAGTTACGCTGGCGTAGTCTGGCGCTTCAGCAACGTTGGCAATCGCGCCGCGTTCGCCGCGCGGCCGGACATTTATATGCCGCGATACGGCGGCTATGACCCCGTCGGCGTCATGCGCGGCGTTGCGGTCGCCGGCAAGCCCAATGTGTGGATCATCGCCGGCCAGCGCCTGTTTCTGTTCTACGACCTCGCGGACCGGCAAAAATTTGCCGACGATCCGGTCCATTTGATCGCCGCAGCCGATCGCAGATGGCCGCGCCTGGAGCAAACGCTCGGTCCGTAGCGCCAATCGATGCCCGGCGGAGCATCAGGGTGGGGCCGGCGGTGCTGCCGGATTGCCTGAAGCGATGAAGCCCCTGATCAGGCGCTCTGCCGTTTCGTAGCGCAGCGACTGTCCTTGCGGCGTCGCCACCCGGCCGCCCGCCGCCTCCACGAGGGCGTGACCCGCCGCCACGTCCCAGTCGCGAACGGGACCGAGGCGCGGATAAAGGTCGGCCGATCCCTCGGCGAGGCGGCCGAATTTGATGGCCGAGCCGCAAGCGATCGTGCGCGCTCGCGGCAGGGCGGCGAGATAGGCTTGCGTGCGCGCGTCGAGGTGCGAACGGCTGACAACGACCGTCAGATCATGCGGCGGGCGCGGCGGGCGCGCGCGGCCATGGATCGGATGCGGCGGTGAAAGCCCGCCATCGGCGGCAAACGCAACCCGGTCGGCGCCGCGACCGACGATGCCGCGCCAGATCAGCCCCAGCGCCGGCGCGGCGACGATGCCGAGGATCGGCTGGCGGTTCGTCATGATCGCGATGTTGATCGCGTACTCGTCGCGGCCGGCGATGAATTCGCGCGTGCCGTCGAGCGGATCGACCAGGGCATAGCTGCCGCCGCCGGCGATGCCGACGCGCAGCGTCTCCGCTTCGGCCTGTTCTTCCGAAATCATCGGCAGCGCCGGCGCGGCACGTGCGAATTCGTCGCGAATCGCCGCTTCCGCCGCCAGGTCGGCTTGCGTCACGGGCCAACCACCGCTTTTGTGGCGAACGTCGCCCGTGCCGGCAAGGCCGCGCACGAGCAGCGCGGCGCGGACCGCAATGACGGTGAGCGCCGGCATCAGCTCGGCACACTTTTCGGCGTCCATTGCGCCATCCATCATGGCCACCGCGGGCTCTTCGCAGCGGCATGATGCGGCGGCCGGCCGGCCGGGCTGATGCGCTCGCGCGCGGCGCCGGTCGAGCCGCGCTGTGCGTAAACGGTTGCCGAATCGGGCGTGCTGTGACACCCACGGGCCCGCATAGCCGTTTGCGCGGAGCCTCTCATGTCAGGTCCCATTGCCTCCGGCCCCATGGCGCTTGGCGCTCTCGATCTCGCGGCGCTCTTGTGCTCGCGCGTCTGCCATGACCTGATCAGCCCGGTCGGGGCCATCGTCAATGGCACCGAAGTTTTGGAGGAGGACAAGGACGAGGCAACCCGCAGCTTCGCGCTCGACCTCATCAAGAGGAGCGCCCGCAAGGCGTCGGCGCGGCTGCAATTTTGCCGCCTTGCCTTCGGGGCGGCCGGATCGGCCGGCGCGCAGATCGAGACCGGCGATGCCGAAACCGCGGCGCGCAGCCATTTGGAGGACGACAAGATCAAGCTCGTTTGGAATCTGCCGCGAGAGCTCAGGCCCAAGAACCAGGTTAAGCTTTTATTGAACATGCTGATCGTCGGCGCCGGCACCATCCCGCGCGGCGGTTCGCTCACTGTCGATCCGGCGCCGGGCGGCGGCTTCCGCATCACGGCTACGGGCCTCAATGCGCGGGTGACGCCGATCGTCGCCGAACTGATCGGCGGCAACCCGACCCAGCCGGTCGATGCCCATGGCATCCAGCCATTCTACACCGGTATTTTGGCCCGCGACTGCGGCTTGGCGGTCACCGCGGTCGCCGAAGGCGAAACCGTCGTGGTTGCCGCCTGCTGACTCCCTCTCGGGCTAGGGGGCTCGGACGTTTGGGAAAACTGGCAGCATCCGAACCCTCCCACCGTCGCTCGCGGCGGGGGCCCGGCAAAATCGCTCGGCGATTTTGTCGGGTGCCCTGCGCGCGCTCGACCTCTTCCCTCCGGGGAGAGGTCAAAGAAAGAACGAGGCTCGCCGCGTAAGGCCTCCCCGCAACCGAAATTAAACGGTTTGGCAACAGACTGAACGCGCCCGATCAGGCGCGGCGCGCCTGGCGACGGCAGGCGTGCGCTCGGCGTTCGCGCGAGAATGCTTGTCATGGGTGTACCGTCCGCCGGCTTCGGGACGGCGACAAGGACGCGTTGGTATGGACGACCTGTTGCGTGAGTTCTTGACCGAGACCAACGAGAGTCTCGACCGGGTCGATGCCGAACTGGTGCGTTTCGAGCGCGAGCCGAACAACCGCGATATTCTCGGCCACATCTTCCGCCTGGTCCACACCATCAAGGGCACCTGCGGCTTTCTCGCCCTGCCGCGGCTCGAAGCGCTGACCCATGCGGCCGAAAACCTGATGGGCAAATTCCGCGACGGCATGCCGGTCACCGCCGAGGCCGTCACGCTCGTTCTCTCCACCATCGACCGCGTCAAGCTCATCCTCGACGAGCTCGAAGCCCACCAGAGGGAGCCGGACGGCAGCGACGACGATTTGATCGGCAGCCTCGGCCGCCTGACGCAGGAGCCTGCCGCCGCGCCGGCGCCGGCGCCGCCGCGCCATGAGCCGCAAAAATCCGCGCCCGTGGAGCCGGCCGAAGTTTTGGAAAAAGCCGCGCCGCCGCGGGCCGACGACGAGCGCGCCGCGCGTGCCGAGCGCGTCGCCAATCATTCGATCCGCGTCAGTGTCGACACGCTCGACCACCTGATGACCACGGTGTCCGAGCTGGTGCTCACCCGCAACCAGCTCCTCGAAATCGTGCGCCGCCACGAGGATTCCGATTTCAAGGTGCCGCTGCAGCGGCTCTCCAATGTCACCGCCGAGCTGCAGGAAGGCGTCATGAAGACGCGCATGCAGCCGATCGGCAATGCCTGGCAGAAGCTGCCGCGCATCGTGCGCGACCTGTGTGCCGAGCTCGGCAAGGAGATCGAGCTGAAAATGCTCGGCGCCGAGACCGAGCTCGATCGCCAGGTGCTCGAGCTGGTCAAGGATCCGCTCACCCACCTGGTGCGCAACTGCGCCGATCACGGCATCGAGAGCGCCGCCGAGCGGCTTGCCGCCGGCAAGCCGGCCAAAGGCACCATCCGGCTCGCCGCCTGCCACCAGGGCGGCCACATCATCATCGAAATCGCCGACGACGGCCGCGGCCTCGACGTTGCCCGCATCCGCGCCACGGCGGTCGAGCGCGGCTTGGCGGGCGAGGCCGAGGTCGCCGCCAAATCGGACGTGGAAATCTGCAATTTCATCTTCACGCCCGGCTTTTCTACCGCCGCGCGCGTCACCAGCATTTCCGGCCGCGGCGTCGGCATGGACGTGGTGCGCAGCAATATCGAGCAGATCGGCGGCACCGTGGACCTGCAATCGGTCGCCGGCGCCGGCGCCAAGTTCACCATCAAGATTCCGCTGACCTTGGCGATCGTCTCGGCGCTGATCGTCGAATCGGGCGGCGAGCGCTTCGCCGTCCCGCAGCTCGCGGTGCTCGAACTGGTGCGGGCGAGCCGCAACGGCGAGCACCGCATCGAGCGCATCAAGGACACGCCGGTGCTGCGGCTGCGCAACAAGCTCCTGCCGCTCATTTATTTGAAGGACGTGCTGCGGCTCGGCGCCGCCGAGGCTGCGGCCGAGAACGCCAGCGGCTTTGTCGTCGTCAGTCAGGTCGGCAGCCAGGTGTTCGGCATCGTCGTCGACGGCGTGTTCCACACCGAGGAAATCGTCATCAAGCCGATGTCGTCGAAGCTGCGCGACATCGCGGCGTTTTCCGGCACCACGATCCTCGGCGACGGCTCGGTGATCATGATCATCGACCCGAACGGCGTTGCGCAAATGCTCGGCCGCGCCGTGCCGCTCGGCCGCGACGACCGGCCGGAGCGCAACGACCGCGAGCAGAGCGCGGCCACCGATCTCGTCTCGCTCCTGGTGTTTCGCGCCGGCTCGCACCAGCCCAAGGCGGTGCCGTTGTCGCTGGTCACGCGGCTCGAGGAAATCGATTGCCGCAAGATCGAGATCTCCGACGGGCGTTACCTGGTGCAATACCGCGACCAGCTCATGCCGCTGTTGCGCATCGACACGCAGTGCGACCTCAAGCAGGCCGGCGCGCAGCCGATTCTGGTGTTCTCCGACCGCGGCCGCTCGATGGGGCTCGTCGTCGACGAGATCGTCGACATCGTCGAGGACCGGCTCGACATCGAGGTATCGAGCGAGCGGCCGGGCGTGCTCGGCTACGCCGTGGTCAAGGGCAACGCCACCGAGATTCTCGACGTCGGCCATTTCCTGCCGCAGGCGTTCGCCGATTGGTTCCGCCGCCGCGATAATGGCGCGGCGCGGCAGGCGCGCACCGTCCTTTTGGTCGACGACTCGGCGTTCTTCCGCGACATGCTGGCGCCGCTCATCAAGGCCGCCGGCTACCAGGTGGTCGCCGTCGGCTCCGCGGCTGACGCGCTCAAGGCGCTGGCATCCGACAGGCGCTTCGATCTCGTCGTCACCGACATCGAAATGCCGGACATGGACGGCTTTGCGCTCGCCGAGGCGATCCGCGCCATGCCGGGCGACGCCGGCACGCCGATCATCGCCATCACCGCCATGGTGTCGGCCGACGCGATCGCGCGCGGCCGCGCCGTCGGCTTCCACGATTTCGTCGCCAAGTTCGACCGCACCGGGCTGATTGCGGCGATCAAGGAACAGGACACCGGCATCGAACGGGCAGCGTGAGCGCGATGAACGACACCTCGCAATTCACCGAATACGTCACCTTCACGGCCGGCGGACAGCTGTTCGGCCTGCCGATCGCGGGGGTGCAGGAAGTGTTCCGGCCGGGCCGCATCACCCGCGTGCCGCTCGCCGGCGCGCAGATTGCCGGCGTGCTCAATCTGCGCGGCCGCATCGTCACCGCCGTCGATATGCGCAGCCGCCTCGGCCTCAAGTCAAGCGCCGGCGGTGCGCCGGCGATGGCCATCGGCATCGAGGCGCGCGGCGAATCGTTCGGGCTTCTGGTCGATACGCTGGGCGAGGTTCTCAAGCTCGCCGACGGCGAGCGCGAGCCCAATCCCGTCAATCTCGAGCGCGAGCTGGCGCGCGTCGCCGCCGGCATATGCCGGCTGGAGGGCCAGCTTCTGGTCGTGCTCGACGTCGAGCGCGTCCTCGATTTCGCCGCCGACCAGATCGGCGCCGCGGCATGATGAGCGACCGGCAGATGGCAACGCAGTGCGCCGCAGCGCGAGCGGGCGGGCCCGCAAAACCGAAGAAGTGAGGACGTCATGAAAACTTGCTTGGTGGTTGATGATTCCAGCGTGATCCGCAAGGTGGCGCGGCGCATTCTCGAAGGGCTGGAGTTCCGCATCGTGGAAGCCGAGAACGGCGAGGAGGCGATCGAATCCTGCCGCGAGCAATTGCCGGACGCCATCCTGCTCGACTGGAACATGCCGAAAATGGACGGCTATGATTTTTTGCGGGCGTTGCGCCGCTTGCCGGGCGGCGACCGACCCAAGGTGGTGTTCTGCACCACCGAGAACGACGTCGCCCACATCGCCCGGGCGCTGCACGCCGGCGCCAACGAATACATCATGAAGCCGTTCGACAAGGACATCGTCGAAGCCAAGTTCCAGGAAGTCGGGCTGATCTAGCGCGGGCGCGGCTTTTGGCGGCGCCGGCGTCGTCGCTTACGAAAAATGGTGGCGTTGCGGAAAGTGTAAGTGACATGAATCCCGCCCTTGCAGCCGCGCGTGCGGCGCCCGCGGCCGAGCGCCAGATCCGCGTCATGGTCGTCGACGACGCCGTCGTCGCGCGCAGCATGATGACGCGCTGGATCGCCGCCGAGCCGGACATGGCGGTCGCCGCGGCGCTGCGCAGCGGCCGCGAGGCTTTGGAGCGGCTCGAGGCGACCGATCCCGACGTGGTGCTGCTCGACGTCGACATGCCGGAGCTCGACGGCATCGCCGCGCTGCCGCTGCTCCTCGCCAAGAAGCGCGACCTCGTGGTGATCATGGTGTCGACGCTGACCCGGCGCAGCGCCGAGCTGAGCCTGCGGGCGCTCGCGCTCGGCGCCACCGATTACATCCCCAAGCCGGAAACCGCCTACGAGGCGATGACGTCGGCGGAGTTTCGCCGCGAGCTGATCGACAAGATCCGCAACCTCGGCCGCAAGCGGCTCGTGATGCGCGAGCCGGCGCCGCCGCTGGTGCCGGAGCAAGTCAGGCAAAGGCCGGCGGCGCCGCAACGCGCCGAGGAATGCAGCGCGCGCCGCGCCGAGCGCGGCCAGATCAGGCTGCGGCCGTTCGCCGCCACGCTGCCGCGGGCGCTCTTGATCGGCTCCTCGACCGGAGGGCCGCAGGCGCTCGGCGCGGTGATCGAAAAATTGGCGGCCGCGATCGATCGCGCGCCGGTCCTGATCACCCAGCACATGCCGCCCATGTTCACGACCGTTCTGGCCGAGCATTTGAGCCGGGTCAGCGGCCGCGGCGCTCACGAAGCCGAGCACCAGGAGCCGGTTCTCGCCGGCGGCATCTACGTGGCGCCGGGCGGCCGCCATATGCGCGTGGTGCGCGACGGCAATCGCGTCAAGATCGCGCTCGGCGACGATCCGCCGGTCAATTTCTGCAAGCCGTCGGTCGATCCGCTGCTCAGTTCTGCCGCGCCGGTGTGGGGAGCGCGCGCGCTGGCGCTCATTCTCACCGGGATGGGTTCCGACGGCACGCGCGGCGCCGCCGACATCGTCGCCGCCGGCGGCAGCGTCATCGCCCAGGACGAGGCGACCAGCGTGGTCTGGGGCATGCCGCGCGCGGTGGCGCAAGCCGGCCTCTGCTCGGCGGTGCTGCCGCTCAACCAGATTGCCGGAAAAATTCTCGATTTGTTGGCGGGGAGCCGGTCATGACGCCGCTCGATTACGATTTTCTGCGCCAGTGCCTGCGGCAGCGCTCCGGCCTGGTGCTCACCGCGGACAAGCAATACCTGGTCGAAAGCCGGCTGTTGCCGGTGGCGCGCAAGGCCGGCCATGGCACGGTCGGCGAACTGGTCGAGACGCTCAAGCGCCGCGGCGACGAGGCGCTGATGGTCGCCGTGGTCGAGGCCATGGCCACCAACGAATCGTTCTTCTTTCGCGACAAGATCCCGTTCGAGCATTTCCGCTCGATCGTCATGCCGGCGCTCATCGCCGCGCGCCGCAACGCGCGCACCATCCGCATCTGGTGCGCCGCCGCCTCGACCGGCCAGGAGCCGTACTCGCTCGCCATGTGCTTGAAGGAGATGGCGCACGACATCGCCGGCTGGCGCATCGAGATGCTCGCCACCGATCTGTGCGGCGACGTCCTGGAAAAGGCGCGGTCGGGCCTCTACAGCCAATTCGAGGTGCAGCGCGGCCTGCCGATCCAACTGCTCATCAAGCATTTCACCCAGATCGGCGAGCTGTGGCAGATCGCGCCGGACATCCGCGCCATGATCAAATTCCGGCAGCTCAACCTGCTTTCCGATTTTTCCCAACAACTCGGCATTTTCGATCTGATCTTCTGCCGCAACGTGCTGATCTATTTCGACCAACAGACCAAGATCGACGTGCTCGACCGGCTGTCGCGCGTCATTGCCGGCGACGGTTTTTTGGTGCTCGGCGCCGCCGAGACCGTGGTCGGGCTGACCGACAGCTTCAAGGTGGTCGGCGACCAGCACGGCCTCTACGCGCCGAACCAGCGCTCGCCGAAGCCGTGGACGCCGCGCCCGGCCAAGAGGCCGGCGCCGCGGCTCGTCGCCATCAACGGCGGGCGGTAGAAGCTTTCAGCAATATTGGCTCGTCATTGCGAAGCGAAGCAATCCAGAGTGCGGCGGCGCCGTTGTGGACTGCTCCGTCACTTCACTCCTGGCGATGACGAGTTCGTTCGAACAAAAACCCCGGCCTTGCGGCCGGGGTTTTGCGCTTCAGGCAGCCCCTCAGGTGAAATCAGGCGGGAATCTTCGCCTCTTCCTCGCTCGGCTCGCGCAGCACATAGCCGCGGCCCCACACCGTTTCGATGTAGTTCTTGCCGTTGGAGGCGTTGGCGAGCTTTTTGCGCAGCTTGCAGATGAACACGTCGATGATTTTCAGCTCCGGCTCGTCCATGCCGCCGTAGAGGTGGTTCAAGAACATTTCCTTGGTCAGCGTCGTGCCCTTGCGCAGCGAAAGCAGCTCCAGCATCTGATATTCCTTGCCGGTCAGATGCACGCGCGCCTGGCTCACCTCGACGGTCTTGGTGTCGAGATTGACGACGAGATCGCCGGTCTGAATGACGGACTGGGCGTGACCCTTGGAACGGCGGACGATGGCGTGGATGCGCGCCACCAGCTCGTCCTTGTGGAACGGCTTGGTCATGTAGTCGTCGGCGCCGAAGCCGAGGCCTTTGACCTTGTCCTCGATGCCGGCCAATCCGGAGAGAATGAGGATCGGCGTCTTCACCTTCGAGACGCGCAGGGAGCGCAGCACTTCGAAGCCCGACATGTCCGGCAGGTTGAGGTCAAGCAGAATGATGTCGTAGTCGTAGATCTTGCCGAGATCGACACCTTCTTCGCCGAGGTCGGTGGTGTAGACGTTGAAGCTCTCCGATTTGAGCATCAGCTCGATCGATTGCGCGGTGGCGCTATCGTCTTCAATCAGCAATACGCGCATGCCAGTCCCCTTCCTCGCCGCGCGGGCTCAAGGTCGGCACGCCGCAACGGCGGCCCCAAGAAGCGCCCCTGTAGAAACGCCCTCGAAGAACTGATTCGGCACACTAGCGATGCGATGGTTAACAAAACCTGATTCTTTCGCGCAAGCGGTCTCTAGGCAAATCCTGCCGAATCGCCTTAAGATGTTGCGTGATAGTGGTTTTTTAGCCACGCGAGGGCTCATGTTCGAGGTTAACTTTCGGCGCTAACCGATTCAAACGACTCGCCTCCATTGCCGGCAAGCGAGCCTCCCTTGAGCGCAAGGACGATAGAGAGCGATGATTAGTGGCCCGGGTAAACAAGCAATTAACAACGCGCCGCCTTGGGTAACCATTTGTGCGCGGCTGCGGCGGCGGGAAGGCAGTCCGTGAAGGCACTCGCCGAACAGATCAACGCGCTTGATGGCGTCGAAATCTACGGCCGCGTGGTTGGCGTGCGCGGGCTGATGGTGGAGGTCGCCGGACCGCTGCACGCCATGTCGGTCGGCGCGCGCGTGATCGTGGCGACCAAGGGCAAAGATATTCCTTGCGAAGTCGTTGGCTTTACAGGCGAAAACGCGCTGCTGATGCCGTTCGCGCCGCTCGAAGGGGTGCGCCGCGGCTGCCGGGCGCTGGTCACCTCGGTGCCGGGCGCGGTACGGCCTTCCCCCGGCTGGCTCGGCCGCGTCGTCAATGCCTTCGGCGAGCCGATCGACGGCAGGGGGCCGCCGCTGCAAGGGCCTTCGCCCTATCCGTTCCGCAGTCCGCCGCCGCTCGCCCACGCCCGCCGCCGGGTCGGCGCCCCGCTCGATCTCGGCGTGCGCGCGCTCAACACCTTCGTGACCTGCTGCCGCGGCCAGCGGCTCGGCATTTTCTCCGGCTCCGGCGTCGGCAAATCGGTGCTGCTCGCCATGCTGGCGCGCAACGTCGTTGCCGACGTGACGGTGATCGGGCTCGTCGGCGAACGCGGCCGCGAGGTGCAGGAATTTCTGCAGGACGACCTCGGCGAGAC
>JASHQS010000026.1 GCA_030038995.1 Xanthobacteraceae bacterium
GTGACCCGGGAAAGCGTGCTCAATGGCATCCAGGCCGACGCGTCTTACATCGTCAACGACCGGCACACCTTGCGCGGCGGTTTTGCGGTCAGCGCTGAACAAACAAACGTGACCAATATTTCGACGGTGCTGCCGGTAGACCTGGCGACCGGCATGGTCCCACCGGGATCAACACCGTTCACCATCACCGACGCCAATTCGCTGCTCGGCTGGAACATAGGAATGTACATTCAGGACGAATGGCGGATAAACAATCAGCTCACGCTCAATTCCGGCCTCCGCTTCGACCAATTGTATCAGTACGTCGACGCCAATCAGCTCAGCCCGCGGCTGGCGCTGATCTATAAGCCGTTCGCCGGCACTAGTATTCACGCTGGCTTTGGACGCTATTTCACCCCGCCCTATCAGGCGCAGGCCGCTTCCTCCAATGTCGCCTTGTTCGCCAACACCACCAATGGCACCGCCTATCAGGGGGAGGTTCAATTGCCCTACTACAACCCGGTAGAACCCGAACGTTCGAGCTATTACGATATCGGCGTGGACCAGACCGTGCTTCCCGGCCTCACGATGGGAGTAGACGCCTACTACAAGCAGACGACCGACCAGCTCGACGACGGCCAGTTCGGCGCGGCCGTGGTCCTGACGCAGTTCAATTATGCGCGAGGCTACGGCGAGGGCGGTGAATACAAGCTCAAATATAGCAACGGCAACTTCAATGCCTATGCAAACTTCTCTTACGGCTTCCAAATGGGCGAAGACGTGGTGTCGAATCAATATCTCATCGACGCCGACGACCCGTGCTACCTCACCCAGTGGCATTACACCGACGACACGCAGCTCGAGACCGGCTCGGCCGGCGCGTCGTATCGCTGGAACGACACCCTGTTCACCACCGACCTGATCTACGGCAGCGGCCTGCGCGACGGTTACTGCAATGAGGGTCACGCGCCGCCCTATGCCGTGGTGAATGCCGGCGTGTCGCACGATTTCAAGTGGACGCCGAACGGCAAGCCGCTCACGGTGCGCTTCGATATCGTCAACCTGTTCGATCAGCCTTACATGATTCGCAGCGGCGTCGGCGTCGGCGAGTTCGCGCCACAATACGGCGCGCGGCGCGGATTTTATGTCGGCATTTCGCAGAAGCTATAACCGCGGCGCTATAGCGGTCGTGCGTCAGACAATCCGCCGCGGCGCGCTCGGTTGCCCATCTCGCCGCCGATCAAATAGGTTTGCTGCGGAGGCGGCCCCTTTTTGCCTGGTCAGGCAAGCTCAAACTGACAGGGAGGATAATATGAAACTGCTCAAGACTGCCGCCATCGTCATGCTTGCGGCCGGCGCGTGCGGGGCGCCGTTGACGACGTCCGCCGCCGCCCGCGCGCTGAAAGTCAAGGTCGACGCGATCAAGAACCGCGGCATGCTGGCGAACAAATACGCGTTCTGCGCTCCGGCCGCACCGGGCCACACCACCGCCGGCCAAGATATCAACCCAAGCATCTCCTGGTCGAAAGGGCCGCGCGGCACGAAATCCTACGCCATCATTCTCTACGACACGAAATCGCCCGCGGAACATCGCGACATGATGAACAAGGAAGCCGTGACATTGACGGCGGACGTCAAACGGCACGACTTCTATCACTGGGTCCTGGTCGATATCCCGCCGACGGTGAGGTCGATCAAGCAAGGCGCCGACTCCAATGCACGCGTGGTGCACGGCAAACCGGCCAGTCCGTCGGCGGCCGGGACGAAGGGCCTCAACGATTACACCAAGATCACGGCCGGCAACGACGCGATGAAGGGCCAGTATTACGGCTATGACGGCCCCTGCCCGCCATGGAACGATGACCTCGTGCACGATTATCATTTCACGGTCTATGCGCTGAGCGTGAAGTCGCTCGACTTGCCGAAGGATTTCGACGCCGCCGCCGCGCTTGCAGCGATGAAAGGCAAGATCCTGGCGCAGGGCGAGGTGGTCGGCCTCTATACCCAAAACCCGGCCAAGGGCGCGAAGCCGACAAAATAAACGCATCCGGGATCAAAGCACCGGCATCGCGATGGTATGGCGCGGCTGTCCATACCGATCGCGATTTGTCGTTGACCTCATCCTCAAGGGTGAGGACCGTAGGTTAGTGCGGGCTCATGCGGGCCGAGGCCGGATGGCCGGGGTCCTTGAAGCGCTTGCCGGTGTCGGTGACGTTGGTGCCGTTAACGCGCAGGATGGAAAAGTCCTTGTCCATATAATTGCCGACGTAGATGTAACGGCCGTCAGGCGTGAAGCAGACCGCTTCCGGCAGCGCGCCGACTTTGATGTCCTTGAGCTTGGTCACCTTGTCACCGTTGACGCGCAGGATCGTGACAAGGCCGTACGGGTGATAGTACCAGTCCTGCTTGCCGTGGTTCGAGCCGTACGCGTCCGCGGACGCCGCCAGATTGCCGCGCGGGCTGAACGCAAGGCCTTCCGGACTATCCGGCACCGTGACGTGATCGATGACGTGCACCGGCGGCTTCAGGTCGATGACGCTGACCGTGTCGACATTGCCGTCGGAGGTGCCGGCGTTGCCGTTGTCCGCCGTCAGGGCGATTGTGCCCTTGGGCGAGATCACGACGTTATAGGGAAAAATCCCCGTCGGCATGTCCTGCTTGGCATAGGTGACCTTGTCGCCGTCGACATTGAGCACGGCCACCTTGTTGGCGGCGTTCTTGGCCGCGAGCGCCCGCTTGCCGTCCGGGGTGAACACCACGGCCGAGACTTCATCGCCCATCGGCACGGTATCGATGATTTTCACGTCGGTGCCGTGGATCGACAGCACGCTGATCGACTTGTCGGCGCGGTTGGCGACCAGCGCGAGATTGCCGGCCGGATTGATGCTCAGGCCCGACGGCTGCTTGCCGCCGGTGAGCGTCGCGATGAGCTTGGCCGGCTTGGCCTTGAGATCGATGACGTAGATCTTGTCGTCCGGCACCTGCTTCAAGGTGCCGTTATCGTTCACCACGTCGATGGAATCCGCCACGATGGCGATCGAGCCGGTCGGATCGATGTCGAGATTGACGGGCGGGCCGACCACCGAATTCTTCAGCGGCAGATTGGCGACGATCTTCGGGTTGAGCGGATCGGCGAGATCGACGATCAGCACCGAATCCTTACCCGCCGGCGAGACCACCGCCTTGCCGTTGGCGTCCCAGTTGAGCTTCTCGTCGTTGCCGACGATCATGTACGGCGCCGCCTGCGCGGCGAGCGCGCTGGCAGCGAACACCGCCGTTGCGCCCAACAGACTTGCAATGACGCGCGACATCATGGACTTCCCTCCGCAAATTTTTTGGCCTGCCGGTTTCGCCCCCGGGCCGTTTGAAGACCGTGCAGTATACAGGAGCCGGTTTCGGCCGTCATCGCGGTGCGACATGCGGTGCGGCATCATAGGTTCGCCCGCGGCGGCACGCCCCACGGCCATGACCAATCGCCCCGACCGCGCCGAATTGCCATGATTGTGCCCAAGCTTTGGTAGTATGGGTGACGCGGTCCACCCGGGGATAGGGGACTTCCATTGCTGCTCGCACGCCGCCGCCGCTTCGGTTCGCTCGCAACCGCATCGCTGCTGATCGCCGGTGCCTTGACCGCCGTCGCCTTGTCCGCGGCGGGTGCTCAGGCGCAAACGCCGGGCGGCGCCTGCAATGACGCGACCGACATTGCCGTCCTGCCGGCGCCGTTCGAGCCGTGGAAAGGCGCGCCGCTGCGCGTCCTCTTCACCGTCGAAAAGCCGCTCGACGGCACGCTGTCGCTGATCGCGCCCGACGGCAGCGTCGCGGCCACCTCGCGCGACCGCCAGGGCGGTCCGCCGTATTTCTGGTACGCCGAAGTCACCGCGCCGGCCGCCGGCGCCTGGCATGCGACGTTGACGCCCCAAGGCGGCTCCGGCTGCGCCCCGATCACCCGCGATATCGCCGTGCGCGACACGCAGCCGCCGCCCCCGCAGGCGACACCCGGCGGCGCGTGGCCGTTGCGCAATTCGTGGAACCGCGGCACCGAAAATCTCTATTCGGCCTGGATCGAAAAGCTGTTCGATGCGCCGCTCGACGCCGAGCCGTCCTGGAAGGCGCTGTCCGACGTGCTGCGCGACCGCTCGCGCAACGTGCTGTTCGACTATCTCGGTCTGCGCGAGGACGCGAACCTGATCCTGCGTCCCGACTGCGCCAAGCTGCCATACCTGTTGCGCGCCTATTTCGCGTTCAAGATGGGACTGCCGTTCGGCTATTCGCGGTGCACGCGGGGCAACCTCGGCAAGCCGCCAAGGTGCTACGGCTGGTTCAACAGTGAGCATCCCTATTCAAGCCGCCCCGCGCCGCCGCCCGCACCAATCGCCGCGTCCAATCCCCAGACCCCGCCGCCCGCGCCCAGTTTGTTGCGGCAAATGTTTTCAGGGCCTGCCGCGGCGCCGGCGCAAGAGCCTGCCAAACCGGCCGCGCCCGCGCCCGAGCCGAAGCGGCTTGGGCGTGTCGGCTCGTTCGCGGAATATTTGCAGACCGTCTCCGACGCGGTTCAGTCCGGCAACGGGCGAACGTTGGCCAACGACAACAACACCGATTTTTATCCCGTGGCGCTGAGCCAGAACGCGCTGCGCCCGGGCACCATCTATGCCGATCCCTACGGCCACATCATGATGCTGGTGCGCCGCGTGCCGCAGACGGCCAATGCGGCCGGCATGTTCTTTGCCGTCGACGCCGAGCCCGACTACACCGTGGCGCGCAAGCGCTTTTGGCGCGGCAGCTTTTTGTTCGTGAACGATCCCGCCCTCGGCAGCCCGGGGTTCAAGCGCTTCCGCCCGGTCGTGCGCGCGGCCAACGGCACCTTGCGGCGCATGACCAACGCGGAAATCGCCAAGAGCCGGCAATACGGCGACTTCTCGCTCGAGCAGTCGAAGCTCGGCGTCGAGGACTTTTATGACCGCATGGACGACGTCGCCTCCCCTGAGCCGCTCGATCCGGTGGGTGCCATGAAAGAGGCGATCGACTCGCTCGAAGAACAGGTCAAGACCCGCGTCGGCTCGGTCGACTTCGGCCGCAAGTTTCTGGACAAAACGGCGGCCGACGCCAGCATGCCGGACGGTCCGGCGATCTTCCAGACCAGCGGCGCCTGGGAGGATTTCGCCACGCCGGCGCGCGACTTCCGGCTGTTGATCGCGATCGACGTGGTGCGCAATTTTCCCGACCATGTGGCGCGGCGAGCAGACCGCTACGCCATCCCAAAGGGCAAGAGCATCGCCGACGTGAAGGCGCAATTGCAGAGCGTCCTTGCCGACGAACTCGCCTCGCGCAAGTTTTCCTATACGCGCAGCGACGGCTCGTCCTGGACGCTCACGCTCAAGGACGTGCTCGATCGCGCCCCGGCGCTCGAGATGGGCTATAACCTCAACGACTGCGTCGAATTGCGCTGGGGCGCGCCGGCGAACAGCCAGGAAGCGTCGACCTGCAAGCGCCACGCGCCGGCGGCGCAGCGCGCCAAAATGATCAAATACCGCGCCTGGTTCCACGATCGGCACTGGCCGGCGCGGGCCTGAAATCATTTCACTGCCGCGCCCGGCCTCAACTCTTCGACGGGCAAGCGGCGAAGCGGACGGTGACCGGCAACCCGATCGGCAGCGTCGGGGCGCCGCGGTCGATGCTGAGGACCACGGCAACGACGTTGTCGGCGGCGGCGCCTGGCGGCGCCGCAGTGCCGCCCGGCGTCGCCATGCTGCGGGCCGTGACGGCGGGGCTGATCGAGGCGACCTGGGCGCCGATCGCGGCGCTGGGCAAAGTCTCGGCCGCGATGCTGGCGCGCTGCCCCACGCACAGATGCGGCCGGTCGCGCAAGGCCACCTCGGCGCGCACCCGCGCCGATCCATCCGGCACGATGTGCAGGAGCGGCTGCGGCACGGCGAGGCTCAAAAACTGTCCCGGATTGACATCGACGTCGAGCACAGTGCCGTTCGCGGGCGCCGACACCGCGCATTGCGCCAACCGGGCGCGGCTGCCGTCGAGATCGGCGGCGGCGGCATCGCGCAGCGCCTTGGCCTCGCGGATGTCTTCCTCGCGCGATCCGGCGCGCAACAGGTTGAGTCGGGCGTGCGCTTCCTCGAGCTGCGCCGCCGCAATGCGCGCGTCGCGCTGCACTTCGAGCAGATGCGCGGTGGTGACGGTGACGCCCTCCTGCAGCGACTGGGCGCGTTCGAGCGCCTTTTTCGCCTCGTCGGCGCGGGCCTGCGAATAGCCGACCACCGCCTCGCCGACCGCGATCTCGTCGGGCCGCGGCCCGTTGCGGAAGCGGTCGTAGGTCGCCTGGGCGGCGGCAAGATGCGCGGCGCGTGCCTTTACCTCTGCCTCGAGTGGGCGGCAGTCGAGCTTGAGCAAAAGCTGTCCGGCACGGACCCGGTCGCCTTCGTGCACCAAAACCGCGGCGACGATGCCGCTTGCGGCCACGCCGATCGACAGCGGCGGCGCCGCCCCTTCGACCCGCCCCGGCGCCGTGACGGCGGTTTGCGCCAGGCTCGGCGATGCCAGCGCAACGATCAACAGCGCCGCTGCCGCCGACTTTGCGGCGCCGAATGCGGTGCGGATCGTGTGCTGGACCATGCTCTTGCACTCCTCGGAACGCACCGAAAATAAAGCCGTCCCGCGTGGCGCGGCAAGCCGATCAAGCCCGGCCCGGATCGCGCGGTGCGCAATCCGGGCCACGGGCGACCCGTCCAAAGACACGGATGCGGACGGGCTCGGTCGAGCCCGCCCCCACCAGGCCGGCGGATGCGTGTCGGGAGACGGCGGCACGCGGTAGGGACGCCGGCACTACTTTGCGGCGCCGCAGAAACCTTCCGCGCCTTACGCGTTGCCGAGCGGCACCGCGACGAAACGGGTGGCGCCGTCGATCTGCACGCGCATCAGAATATCGTGCTTGCCCCGCGCCTTGGCGTCTTGCAGCGCCGTGATTACGTCGCCGGCATTGCCGACCGCCTTGCCGCCGACGTCGAGAATGACGGTGCCGACCTTGAATCCGGCATCGGCCGCAGGTCCGTTGGGATCGACGGCCGTGACCACCACACCCTTGCCGCCGGCACCGGCGACCGTAGCGGCCGGCGCCACGCTGAGCCCGAGATGCGGCACGCCGTGGCGCGGCGTCTGCATCTCGTTTCCGGCATTGGCTTGCTGCTCGTTCGGCATCTTGCCGAGCGTCACCGTGACGGTTTGGCTCTGGCCGTTGCGCAGGATGTCGAGCTTCGCCGTGCTGTCCGGCTGCATCGTCGCGATGGTACGGGCGAGCTCGCGGGCGTTCTTCACCGGCGCACCGTTGACCCCGGTGATCACGTCACCGGTTTGCACGCCGGCCTTGGCGGCGGGGCTGCCGTCCTGCGTCGAGTCGACGATGGCGCCCGTGGCCTTCTTCAGCCCGAGGCTGTCGGCGATGCCGGCGGTGACCGGCTGGATCTGCACGCCGAGCCAGCCGCGCGTCACCGAGCCGTGCGCCTTGAGCTGCGCGATCACCCGCTGCGCGGTGTCGGCCGGGATGTCGAAGCCGATGCCGACCGAGCCGCCGGACGGCGAATAGATCGCGGTATTGATGCCGATCACGTTGCCGTCGACGTCGAACGCCGGGCCGCCCGAATTGCCCTTGTTGATCGGCGCATCGATCTGAATGTAGTCGTCGTACGGCCCGGCGCCGATGTTGCGGCCTTCGGCCGAGACGATGCCGGCCGTCACCGTGCCGCCCAAGCCGAACGGATTGCCGACCGCGATCACCCAGTCGCCGATCCGCGGCTCGTGCTGGGCGAATTGCACGTACGGAAAGTCGTTCTTGCCCTCGACCTTGATCAGCGCGAGATCGGTCTTCGGGTCGGTGCCGACGACCTTGGCGGTATAGATCGAGCCGTCGGCGGTCGTCACCTGGACCGACTTGGCGTGGTCGACCACGTGATTGTTGGTCACCGCATAGCCGTCGGGCGAAATGAAGAAGCCGGAACCCTCGCCGACGATGGTCTGATGCATCTGCGGCTCTTGGCCGTTGAAGCCGAACTGGTCGCCGAATTGCTGGAAGAACTTTTGCATCGGCGAGCCCTGCGCAAACGGAATGAGCTCGTCGTCGCTGCTGTGATGGCGCAGCGCCGACAGTTGGGCGCCTTCGATCTTGACGCGCACGGAAATGACCGCGGGTTTGACCTTGGCGACGATGTCGGCGAAGCTCGCCGGATGCGGCAGCCCGGTCGTCTCGGCGGCGCTTGCCGCCGGCGTGCCGAAACCAACGTCGGCCGGCCGATAGAAGCTCGGCCCGGCAATCAGGACGGCGGCGCCGAGGCCGGCGACCGAGGCAAGCAGCGCCACGCGGCGGGCGGTGAGCTTCCTTGCCTTCTGGGGTTCGGCGGAATTGTTTGGTGTCATGACGGTCTCCATGGGGAAAACGGCTTTTTGCGCCGGTTGCGACTGCCGTTAAAATGGCCACGCCGAATTACGCGAACGTGTAGGGCGGATTAATTCTTGGCAAGCTTGCGGATTAACATTTGGCAATGTTGCCGAGCCACTGCCGCGGATTTTCCGGCGCGGCTTCAGGCCGCCAGCCCGGCCAAGCAAGCATAGCGCGGATAACTCATTGCCAAATCCTCCGCGTGCGCGCTTATAATCAGGTCATCCGGTCAGGGCGGGGCTCGATTACACATAGCAGCGGGTATTGCGGCACCGGAAATCCCACAAAGTTTGCGCAGAAGATGGCCAAGATTATTGACGGCGTGGCAGTCGCTGCCGAAATCCGCCGCGAATTGAAGGTGCGCTCCCAGGCACTGCGGGAGCGCGGCGTGGTGCCGGGTCTTGCCGTCATCATGGTGGGCAATGATCCGGCCTCGTCGGTGTATGTCCGGAACAAGGTGCGTGCCTGCAAAGAGGTGGGCATCGAATCGTTCCGATTTGATTTCGAGCAGGATGCCGAGCCGGCTTCGGTCCTGGCGCTGATCAGAGAGCTCAATTGCCGGTCAGATATCCACGGCATTTTGGTTCAGCTTCCGCTGCCGCCGCGCTTCTCGGTTTCCGAGGTGCTGCAAACGTTATCCGTCGACAAAGACGTCGATGGGTTTCATCTCTATAACGTGGGCGGCCTGGTCGTTGGCGGCACGGTGTTTCCGCCGTGCACGCCCTATGGCGTCGTGAAGATGCTCGAGCATGAAGAGATCGAGCTCGAAGGCCAGAATGTCGTCGTGGTGGGCGCCAGCAACATCGTCGGCAAGCCGATGGCGCTCATGCTCATGCAGCGAGATGCGACGGTTTGTATTTGCCACGCGAAAACGCGCGACCTGGCGCAATTCACGGTGTTGGCGGACATTCTCGTGGTCGCCGCCGGCAAGCCGAACTTGATCGTCCCTGAAATGGTCAAGCCGGGTGCCGTCGTTATCGACGTGGGCATCAATCGATTGGCGAACGGCAAGCTCGTTGGTGACGTGGACTTTGAAGGTGTCTCCAAAAAGGCGTCCTACATCACTCCGGTCCCGGGAGGAGTAGGACCGATGACGGTAACGATGCTGCTGGCCAACACCATCGCCGCAGCCGAACGTCGGCTGCGGGCCCGGCAATAAGATTAGCCTTGCTGCGTCAGAAAGCGCGGCGAGCGTTATAGTGCCCTCTCCCCTTGCGGGAGAGGGCGACTCGGCGGTTCAACAACAAAAGTGGGTGAGGGGCCTCGGCCGCAACCCCTCACCGAGCCGAGTTTGTTGCGCGGCTTGCGTCGCCCTCTCCCGCAAGGGGAGAGGGCACGTCCATCAGCGCCGCGCTTTCTGACGCAGTAAGACTAAATGATGCGCAAATCCGGCTTCACTTCATCGGCGCGCTGTCGGGAATAAAGCGCTGGCCGAACGCCGGCTCCTTGTAGGGGGTCGGCGGCAATTGCCAGGCGCCGGTCGAGGGCGGGCGTATTTCGGCGTCGACGTGCACGTCGAGCAGATACGGCCGCCCGGCTTTGACGGCGTGCTCCAGCGCGGCGGAAAAATCCTGGGAGCGGGTGACGGTGAGCGCCTCGACGCCGGCGGCTCTGGCCCAGCCGGCG
>JASHQS010000241.1 GCA_030038995.1 Xanthobacteraceae bacterium
TGCATTCCCACCAACACGGCTTCGATCCGGCTCCTGGAAAAGACCGGTTTTGTCCGCGAGGGCTACGCCCGGGAGTACCTCTGCATCAACGGTATCTGGCAGGATCATCTGCTTTACGCGCGCCTGCAGACCGCCGCGAAGTCTTAAACATCAGGGTGTAGCGGGCGGTAAGCGCCGCGAATGGGCAGCCAAATGCCTTGGGATGGTCACCGTTGGCTTGATATGATGGGTTGGCGTTGCGCGTTCGTTCGGCCGATTTTTTTGGCGATGAGTGAGGGGATGCCGAGATATCCGTTTTCGCCGCGCTGGCGCGTTTGCGCACCGCTTACGGGCGCACTTGCCCTTGCGCTCGCCGCCGCCGGTTGCAGCGGCGGCAGCATGTTCGGCGGGCCGAGCGCAACCGCACCGGCGCCTGCCAGCGGCGCACCGGCCGCCGCGGCCGCGCCATCGGGGCCGCAATGGCTCCACGGCGATATCGCGGGCTTCTTCTCCTCGTCGTCCGACAAGGCGCCGCAGCCGGTCGCCGGCGCGACGCCGGACATCGAATGTCCGTACATCGAAATCCGCGAAGGCGCTTCGACCTTGACGATCGGCGGCGGCGGCGACAACGCCGCCATGTCGCTCAAATATCAGGGCTCATTCGTGCGCGCGGCGCGGCAATGCGCTGTCGTCGCCGGCCAGATGGTCATGAAGGTCGGCGTCGAGGGCCGCATCATTCTCGGGCCGGCCGGCGGCCCCGGTCAGATCGACGTGCCGTTGCGCATCGCCGTGGTCGATGAATCGCCGGCCGGCACCAAGCCGATCGTCACCAAATTGATCCACATCCCGGTGACCGTGCAGTCGATGACCGACAATCCCACCTTCTCGCATGTCGAGGAGGGACTGAGTTTTCCACTGCCTAAATCGGACGAATTGGAGCATTACATCGTCTATATCGGCTTCGATCCGCTTGCGGCCCAAGCGCAGGAAAAACATCCGAAGCCGAGACCGAAGCGGAAACGCAAACCCAATCCTGCTCCTGGGACGGGCTGACGAAGCTACGGCGCGCTGGGCGCCGTGATCTTGCAAGGCGATTGCCGGCAGCGAAGTTCAGTTGAACTTCTTCCGCACGTCCTCGATGCCGCGCGCCAGCAATTCCTCGGCGACCTTGCCCTTGGCGGCGGCGGCGAGAATTTTCTCGGCGGCGGCGACGGCCGCGTCGGCGGCGGCGGCGCGCACGTCGGCGAGCGCCTGCGCCTGCGCCTGCGCGATCTTCGCCTCCGCCATCTTGGTGCGGCGGGCGACGAAGTCTTCCATGCGCAACTTGGCGTCGGCGGTGTGACGCTCGGCTTCGGCCTTGGCGCTTTCGATGATCGCGGCGGCCTCGCTCTCGGCGGCAAGCCCCTTGCGCTCGAACTCGGCCAGCAAGGCTTGCGCCTCCTGGCGCAACCGGCTCGCGTCGTCGAGTTCGGCCTTGATGCGCGCCTGCCGCGCATCGAGCGCGTCGACGACCTTGCGGTGCATGCGCAGGTAGGCCAGCAGCGCCAGGAAGCAGACAAAACCGATGGCGACCCAGGTTTCGGGCGGAGGCATCGTCATGGATCGGCCCTAGCTCTTGCCGGGTTCGGCCAATGCGGCGGCAACCTCGTGCGCCGCCGGGGCCTTGCCGATCAGGCGCTCGACGATCGCCGCGGCGCCCTCGGCGGCGATGGCGCCCACATTGCCCATTGCCGCCGCCCGCGTCGCCGCGATCGATTTCTCGGCCGCCGCCAGCCGCTCGTGCAGCTCCGCCTCCAAGCGCCTGTTGGTCTCCTCGGCCGCCGCGGCCTGCCGCTCGCGCGTCGTGTTGGCGATGCCCTGAGCGTGCGCGCGCGCATCGGCAAGCGCCTTCTCGTAGGCGGCATACGCGGCGTCCGAGCGCTCCTTGAGGCGCTGCGCCGCGGCAATGTCGTCGGCGATGCGCTTGCTCCGCTCGGCGAGGATCGACCCGATTCGCGGCAGCGCCAGCCTCGCCATCAGCACGTAGAGCAGGACGAAAGTCAGCACCAGCCAGACCAATTGCGAGGGATAGTACTCCGACTGGAACGGCGGAAACTTGCTTTGCCCTGCGGCGGCTGCCGTGGTTGCGTTGGTCGCGGCCATGATCGAGAATTATCAGAATTGATAGAGCAGCAGGAGCGCGATCAAGAGCGAAAAGATGCCGAGCGCTTCGACGATGGCGAACCCGAAGATCAAGTTGCCAAACTGACTTTGCGCCGCCGAAGGATTGCGCAAGGCGGCCGCCAGATAATTGCCGAAGATCAGGCCGACGCCGACGCCGGCGCCGCCCATGCCGATACAGGCGATACCGGCGCCGATCAATTTTGCGGCGGTTGCGTCCATGAGAGAGCTCCTTTTCGAGGTTGGCAGAGATCGGTCCTTCAATGGCCCGGATGTATTGCATCGTTGAGATAGATGCAGGTGAGAATCGCGAAGACATAGGCCTGCACGACGGCGACCAGGAGTTCGAGCGCAAACAGCACCACCACCATGAAAAACGGCAGGACGGCGCCGAACCAGCCGATAACACCGTAACCGGCCAGCATGATGATGAAAGCGGCGAAGACCTGCAGCGTGATGTGCCCGGCCAGCATGTTGGCGAACAGACGGACGCTGTGCGAGACCGGGCGCGTGAGAAAGGACAGCACCTCGATCGGCACGATCATCGGTAGAAAATAGACCGGCACGCCCTTGGGTACGAACAGCATCACCCAGCGCCAGCCGTTCTTCCAGAAGCCGTAGATGACGACGATGAAAAAAACCAGCAGGGCAAAGATCACCGTTACGATCAACTGGCTGGTCACGGTGAACGAGTAGGGAATGAGCCCGATCACATTGGAGAACAGGATGAACATGAACAGCGTGAACACGAACGGAAAAAATTTCATTCCCTCGGTGCCGGTCGCATTGCGCAGCGTGGCGGCCATGAATTCGTAGGACATTTCCGTGATCGATTGCAGCCGGCCGGGAACGACCGCGCGCCGCGCGGTGGTTCCGATCACCAGCGCTGAAACCAGAAAGACGATCACCAGCATATAGGCCGCCGAATTGGTGAACGCGATCTGGTGCCCGCCGATGTTTACCAGCGGCAGCAAATTCTTGATCTGAAACTGTTCGATTGGGTCGATGTGCATTGGTCTGTCGCGGTGCCCCGCCGGGATCGGGCTTAGTCCTTCGCGTACGCCGAGCGGGCCACGTTGAGCACGCCCGCGGCAAAGCCGAGCAGCAAAAATACAATGAGCCCCCAGGGCGCAATGCCGAGCCAATGGTCGACAAGCAGGCCGAGGCCGGCACCGACCACCACGCCTGCAACCAGTTCGCTCGAGAGCCGCAGGCCTCTGGCGTAGCCGGATGCAGTCGCCGCCCGATCCTCACCGGCACCATCCGAAGTCCGGCCCGCCTGATCGCGGGCAAGCCGTTCGCTGAGCCGCTTAAGTCTCGCGGAGAGCGCGGCCTCATCGGTGTGCGCGTTGCCGCCGTCACCGTTGTCGCGCGCGCCGTCGCTCATGCTTCCGACACTCGCGGTTTTGCGGCGATTGCGGCAGACCCGCCCGCTGAAACCGCGCGGACCATACTGAGGCGATTCAATCGAGTCAAGAAATGCCAAGTCTGCGTCAGCGCGTTGAAATCGCAACAGATATGGCCGCGCTCCCGGCTGCCGCCAAGGCCCGTCGCAGGCCGCTTCCGCGGCTCTTTGATCTGTCGGTTCTCTCGCCGGAACCCCATTTGCTGTATGCATGAGCAAACGTGAAACCGCCGCGGCGCGCCTTGACCGGCTTGGCTCTTGTCGGCTCAACGCGCAGCGGCAAGGGGTGGTTTCGCCGCCGGGAGAGGATCATGATCGGCAGGGCATTTGCGATCGGCATCGCCGTCGCGGTGGTGGTGGCGCCCGCCTGCGCCGAGGACACGGTGCGCGACGGTGCGGCGCCGCGCTATAGCTTCAACAAGGTGGCGGGCGGATTTGTTCGGCTCGACACCGAGACCGGACAAGTCGCGCTGTGCAGCCCGCAGACCGTGGGCTGGGCGTGTGTCGCGGCGCCCGAAGACCGCGCCGTGCTGGAGAACGAGATCGCGCGGCTGCGCAAGGAAAACGGCACACTCAAGAACGAGCTCATCTCGCGCGGCCTGCCGTTGCCGCCGGGGATCATGCCGGAGCCGATCAACCATGGCGGCAAGGATTCGACGCTGCGCTTGCCGGGCAGCGCCGACGTCGACCGGGTCGTGGCGTTCGTCGGCCGGATGTGGCACCGGCTGGTCGAAGCGATCGCCGATGCGCAGAACCAGGTGCTGCACCGCGGCTGAAGCGGGACGGGACCGCGCCGGGCCATGAATTCCTTGTCCGCCATCCGCACCGCGCCCGCCGGATCGATCGCGAGCGCGACGCTGACCGTGCAAACGAGCGGCGAAGGTTTTTTCGAGATCACGCGCGAACTGGTACGATTTCTGCAGGCCGCCAGGGCCCGCGACGGAATGCTTCTCTTGTTCCTACGGCACACCTCGGCGTCGCTGGTGATCCAGGAAAACGCCGATCCCGACGTGCGCGCCGATCTCGTCACCGCGCTCGACCGCATCGCTCCGGCCGACGCCGGATGGGTGCACGAGGCCGAAGGCCCGGACGATATGCCGGCCCACGTCAAAGCCATGCTCGACGGCGTGTCGCTGCACGTGCCGGTCGCCGACGGCGCGCTCTGCCTCGGCACCTGGCAGGGCGTCTACGTCGCCGAGCATCGCCGCGCGCCGCACCGGCGCGAGGTGATCCTGCAATTCGTCGGTTCGTGCGGCGACGAGTGAATCAAATTAAATCGCTTCGTCATTCCGGATCGCCGCGAAGCGGCGAGTCCGGAATCCATAACCCCTGTGCAGGGCTTATGGATTCCGGGCTCCTCGCGGAGCTTGTCATCGGGCCGGCCACTTCGAGCCGGACCCGTTGGCTCGGCCCCGGAATGACGGGGTGATCATCCGAATTCCGTATCAAACAATCGCGCCTGCGCCCGGTGGACCTCATCGGAAGATAGGCGATACAATGCGCCGTTACAGCGTTCGCCCGCGGGCGACCGGACCACCGCATTGAGCGAAGCCTGCTCTCATCGCCTGGTGATCGCCGACGACCATCCGCTGTTCCGCGGCGCGCTGCGCGAGGCGGTGTCGGGATTTTTCGGCCGCGCCGAGATCGGCGAGGCGGGCACGTTCGAGGAGATGACCGATCTGCTCGAGCGCGGCGGCGAGGTCGATCTCATCCTGCTTGATCTGCGCATGCCCGGCGCGCGCGGCTTTTCCGGGCTGATGTATCTGCGCGCGCAATACCCGGCCGTGCCGATCGTCGTCGTCTCCGCCAACGACGACCCGGCGGTGATCCGGCGCTGCATGGAATTCGGCGCCTCGGGCTTCATTCCCAAGACGCTCGGCGCCGACCCGTTGCGCGCGGCCATTGCGGCGGTGCTGCGCGGCGAGGTGTGGACGCCGCCCGACGTCGATCTGTCGCGCGGCTCCGACGTCGAGAGCGCCGCCATGATCGCGCGGCTGGCGACGCTCACCCCGCAGCAGGTCCGCGTGCTGATGATGCTGTCGGGCGGGCTCCTCAACAAGCAGATCGCCTACGAGCTCGGCGTCTCGGAGGCGACCGTGAAGGCGCACGTCTCCGCCGTCCTGCAAAAGCTCGGCGTCGACAGCCGCACCCAGGCGGTGATCGCCGCCGGCCGCATCGAAGCCGGGCAGTGGCCGCAATTGGCGCGCCGGAGCGAGAGCGGCTGAGCGCTGCTATTCGGCGGCGACGCGCTGCATTTGCCATTGCGCGATGAGCGCCCGCAGCGACGCCGGCTTGACCGGTTTGTTGAGAACGTGCACGCCCTCGCCGCGAGCTGCATCGCGGATGCGCGCCGAGCGGTCGGCGGTGATCAGGATCGCCGGAACGTGGCGGCCGGCGCGCCGGCGCAAGTCGGCGATGGCGGCAATGCCGTTGCCGCCGTCGAGGTGGTAATCGACCAAAAGCCCGTCGGGCTCGACGGCGTTGGCGTCCATCGCGGCGAGCGCCTCGGCCAGGTCGACGGCGGTAAGCACGCGGCAGCCCCAGCCGCCCAATAGCCTCTGCATGCCGTCGAGAATGGCGCGCTCGTTGTCGATGCACAGCACCGCCGTTCCGGCCAAGCTGCCCGCCTCGGGCCGCAGCATGCGCGCCGCGGACCTGCCGGTAACGCTCGCCGCGCGCCGCACCGCGACGGAAAAACGCGAGCCGCGGCCGGGCGTCGATTGCAGCAAAACCTCGCAGTCGAGCACGCGGCCGATGCGCTCGACGATCGACAGTCCGAGCCCGACCCCGCGCGCCACGCGGGCGCCCTGGTCGAGCCGATGAAACTCCTTGAACACCGCACGCTGGTGCGCCTGCGCAATGCCGATGCCGCTATCGCAGACGTCGATGCGCAGCCGTGAGCCGCGCCGCCGGCAGCCGACCAGCACGCGTCCTGACGGCGTATATTTGATCGCGTTCGACACCAGGTTCTGCAACAGGCGCCCGAGCAGCCGGCGGTCGGAGCGGATGCCGAGCGCGCAGGGCATGACCGTGAGCTCGAGGCCCTTGGCGCGGGCGAGCGGCGCGAACTCGACGGCGAGCCGTTGCAGCAATTCGTCGACGGCGAATTCGGAAAATTCCGGCCGCATGGCGCCGCTGTCGAGCCGCGAGATATCGAGCAGCGCCGCGAATATGTCTTCGACCGCTTCCAGCGAGGCGTCGATGTTCGCCACCAGCTCGCCGTCCTCGCCGGCGCGTTGTTGGCGCTCGATCAGGCTGGTCACGTAGAGCCGGGCGGCGTTGAGCGGCTGCAAAATGTCGTGGCTGGCGGCGGCGATGAAGCGGGTTTTCGAGGCGTTGGCGTCGTCGGCTTCGGCCTTGGCGCGATGCAGCTCGGCATTGAGCCGGGTCAGCTCCCTGGTGCGTTCGTGGACGCGGCGCTCGAGCGTGGCATTGGCGCGCTCCAGCGCTTCGGCGGCTTCGACGCTCGGCGTGATGTCGGTGAAGGTCGTGACCAGCCCGCCGTCGGGCATGCGGTTGGCCCGCACCTCGATGACCAGTCCGCGTTCGGCGAAGCGTTCCAGGAACGGCGCGTCCGCGGCGGCGTATTTGTTGAGCCGCTCGGCGACAAAAGCGTCGCTGCTTGCCGCGCCGTCGGCGCCATGCCGCGCCAGGTGGCGGAGAATGTCGGCAAGCGGCACGCCGACCCGGGTCAGCTCGTGCGCCAGATCGAACAGCTCGCCGAACTGGCGGTTCCAGCACACCAGCGCCAGGTCCTTGTCGAACACCGCGATGCCCTGGCGCACGTGGTCGAGCGCGGTCTGCAGAATCTCGCGATTGTAGTGAATGGCCGCATTGGCGTCGTCGAGCAGCTTTAACGCCGCCTTGGTCGACGGCGTCCGCTTGCGCAGCAACAGCGACAGCACCAGCCGCGACGAGGCGGCGCCGATCGCCGACGCCAACAGATACTCGCCGTATTGCAAGAGCGCAATGTCGGCCTCGGAGCGCGGCTCGAGGCCGATGCGGCGCGCGGCGGCGAAGTTCTTGAACGACTCCCTGGTGCGCTCCTCGCCGAGATAGCGCGCCACGGTGGCGATCAGCTCTTCGATCGAGACCGAAGCGCGCCGCAGCCGGAACGTCGGCGCCCGCGGCACCAGGATCGGCGCCAGCGCCGGCGGCACGAACACGTCGGCCTGCACGCTTTCGATCGCCGTCGGCCGGCGGCTCAACGAGCCGGCGATATAACAGGCGAAGTTGGCGACGAGGCTGAGCAGCACGCCGTGGACGAGCGGCGGCAGATCGATGCCGAACAGCGCCTGCGGCCGCAGCGCCGCCACGCCCCACGGGCCGCCGGCCAGCATGTGGGCACTGATCAGGCCGACGTCGGAAAAGCTCGGCAGTAACAGCGTGTAGAACCAAACCAGGATGCCGGCGCTCATGCCGGCGATGGCGCCGCGGGCGTTGCCGCGCCGCCAGGCGAGCCCGCCGAACAAGGCCGGCGCAAATTGCGCAATGGCGGCGAACGACAACAGCCCGATCGAGGCCAGCTGCGCCTCGCCGGCGAACCGATAATAGGCATAAGCGAGAAACAGAATGACGAAGATGGCAAGTCGCCGCGTCTTGAGGAGCCGCGCGCCGGCGCCGGCGTCGTTGCCATCGCCGCTGAGCAGCACGCGCCGCTTGAGCACCAGCGGCACGACGATGTCGTTGGAAACCATGATGGCAAGCGCCACCGATTCCACGATCACCATGGCGGTCGCCGCCGACAGGCCACCGACGAACGCCACCAGCGTCAGCAGCGGCGAATGGGCGTTAAGCGGCAGCGCCAGCACGAACATGTCGCCGCCGAAGCGGCTGACCGGGAAGTTCAACAGGCCGGCGAGCGCGATCGGCAGCACGAAAATGTTGATCAGGACAAGATAGAGCGGGAACAGCCAGGCGGCGCGGCGGATTTCGGCCTCGCGGCGGTTCTCGACCACGGTGACGTGAAACTGCCGCGGCAACAGCACGACCGCAAACAGCGCCAACGCCGTCATGGCGACAAAGCTCGTTAACTGCGGCGGCGTGCTCAGCATGGCCGCGATCGGCGGCCGCGCCATGGCGCGCGCCAGCAGGTCGAGCGGGCCGTGGAACATGACGAAGGTCACGAACACGCCGACGGCGAGAAAGCCCACCAGTTTGACGATCGACTCGGTGGCGATCGCCAGCATCAGCCCGTCCTGGTGCTCGGTGGCGTCGATATGCCGGGTGCCGAACAGCACGGCGAACGTCGCCATGAACAGCGCGATGAACAGCGCGCTGTCGCCGAGCATCGGCTGCGGCGCGCCGCCCAAGATAGTGCTGACCGACGACGACACCGCTTTGAGCTGCAGCGCGATGTAGGGAATCATGCCGACGATCGCGATCAGCGCCACGGTGGCGGCGACCGCCTGGCTCTTGCCGTAGCGCGCCGCGATCAGGTCGGCGATCGAGGTGATGTTCTGGCCTTTGGCGAGCCGCACGATGCGCACAATCAGCGGATAGGCGAGCCCGACCATGAGGATCGGGCCGATATAGATGGCCAGAAAATCGTAGCCGGTGCGCGATGCCAGTCCGACCGAGCCGAAAAAGGTCCACGACGAGCAATAGATGGCGAGCGACAGCGGATAGATCCAAAGCGGCGAGCTGGCCGCCGCCGTGCGCACGCGGTCGCCGTAGCTCGCGATCAGGAACAAAAATCCGATATAGCCGAGCGCAATGAGGAAGACGACCCACCCATGCAACACGGCGCTCCCCTTACGTCACGGCGCGATTTTTCGGTGCGGCGCGCATGCCTTGGGCAAGGTCACCACAGTTTGTCAGGCGTGTCTATCGTCTCGAGCCGCGCCGGCGTGGCGTTTATTTGACCGCGTCGCGCGGCGAAGGCATTCATGGCCGATGGTCTTTGCCCTGCCGCCGCGCCGCGCCGTCCTCGACGTTGCCGAGACGCTGGCGATCGCGCTTTGCGGCGGCGTGACGTTCGCGTGGCTCGGCTTGCCCGCGGGGCTGGTGTCCGGCTCGGTCCTGGCCGTCGCGGCGGCGGCGCTGTGCGGCCGTCCGGTCAAGGTGCCGCTCGGGCTTGCCCGCATCTGCTACGTCATCGTCGGCATCCTGCTCGGCGCGGTGGTGACGCCGCAGACGCTGCGCGGCGTGACTGCGTGGCCCACCAGCATCGCGCTGTTGATGCTCGCCGCGGTCGTCATGATGCTCGCCACGTCGCGGTATCTGCGCGTCGTGCATCGATGGGACCCGTTATCGGCGCTGCTCGGCGCCAGTCCCGGCTCGCTCGCGCAGGTGATCTCGCTGTCGACGGAGCTCGGCGGCGATCTGCGCGCCATTGCGATCGTGCAGACCGTGCGGATTTTGCTCCTCGTGGTCGGCCTGCCGAACGGTTTGGCGCTGTTCGGGCTCGTAGTGCCGGCGGTCGCGGCCGCGCGCGGCCCCGCCGGCATCGCGGTGCTCGGCGAAATGGCGCTCCTGGTCGCGGCCGCAACCGCCTGCGCGCTCATATTTCAGCGGCTGCGGTTTCCCGGCGGACTGTTGTTCGGCGCCATGGCCGGTTCGGCGACCCTGCACGGCACCGGTTTCATTCACGCGGTGCTGCCGTGGTGGACCGGCGCGAGCGCGGTGATCGTGCTCGGCGGCGTCGTCGGCTCGCGCTTCGCCAATACCACGCCGCGGATGCTGGTCGGCTTTCTCGGCGCCGCGTTCGGCTCGTTCGCGGTATCGATGGCGGTGGCGACGTTCTTCATGCTCATCGTCACCCGCTTCTTGTCGTTACCGACCGCCAACGTCGTCATCGCGTTCGCGCCCGGAGCGCAGGACACCATGATGGTGCTGGCGCTGGCGCTGCATCTCGATCCCGTCTACGTCGGTGCGCATCATCTGGCGCGCTTTCTGGTCGTCACCTTTGCGGTCGCGCTCGGCGCCCGGCGCATCGCCGGCACCAAGCCGCGGCACATCGGCAGTCGTGAGCAGGCATGAACGCTCGTCAATAGCGCCCGGTCAGGCGGCCATGACACCGGCGTCGTCGTCCGCCGTCCTCGCGGCCTGCGGAGCAAGCGGCACGCACGTCTCGGCGAGCGGTAGCGGCAGGTCGGCCCAGTGCAGCGATTTATAATCGAATCCCTTGGTGATCGTCGGCTTGACGATGTTGAAATACGGCGAGATGTCGAAGTCGCGCGGGCAATACAGCGAAGAATGGCGGATCTCGAGAATCTGCTCGCGCGCCTGCCGGCTGCCGGTGAGCGTGATCTTGGGCAGGATCGGATAGCGCACCGCGGAAAACGCGTCGGCGATCAGCGCCGAGCAGATGAGCCGGGTCGGATCGCCCGAGCCGAGCGCGATCATGCGCCGGCGCCAGCGCGGCGGCACCGGCAGCGGAAACAGATAGCGCATCAGGTCGATGATGTTTTTCAGGTCGTAGGCGAAGCCGAGCCGATCGATGGCGTAGGCGCAGACGATGGCGCAGTCGGCCTCGGTCAGCCCGACCGGCCGGCAGATGCGGGTGTGAAAGCGCGTGTATTTCGACAGCGGCGCGGAGACGACGCCCTCCCCGGCATTGGCCTCGATCAGCACGTGCGGCTCGCCGTCGGCGCTGGCGCGGCCGGCGAGCGGCCCGACATAGAGCGCCGAATGCGACCACGTCGACTGCGTAAGGTATTTGATCACGCCGGAGATGCGGGCGTTGCCCTCGACCAAGACGACGTCGCCTTGCTGCAGCGACTGGCGCAACGCCTCCGGGTCGCTCGGCGTGAACGGCTCGTAGCCGGCCACCGGCTCGTCGAGATAGCGGGCGATCAGCCGCCCTATGGCATCGAGCATCCGGCTCACGGCTCCTCCCGACCTCGCCGCATCTTTGTTGGCGAAGAATTTATTCGATCTCTGTTGCAATTTGGTTCACGCGACGCCGTCGTCGCTTACTGAAACTTAAGCCTGAGGTTTGCCTGCGGCATGCCGTTCGGGCAATCTGCGGCGAGCCGACAAGCAATCGGAAACCATGCCGCGATTAAGCCGCCGCTCGTTCGTCGCCGCCGCTGCCGCGCTGGCGGCGCGCCCGGCGCTGGCGGCGCCGGCCGCGCCGGCCGCGAACTTGGCCGAATTCGACGTCGTCATCATCGGCGCCGGCGCTGCCGGCATCGCCGCCGCGCGGCGCATCGCCGCCGCCGGCCGCCGCTACGTGCTCATCGAGGCCGGCGACCGGATCGGCGGCCGCTGCATCACCGATACGCGCAGCTTCGGCGTTCCGTTCGACCGCGGCGCCCATTGGATTCATTTCCCCGGCACCAATCCGGTCACCACGCTGGCGCCGCGCGGCGGCATCGAAATCTATCCGGCGCCGCAGAGTCAAAAGGTGCGCATCGGGCTGCGCTATGCGCGCGAGGGCGAGCTCGAAGATTTTCTGTCCGCCCAGGTGCGCGCCACCCGCGCCATCGCCGACGCCGCGCGCAAGGGCGATTCGTCATGCGCGCAGGCGCTGCCAAACGACCTCGGCGATTGGCGGCCGACCGTCGAATTCGTGCTCGGGCCGTTCATGTGCGGCAAGGATTTGGCGCAACTCTCCGCCGTCGATTTCGCGCGCGCGCCGGAGCGGCGGGCCGACGCGTTCGCCCGCCAGGGCTTTGGCGCGTTGCTGGCGTCGCTGGCGACCGGCTTATCGGCCCGGCTCGGTACGCCGGCGAGCGCGATCGACATAAGCCGCGGCGTTGCGGTGGAAACGCCGAACGGCACGATCGCCGCGCGCACCGCGATCGTGACGGTATCGACGAACGTGATGGCCTCCGGCCAAATTCGTTTCACGCCGGAGCTGCCGCGGCGCGTGGTCGAGGCCTGCAATAATCTCTCGCTCGGCAGCTACGACCACATCGCGCTCGAACTGTCGGGCAATCCGCTCGGTCTCGACAGCGACGATCTGGTGTTCGAGAAATCGTCGGACACGCACACCGCCGCCATCCTCGCCAACGTATCGGGCTCGCAATTGTGCCTGATCGAAGTTGCCGGCGCGTTCGGACGCGAGCTGTCGGGGCAGGGCGAGGCCGCGATGGTCGATTTTGCCGCCGACTGGCTGACGAAGCTGTACGGCGGCGAAATCAAGAAGGCGGTGAGCCGCGCCGGCGCGACGCGCTGGAATGCCGATGCGCGTTTTCTCGGCGCCATGTCGGCGGCGGTGCCAGGCGCAGAGGGGGCGCGCCGCGTCTTAGCCGAGCCGATCCATGACGTCGTTTGGTATGCCGGCGAGGCGGCGCACGACACGCTGTGGGGCACCGTCGGCGGCGCCTGGGAATCCGGCGAACGCGCCGCCGCCGCGGCTTTGCGCCGGCTGGCCGGCGTGCGCGAAGCGGCCCCCGAGGAGAAGCGTCCGCCACGTCGCCGCAAAGGGTCGTATCGCCGCCGTGCGCCGCGCTGATGCGGCAAGGCTACGCGCGCAGCACGCCGCCGGTGCGCTGGCCGACTGCGGCGACGATTTTCGCGGCCAGCGCCTCGATCTCGGCGTCCGTCATGGTCCGCTCGCGCGGCTGCAGCGTTACCGCGATGGCGATGGATTTCTTGCCGGGCTCGATGCCGGGTCCCTCATAGACGTCGAAAACATTCACCGCACTGATCAGCTTGCGATCGACGCCCGCGGCGGCGCGCACCACATCGACGGCTTTGACGCCGCGCTCGACCACGAAGGCGAAATCGCGCTGCACCGGCTGGAACGGCGGCAGATCGAGCGCCGGCTTGGCGCGCGTCGCCTTGGCCTTCGGCTCGGGAATGCGCTCCAGGATGACCTCGAAGGCGACGACGGGCCCGTCGGCCGTGAGCGCTTCGAGCGCGCTCGGATGCAGTTCGCCGAAATGGCCCAAAACGTTTTGCGGACCGATCCGGATGGTGCCGCTGCGGTCGGGATGAAACCAAGGCGGCCCGCCGGGCGCGACTTGCAGCGCCGCCGCCGGCGCGCCCGCCGCGGCGAGCACGGCCAAGGCGTCGGCCTTGGCGTCGAAGGCGTCGACTTCGCCGTCGCGCTTGTTCCAGTGCCGGCCGATGCCTGAGGGTTTTGCCAGCGCGCGGCGCACGCCGGCGGCGGCGGTGAACTGATCGGCCGGTTGGTCGCCGTGAAAGATTTGGCCCACTTCAAACAGCCCGACGTCGGCAAAACCGCGGTCGGCGTTGTTCTGCGCCGCGGCGATCAGCCCGGGAATGAGGCTCGGCCGCATGTCGGAGAGATCGGCCGCGATCGGATTGGCCAAGGCAAGCTCCGGCTTGCCGCCGCCGAATATTTCGGCCTGCTTCTTGTCGATGAACGACCATGTCACCGCTTCGACCAGATTGCGCGCGGCGAGCGCGCGCTTGGCCTTGCGAGTGCGCGACTGGATCGGCGTGAGCATCGGCTGGCGCGGCGCCTCGCCGCGGTCGAACGGCGTCGCGGGCACGCGGTCGACGCCGGCGATGCGCACCACTTCCTCGACGATATCGGCCTTGCCGTGCACGTCGGGGCGCCACGACGGCACCGCGATTTTGATCCGCTCGCCCTGGCCGGCAACGAAGAAGCCGAGGCGTTCGAGCACACCACGCATTTCCGGCAGCGGCACCGACAGGCCGGACAGGCGTTTCAGCTCGGAAAGCGGAAAGTCGATGATGCGCTCGGGCGGCGACGCGTTGCCCGCCACGGTGACCTCGGAAGCCGTGCCGCCGCATAGATCGAGCACCATGCCGGCGGCGAGTTCGAGGCCGGGCAGCATGAAGGCCGGATCGACGCCGCGCTCGAAGCGGTAGCTGGCGTCGGAGTGGATGCCGAGCTTGCGGCTCGTCTGCGCGATATTGGCCGGCTCCCACAGCGCCGATTCGATGAGCACGTCGGTGGTCGCCTCCGAGCAGCCGGTCTTCTCGCCGCCCATGATGCCGGCGAGCGATTCCACGCCGGCCGCGTCGGCGATGACGCAGATATTGTCGTCGAGCGTATAGGTCTTGCCGTCGAGCGCCAGTAGCGTCTCTGTTGGGCGCGCGCGCCGCACCGTGAGGTTTCCCTGCACTTTGCCGGCGTCGAACACGTGCAGCGGCCGGCCGCGGTCGTAGGTGATGAAGTTCGTGATATCGACCAGCGCATTGATCGGGCGCAGCCCGATCGCGGTGAGGCGCCGCTGCAGCCATGCCGGCGAGGGACGGTTCTTGACGCCGCGCACGAGCCGCAGCGCGAAGGCCGGGCAGAGCGACGGCGTGGCGCCGAAGTCGAGCGTCACCGTCACCGGACAGGGAAACGCACCCTTGACCGGCTTGATCGCCGGATCGTTGAACCGGCCCATGTCGGCTGCAGCGAGATCGCGGGCGATGCCATGCACGCCGGTGCAGTCGCCGCGGTTCGGCGTCAGGTTGATCTCGATCATTGGATCGTCGAGACCGGCCCAGCGCGCGTAATTGGCGCCGACCGGCGCATCGTCCGGCAGCTCGATGATGCCTTCGTGGTTGTCGGAGATTTGCAATTCGAACTCGGACACCAGCATGCCGCGGCTCTCGACGCCGCGAATGGTGCCGACTGCAAGCGTCATGGCCTTGCCGGGGATGAACGCGCCGGGCGGCACGAACACGCCCTTCATGCCGGTGCGCGCATTGGGCGCGCCGCACACCACCTGGATCGGCTTGCCGTCGCCGCTATCGACCATGCAGACGCGCAGCCGGTCGGCATTCGGATGCGGCCTGGCGTCGATGACGCGGGCGACGACGAACGGCGCCAACAGCTTGCCCTTGTCGTCGATGCGCTCGACCTCGAGCCCGATCATGGTCAGCTTGCCGGCAATCTCACCGAGCGAGCAGTCGGTCTCGAGGTGCTCCTTGAGCCAAGCCAGGGTGAATTTCATCATGGCTCAGCGCTGCTTAAAAAGAAGGAGAGTGGCGAGTGCTCGACGCTCATCTGCACCGAGCGAATTAAGTCCGTGAATGGCCGTTTCGGCCAAGTTGATGAGAGCGGCCGTCTGATTGAAGTAATAGCGAAAGGGAGCCGGATCGTAGTCCGCTTGATATCGTCGCTCCTGGAGCAGCGCGAACGCTTCACCAAAAGCGACGATTTCAGAAGCTAATCCGACCGCTCCCACGCTGCGGAGAACGGTTTTGGCGGGTTTGTGTTCAAGCGCACGATAGACGCGGGCCCACGGCGCCGTCTTGGCGTGAATGCCGCCGACGAGTTGATCGGCGCAGAGGCGGGCAAGCGCGTGGAACATGGCATAATACGCGGTGCTGACCGCCCTACGCATGAAAGCTTCCCGCGGCCGGCGGCCGGTACGGCGGCTGAGATCATGGGCCACAGCCAGAAGACGATCTTCGATCATTGTGACGGCGCACTCGTATCGCCGTCCAATGCGCCGTCCTCAGATTCCTCTTCGCCGGCAAACCGGTGGTCGAGATAAGGAAATCGCTCTTCTCCGGCATCGAGAAATGCTTTGTGCAAAGCTCCGAGAGCCTTCAGAAGAACGTCTCCCTGCGGGACCTCACTACCAGGCTGGTAGTATGCGGTAACGAACAGGGAGGGAGCATCATCGTGATCGCGTCCCGGCTCGACCGCGACATGATCAAACCCGAGCGGCCCCAAGAAAGGCTTTAAGGTCCTGTCGGCTAATCCGGCGATTTGCTTGTCATCCATTGCCATCTCCTCGCTTGCCAATATAGCGAGATTTTGGGCGGAATCCCTCCCACCCCTGACAAGCGCGCTTCAGTTCCGCTCAGCCCCCTCCCGCCAGCGTCGGAAAGTCGAGCGGGCGGAAGCCGTAATGCGAGAGCCAGCGCACGTCGGCCTCGAAGAAGGCGCGCAGATCGGGCATGCCGTATTTGAGCATGGCGATGCGGTCGATGCCCAAACCCCAGGCAAAGCCCTGGTAGACGTCGGGATCGAGTCCGCAATTCCTCAGCACGTTCGGGTGCACCATGCCGCAGCCGAGAATCTCCATCCAGTCGTCGCCTTCGCCGAAGCGGATTTCGCCCTTGTCGCGGCGGCACTGGATGTCGACTTCGAGCGACGGCTCGGTGAACGGAAAGAACGACGGCCGAAAGCGCATGCCGACCTTGTCGACCTCGAAAAACGCCTTGAAGAACTCCTCCAGGATCCATTTGAGATGGCCGAGATGCGAACCCTTGTCGATCACGAGGCCTTCGACCTGGTGGAACATCGGGGTGTGGGTCTGGTCGCTGTCGTTGCGGTAGGTGCGGCCGGGAATGATGACGCGGATCGGCGGCTTTTGGCTCAGCATGGTGCGCACCTGCACGGGCGAGGTGTGGGTGCGCAACAATAAGCGCGTGCCGTCCGGCTTCGGCTTGAAGAAGAACGTGTCGTGCATGTCGCGCGCCGGATGGTCCGGCGGGAAATTGAGCTTGGCGAAATTGTAGTCGTCGGTCTCGATGTCGGGCCCTTCGGCGATGGCGAAACCCATGTCGGCGAAGATCGCCGTCAGTTCGTCGATGACTTGCGTGATCGGATGCACGCGGCCGACCTCGAACGGCGCTTCGCGCACCGGCAAGGTCACGTCGACGCTTTCGCT
>JASHQS010000242.1 GCA_030038995.1 Xanthobacteraceae bacterium
CCGGACGATGGCGGCTGGCCGCGGCCGCGGGCGGCGCCTGCTTCATGACCTTCGGCGTCGTTGCCGCCGCGCCGGGCGCCGCCGCGGCGCAAGGCACGGTCGCGCCTGAGGGCGGCTGTCCGGGCAATTTTTTCACCAGCCGCAAATGGACGTTCGAGGACGATGCGCTCGTCATCCGCGACTTCAAAGGTCAGCCGCTGGCGCGCTTTGCCTATGCGGGCGATCATTTCCAGGCCGAGGGCGCAAGCGGGACGCTGACGCTCGCCCGGCAAGCCGCACGTTGAACGAAAGGAAGCCGCATGGCCGAATACGAACTCTACTGCTTTGCGCAATCCGGCAACGCCTATCGGGCGGCGCTGATGCTCAATCTGATCGGCGCCGACTGGCGACCGGTCTTCGTCGACTTTTTCGGCGCCGGCTTGCAGCGCACGCCTGAATTCCGCAGCACCGTCAACGAAATGGGCGAGGTGCCCGTGCTGGTGCACGGCGCCAAAAAACTCAGCCAGTCCGGCGTGATCCTCAGCTATCTCGCCGAGGGCTGCAAAAAATTTCTGCCGCAGGGCGATGCGGCGCGGCTCGAAGCGCTGCGCTGGATCATCTTCGACAATCAGAAGGTCAACGGCATGCTCGGGCCGTATCGCTTCCTGCGCAATTTCGCCAAGCAGCCGGGTCATCCCGCGGTCATGGAATTCCTCAAGGGCCGCATCGACAACGCGCTCGGCATCCTCGACAAGCGCCTGGCCAATGGCCCGTACCTTGTCGGCGCCGCGCCGACCATCGCCGACTTGTCGCTCGTTGGGTATCTCTACTATCCGGCCGAAGAGTTCGGCTTCGATATTGCCGCGGCGCACAGCAACATCGCTGCTTGGCTTGACCGGATCAAAAAGCTGCCCGGCTGGGCGCATCCCTACGATCTGATGCCCGGCCATCCGCTGCCGAAGTGAGACGCGACCCGAGGTTTTAACATGCGTTGATCACGCGCGCCGCGGAACGCGCGAACCCGCTTCGTCGGGCTTTGGATTTTTGCTTTCGCGGCAATCACGACATTTACTTAAAGGCAACGGCCGCCGTTTGCGGCGCGATACCATGCGGTCGCTGGTCGTTGTGAGCATGCCGCTGAACTACTATAAGAAACAAGCCGGCATAGCCTTCGCCGCGCCGCATAGGAAAAGGGGGCCACCATGCGCCGTGTTCTATCGATCTGCGCTGCCTTTCTGTACTCGCCTCTCGTACTGGCGCTTGGTGCGCCGCCCGTTGCGGCCCAGGTCTACGGCGTCTTCAGTCCGTCGAGCCGAACGGCCGCCCAATCCGGTGCAGCGGTGACGTTGAGCGGCTGGGTCCTCGGCGCCGGGCAGACCGTCACCATCAAGGCGGTCGACCAGAACACCGGCGCCCTGCAACCCATCGGCACCACGCAAGCTGCCAACTCCGGAAAAACCTACGGCGGGGTACGCTGCCATACCGTCAACAACAAGCCGATATGCGTGAACTACAATTATAAGCTCTATCCGTGGAGCTACACCCCGACGGGCGCGCTGGCGGCCAATTACTGGGCGCCGCAGCTCTCCTTCGCCGCCGGGCTGCCGACCAGCCAGGGGCACCTTGAACTCTTTGCCTCGGTCGGCAGCACTAACTTGCTGACATTCAGCGCCGACGCGCTCAAGTCCATGCAGCAATCGCCGCTCTACGCGAGCGACCCCGAGACGGCCGCCGCGCAATTTTCCGACGGCGATTCCACCGTGCTGTTCGATCAATACGGCGTCGGCGGCGGGCCGGCGTCGTGGACGACCGTGGCGGGGATGGTAGCGAATCCACCTCCCCCTCCCACTCCACCTCCACCTCCCCCTCCACCTCCCTCAAACAATACAAACTATCCTTCGGTCGCCTGGAGCGTCGGCTCGTACAACGTCGGCGCGGCCAACAACAGCATCACCATCTACGCGCTCGTTTGCGCACCGAAGCAGAACGGCAATTATCCGCTGGTCATCTATAACCACGGCGGCGCCGACTATGGTCCACAGGGGGATATCGGCAGCCTGCACGGCAAAATAACCAGCACCGGGTGGACCAGCGCGCCGCCGCCGATCCTCCTGCCGTCGCAAAGCATGCCCACCCCGGTCGCCGACGATCTCGGCCAATGCATCGATTGGGCCAAGCGCGGCTGGATTTTCGCCATGTCGTCCTACCGCGCCGAGAGCATCTCCATCACGTCGCAGAGCCCGGCGTTCGCCACCAACACGTGGAAATCGGGCTCGACGAAAACGGATGGTTCGTCCGAGTTCTGCATGGGCGAGGTGACCGACGTGATGGCGCTCGTCGATATTTTGGTGCATCACATCGGCACCGTCACGCTCGGCAATCCCAGCGATCCCAGCCAGCAGCTCCACATCACGACCTCGTTCGACCAGAACAACCCGACGACCGCCTGGAACGGCGATCTGTTCATGTTCGGCTATTCGCACGGCGGCTGCATCACCTATCGCGCCGTCGAGCAGGGCGCGCCGGTCAATGCGTTCGCGGTCATCGAAGGTTTTACGGATCTCAGCCTGAACTACCTGAACGGCTTGGCGGGCTGCAACTTACTGCACATGAGCGATCCTTCGGCGTGTACCGTGCCGGGATCCGGAGGCACGATGGTTTTCGACCCGACGGGCGTGGCCGCCGCGGGCAGCGGCGCGGTCGATAGTACCGGCAAGATTCCGTACTATCCCGACACGACGGGCGTGATGGGCTATAACTGGCGGTCCGCGCACTACTTCGCATCGCGCGGCGACCTCGGCATTCAAAAATTCAAGACGATGCCGATCCTGATTCTGCACGGCGACATCGATCTTGGAAATCCAGTACTGCTCGACGAGCCCCTCGAGTTCGCGCCCGACATCAACGCGACCGAGATCTTCTACGGCCCGAACAGCTCAGCGCTGACCAGCGAGCGATGCATAAAGCCGCCGCCCCCGGTCGGTGCGGCGATCGTCGATCCGAACACCCATGAACCGCTGTCGGGGGTGCCGGCGTCGTGCAGCGTCGCTTTCGCGACGGTGACGGGCACCACGGATCCTTGCATCGGCGCCAACCTGACGGCCTTCGGGACGGCGACGCCCTGCACGGTCATGCTGCTGCCGCTGTCGCCGCAGCAGCTGCATTATCTGGTCGTCTATCACAACATGGACCACGTCAACGGCGGTCTCGGCATCAAGTATCAATTCGATCGCTTCGCCGAGCAGAACTTCGACCGCAAGCCCGGCTGCGACGGCGTGCCGGTCAGCGATTCCAACTCCGCGCCGACCGGATACTCCGAGCCGATCGCCTGCAACGGCTTTTTTTGATCGCGGCGGCGGTCGCAGATGATCGCAGCGCCATCGCGCCGTCAGTTCAGGCGCGGCGGCCGGTCCTCGTCTTCGGGCGGCCGCACCAGACCGGCGGCGATCGGCGGCGAGTGCGTCGCCGGCGGCTGCGCCTCGGATCGACTCTCGCGCGAGCGGCGCTCGTAGCCGCGATAGGACAGCCAGCCGAACGGCAGGCTCGAAAGATAAGCAAGCGTGGCGGCGGTCAGGAGCTCCCACGGATACGCGATCAACAGCGCGAAGAACAAAACCACGACGACGATCACCGGCCCGACCAGCTCGGGCGGCACGCGGTTGCCGACGCGCTTGCCGGAAAAAACCGGCAGCCGGGACACCATTAAGGAGGCGATGCAAAGCGTATAAAGGAGCGTCAGGAAGATCAGCAGCGAGGAGCGCGGCAGGCCGAGAAACGAGGCGTAGATCGGCAGCAGCACGGTGATGGCGCCGGCCGGCGCCGGCATGCCGACGAAGAAATTGCTCGTCCAGGCCGGCCGGTCCGGATCGTCCAGCATCACGTTGAAACGGGCAAGCCGCAAGCCGGCGCAGATCGCGAATACCAGGGCGGCGATCCAACCGGCCGATTTGAGCTCGTGCAAGCCCCAGAAATAGAGGACCAGCGCCGGCGCCACGCCGAAATTGACGAAGTCGGAGAGGCTGTCGAGCTCGGCGCCGAACCGCGAGGTGCCCTTCAAGAGCCGCGCCAGCCGGCCGTCGATGGCGTCGAGAACGGCGGCCAAAACGATGGCCGCGAGCGCCAGCGCGTAGCGGTCCTCGGACGCCATGCGGATCGCGGTCAGCCCGGCGCAGAGCGCCAACAGCGTGATCACGTTCGGCACCAGCACGCGCACCGGAATGCGGCGGAAGCGCCGCCGCCGCAGCCGCGGCAGCCTCGTTCCGCGAACGTCGCGCTGGGGCATGACCATGCCGCCAATATAACGGTTCGGCCGGCGTCCTGCCATCGGCGGGCTCCGCCGTCCGGCGCCCGGCGAATGCACCGTCAGCCGAGGCGGAACGTGCGTCCGGCGTCGAGCGCCTGAAAGTCGGCGAGCACGGTTTCGCCGGCGACGGCGCTCTGCCCCTGGGCGACCAAAGCGCGCGTGCCCGCGGGCAGATAGACGTCGACGCGCGAGCCGAAGCGGATCATGCCGATGCGCTGCCCGGCGGCGACCGCCTCGCGCTCGCGCACGAACGGCACGATGCGCCGCGCCACCAGCCCCGCGATCTGGATGACGCCGATGCGTTGCCCGCCGGCGCTCGCGATCACCAAGGCGTTGCGCTCGTTGTGTTCGCTCGCCTTGTCGAGATCGGCGTTAAAAAATTTGCCGGCGCGGTAGACCATGCGCTCGATGCGCCCAGCCACCGGGCTGCGGTTCACGTGGCAGTCGAACACGCTCATGAAGATGGAGATGCGCGGCAGCGGCCGGCTGCCAAGCTCGAGCTCGGCCGGCGGTACGGCATTGACGATCCGGCTGACGCGGCCGTCGGCCGGCGCTACCACGATGCCGTCGCGCACCGGCGTCACCCGCGGCGGGTCGCGGAAGAAATAGGCGCACCAGAGCGTCATCAGCGTGCCGAGCCAGCCGAGCGGCGGCCACAGCCAGAACAGGACCAGGCTGACGAGCGCGAAGCCGCCGACGAACGGATAGCCTTCGGGGTGAATCGGCACCAGTTGCGAGCGGATGGATTGGATGACGGACATGATTAGGATGGGCGCTTCGCGCCGTCGATCGCAACGGCTGTAGAAAGTTTCGAACAAATCAGGATGTCAAGGGCGCCTTCGGCGCCGCAAAGCGGTTTCACCCTCGACATCCTGATTTGTTCGGAACGACGCTGGCCGTTGCGATCGACGGCTTCCTCTGCTCGCTGCTGCGGCATTTGATCATTCTGTCCGTCGACGACATTACTCCGCCGCATCGGCGGCCGGCACGAGTTCTTCGCGCGCTTCAGGCAGTTCCGGCGGATTGCGGTTCGGCGCAACCTCTTCCTCCGCGGCCTCTTCGAGGATTTCGCGCGCCAGCTCTGCCTCGCGCTGGCGGTTCCACATGCTGGCGTAGAGGCCGTGGTGCGCGAGCAGCTGATCGTGGCTGCCGCGCTCGACGATCGCGCCCTTGTCGAGAACGAGAATCTCGTCGGCGCCGACGATGGTGGAGAGCCGGTGGGCGATGACCAGCGTGGTGCGGTTCCTGGCGACGCGGTCGAGCGCGTCCTGGATGTCCTTTTCGGTGTGGCTGTCGAGCGCCGAGGTCGCCTCGTCGAGCAGGAGGATCGGCGGCGCCTTGAGGATGGTGCGGGCGATGGCGACGCGCTGCTTCTCGCCGCCGGAGAGTTTGAGGCCGCGCTCGCCGACCTCGGTCTCGTAGCCCTTGGGCGCGAGCCGGATGAAGCTGTCGATCTGGGCGAGCCGCGCCGCCTCTTCGACTTCGGCGTCGGTCGCGTCCCAGCGGCCGTAGCGGATGTTGTAGCGGATGGTGTCGTTGAACAGCACGGTGTCCTGCGGCACCATGCCGATCGCGCCGCGCAGCGAGCTCTGCGTCACGTCGCGAACATCCTGGCCGTCGATCAGGACGCGGCCGCCGGTCACGTCGTAGAAGCGGAACAACAGCCGCGAGATGGTCGATTTGCCGGCCCCGGAAGGGCCGACGATGGCGACGGTATGGCCGGCTGCCACCTCGAAGCTCAGGTTTTTCAGGATCGGCCGCGCCGGCTCATAGGCGAACGAGACGTCGTCGAAGCGGATGGTGCCGGCGCGCACGGCAAGCGGCCGCGCGCCGGGGCGATCCTCGATATCCGGCTGGCGCGCCAGCAGCGCGAACATGGTCTCGATGTCGATCACCGCCTGTTTGATCTCGCGATAGACCATGCCCATGAAATTGAGCGGCTGGTAGAGCTGGATCATCATGGCGTTGATCATGACGAAATCGCCGACCGTGTTGCGGTGCTGCTCGATGCCGTAGGCGCACAGCACCATGGCGGCGGCGAGCCCGATCGTGAACACGACCGCCTGCCCGGCATTGAGCACGCTCAGCGACACGTAGGCGCGCACGCTGGCTTCCTGGTAGCGCGCCATCGCGCGGTCGTAACGCGCGGCCTCGCGCTCCTCGGCGGAGAAATATTTGACCGTCTCGTAGTTGAGCAGCGCATCGATGGCCTTGGCGTTGGCGTCGTTGTCGCTCAAGTTCATGTCGCGGCGGATGCCGATGCGCCACTCGGTCGCGTAAAAGGTGAAGCCGATATACAGCGCCACCGTCGCCATGATCACGACGAGGTAGCGCCAATCGAAGTGGAACAGCAGCACCCAGGCCACCAGCGCGACCTCGACGATGGTCGGCGCCAGCTGCAAGAGCAGCATGCGCACGATGGTTTCGATGGCATCGCGGCCGCGTTGCAGGATGCGCGTCAGGCTGCCGGTCCGGCGCTCGAGATGGAAGCGCAGCGACAAGAGGTGCATGTGATCGAACGTGCGCGTGGCGAGCCGCCGCACGGCGTACATCGCCACCTTGGCGAAGACGGCGTCGCGCGACTGGGTGAGCACCGCCATGATCATGCGCATGCCGCCATAGGCGAGCGTCATCATCACCGGCGTCGCCAGCGCCCAGGCGATGACGTCATCGGGCCCGAGCGGCGCGGTGCCGTGGCCGGCGAGGGCGTCGGTCGCCCACTTGAAGGTGAAGGGCACGGCGATGGTCGCCAGCTTGGCGGCGAAGATCAGTACGCTGGCGACAAGAACGCGCGCTTTGAGGTCGCGCCGGTCGGACGGCCAGACGTAGGGCCACAGATGCACGAGCGTCGACAACAGCGCCCCGCCGTCGGCGCTGACCTCGCGCCTTACCGCGTGTGCTGGCCGTTGGACATCGCTCATCGGCTGACCGGACCCGGAACGCGGCGATGGCGCCGCCCGCGTCATATAGAGGGTTTTGCCGTGCCGCGCACGGGCAGGACGCGGCGCGGCTTGCGCGGCGCCGAGCCGGCGCCAAGCGCTTGCCGTGGGCGCGAATCCGCGCCACATCTAGCGTTTGATGAGAATGACTCCATGAGCGAAATCAATGCGCTGTGCGTCTATTGCGGATCGAGCGCGGGAAGCGATCCGGCCTTTGTCGAAGCCGCCCGGGCGCTCGGCAAGACGCTCGCACAGAATCGGGTGCGCCTCGTCTATGGGGGCGGCTCGGTCGGCCTGATGGGAGCGCTCGCCCAAGCCGTGCTCGAGCACGGCGGTGATGTCACAGGCATCATTCCGGAATTTCTGGCGCCACGGGAACGGCCCCATCGCCTCGCTCAGGAACTGGTTTTTACCAAGGACATGCACGAGCGCAAGCGCAAGATGTTTGAGCGCGCCGATGCCTTCGTGGCGCTGCCGGGCGGAGTGGGCACGCTGGAGGAATTGGTCGAACAGCTCACCTGGCTCCAAGTCGGGCGCCACAGAAAGCCGGTTCTACTTGCGAACATCAAGGGTTTTTGGGATCCGTTCCGCGCTCTCCTGGATCATATGAAACGGCTCGAATTCATTTATAACGCGCGCGACATCAATCTGGTGGTGGCTGACCGGGTTGAAGACATTTTGCCCAAGCTGCGAAGCGCCGCCCTGGAAGTATCCGAAGCCGAGAAAGCGATGGCGGTGCCGGCGGAGCGGTTGTGATTTTCCCTTGCTTCCTTGCGCTAAGCTGCTCGTCGCACGCCGAGCCTCGGAACGCGAAGTTCCAATCCTGGGCCCTCATCCTGCGCGGCGCGTCTGTGCCGCGCACGTCGGACGATGGCCGAGGTTTTGTGCCCCGTTGGCGTAGAACCGCCGGTCAGTCCTGCGTGATGTTGGCGTCCTGGACCATCTTCTTCCAGTCGGCGAGCTCGGTCTTGATGTAGTCGCCGAGTTCCTTGGGCGTGGAGGAAAAGCCGTCGAAGCCGATGATCTTGAACTTCGCTTGCACCGCCGGACTGTCGATGATCGGCCGTAATGCCTTGTTGAGCTTGGCGATGACGTCCGGCGGGGTGCCGGTGGGGGCCACCAAGCCGGCCCAGGCGTCGAGGTTGAAGCCCTTGACCCCGGCCTCGTCCATGGTCGGCAGTTCGGGATAGAGCGCGCTGCGCTTGATGCGCGAGAGCGCCAGCGCCCGCAACGTGCCGGCCTTGATGTGCGGCATGGCGGTTGTGAAGTCGGCGAACATCATCGATACGCGGCCGCCCAGGATGTCGTCGAGCGCCGGCGGCGTCGACTTGTAGGGCACGTTGAGCATCTTGATCCCGGCCCAGTGTTCGAGCGTGTCGCCGGCGACGATGCCGGCGGTGTTGCCGCTCGCGATCGACAGTTTGTTGGGATTGGCCTTGGCGTAGGCGACCAGCTCCTTGACCGAATGGATCGGCAGCTTGGGATTGATCACCAGCATCAGCGTGAAGCTGCCCACTCGCGTGATCGGCACGAAATCCTTGACCACATCGTACTGGACGTTCTTGTGCAGAAACGGATCGGCCGATAGCGGCGAGTTGGTCGCCATCAACAGCGTATAGCCATCGGGCGCAGCACGATGCACGTAAAACGCCGAGAGCATTCCGTCGGCGCCGGGATGATCCTCGACGACGACGGGCTGATGCAGGGCGGCGCTGAGCGGGTCGGCGAGGATACGGCAGACCGTATCGCTGCCGCTGCCGGGCCCGAACGGGTTGATGAAGGTGATCGTCCGCGTCGGATAATCGGTGGCGGCGAACACCGCGTGGCCGAACAGCAAAGCCGCGGCGGCAGTAGCAACGAGACACAGCCTGTTCATGAGTCGACCCTCCGTGGTGGCGACCATTGCCTGCTGGCGCGTCGCTGTCGCAGCGGCGCGCGCCCTGTGGCGGCAGCATAGCACATTTTGTGGCCGATGAAGTTAGGCCGATTCCTTAAACCGCTATTGCGAGGAGCGAAGCGACCAAGCAATCCAGAACGGCGGCGCCGCATCCTGGATTGCTCCGCTTCGCTCGCAATGACGATCTGATTTAAGGAAATCTGACCAGGTCGCGGATGGTGCCGGCGATCGCGGCTGCGGCCGGCTTGCCGTCGTCGGCGCGGCGCAACACCACGGCGAGCCGCCGCCGCGGCCGGAACGTCGGCTGGACCGCGTAATCGACGCGGGCGCCGGGCGGCAATTCCATGCGGCAGCGCGCGAGGATGGCGGCGAGCGCGATCTTCACCGCGAGCGAGCCGAACCAATAGCCGGGGCAGGCGTGCGGACCGGCGCTGAACACCGGAAATTCGAACATGCTCGGCGCCAGCGCCGACCAGCGCTCGGGCCGAAACGCATCGCCTTGCGGATAGAGTTCGCCGGCGCGGTTGGTGAGAAACGTGTTGAGCATGACGCGCGTGTTGTTCGGCACCGGGTGTCCGGCGATGGTCGTATCGCATTGCGCGACGCGCAACTGGATCGGCACCGGCGGCAAGAGGCGCATGGATTCCTTCACCACCGCATCGAGATAGGCAAGCTCGGCCGCGCGTTCGAGCGCCGCTGCGCCGGCGCCGAGTTTTTGCCGGACTTCGTCGCGCAGGTCGGCGGCGACGCGCGGATGCGCGATCAAGAGAAACAGCGTCCAGGTCAGCGCGCTCTGGCTCGCCTCGGATGAAGCCGCGAACAGCGACGCCAATTGCCCGACGATCGCCGCCTCGTCGGGCGGACGGCCATCGGCGTCGGCGCTGTTGACGATGATCGCGGCGAGGTCGCGCGCATCGGGCCGGCCGCGTTTTTCGGCGACCCATTCGAGCATGCGCCGTTCGAGTTCGGCGGCATCGCGCACGATCCGGCCGTAAGTGGTGAATGGCAGGTCGAGCGGCAGCGCGAAGGCGCCGGTACCCCATTTGCGCTCCATCAAGACGCTGACCAGGTCGGCAATGGCGCCGCTCTCTTCGTTCTCGCCGCCGAACAGCAAATCGAGCGCCAGCCTGCGCATGATGCGGCGCACGTAGTGCCAAAGGTCGATCGCTTCACCGAGCGGCCACGAGGCGACCTCGGCCTCGGCAATCCGCGCCATGCGTCCCGCCACAACTTCGACGGCGCCGCGCCGCAGCGGCTGCAGCACGAGCTTGCGGTAATGCGTGTGTTTTTCGCCGGTGAGCCGCGTCAGTCCCGAACCGATGCGGCGGGCAGCCGAGCCGCGCGGTCCGCCGGGCAGCAGGCTGACGCCGCGCCAGGTGTCGGTATCGGACAGCAGCTCGGCATGGAATGCGGCGCCCGCCGTCAGCACCAGCGGCACGCCGAGCATGACGGTGTGCTTGGCCCGCACCAGCGGCAGCGCCCGGTCGAGCATCACGAACGGCCCGAACGCCTCGTGCGCGCGCCGCGTCGCGATCAGCGGCTCGCGCGCGAAGTCAAAACCCAGGCGCAAGGCGGCGAGGCCGGTGAGCCGGACCGGCTTCGTGTCGGCGGCGGGCAGGGGCGCTTCGCTGGCGGCAGCCATGGTTTCAGCCCGCCGGTGGCGCCGCGCGCCCGTCGCCGGCCAGCCGCGCCGCGAACAAATGGGTGAACAAGGCCGCCGGCCGCTCCTGCAATTGCCAGCCCTTGCCGTTGGATTGACGCGACCACAGGACCGACAGCTCGCGGTTGGTAAAGCCGGCGCGGGCGCTCGTCACCGCATCGTGCACCGACACGTCGTTGCAGCCGGCAAGCCACAACAGCCGGCTCACTTCAACCACGAATTTGGCGCGGCGCGGCTCGCAGGCGATGAACAGCGGAGTGAGCTTCGCCGCGCTGGCGAACAGGCGCCTCAATTGCGCGTCGGTGAAATGGTGCAGAAACAGATTCGCCGTGATGGCGTCGATCGGCGAGGAGTGTGCGTGGTCGAGGAAGTCGAACACGTCGGCGCTCACCGTCTCGGCGCGCCAGCCCAAAGCCGCGAAGGCGTCGCGCGTCGCGGCGCTGACGATATTTTGCCGGTCCTGCAGGATGACGGTCACGTCGCGCCAAAAATGCAGCGCCAGTTGCCGCGCCACCCGCAGCATGGCTTGGCCGTCGCCCGAGCCGAGATCGACGATGCAGCGCGGCTGCCGTGCGGCGGCGCCCGCGCGCAGCGCCGCCGCCATGCAGCGCGCGTTGGCCATGAAGCCGTTGATGCGCGTCAGGTCGCGCCGCGAGCGCATCGCCCGCGGATCGGCGGCCGGCAATTGATCGAGCAGCTCCGGCTCGAGACGGCGCGGCAGGCTCATGGCGCGGCGCCGACCACGGCATCGCGCCGGCACTCATCGCGATCGAGCGGCGCGGCATCGCGAAACGTTGCGAAAAATTCGCGATCGCGCTGCGGCCATGCGGCGATCGGCATCGGCCCGCCCACCAGCAGCACGTAATCGTACGGCGCCGGGCGATCGCCGGCCATGATGTATTGATAATGGACGCGGAAATGGCTCCAGCGGAAGCGGTCGTAGTCTTGCGGCGCGATCATTTCCTTGAAGCTGATGCGCCACAGCAGCGGATTGCAGCGCGCCGCGCTCGCTTGTTTCAGGCCGATGCCCGCGACCGGATCGAAATTGGCAAAGCACATCACGTCCTTGCGCGACTGGCAGTCGATCCAGTCGATCGCCGGCGTCGCGGCAAGGCGGGCGACGATGCCGCGCATTTTTTGCGCGGCCGGATGCAGCGCCACCGCCGGCATCACCGAGCCGAGCGTCAGGAGCACGATGCGCGGCCCGTAACGGCCGAGCTCGGGATCGAGCTCGAGCGCGCGCGCCACGATGGCGCAGGCCACGGCGCCGCCGGTGGAATGGCCGACCAGCGCCACTTCATCGGCTTCGGCGGCGCGCGCCGCGGCGACGAGGTGCTGCGCGCCGGCTTCGACGACGCGATCGATCCAGGTCGGGCGGCCGCGGCCGAAGCGCCGCAAGGTCGACCAGCACGAGGCGATCTGCACCACGCGCCAGCGCTCGGCCAACGGCCGCAGCGCCAACAGTGTCGCCATGCCCGCCGCCAGCGCGATGATGACGCTCCCGACGAGCGGCACGCCAAGACTGTGCGCAAGGACGCGGCCGGCAACCAGCGCGACCAGCACCGCGGCGGCGGTCCAGGCGGCGATCAAAAGCTGAAAATACAAAAGATGCAGCGCGAAGCGCCATGCGGCGCGAAAAATGCGAAACTGCGCGCCGCTGACGACGTCGTCCGCGTACCAGCCGAGCGCGCGCAAAAATTGCCGCGGCGTCGGCTGCGCCATGTCGGCGCGGATGAAGTTTTCCATGCGCAGGAAATCGTAGCGCGTCGCGACCCGCCAATCGGCGCCGCCCGCGCTTCCCGTGCCGCCGCCGGCGCCGCCGGCGCCGCGCAGATCGAGCTGCCAGCGCGCGACCTCACCCGACTCTTCGACCGCGTGCAGCGTCGTCGCGATCGGCCACAAGCGGCAAAACTTTTCGCAGGTCCGGCACAACAGCTCGAAAAAACTCTGCGCGCCGCGCGGATCGTAGCCGGAGACATAAATAACATGCCGCCGCCGGATCGCGGCGGCGGTGCCGTCGCGAACCGCGCCCAAAACCTCACTCTGCGCCGCATCACTCATGCGTCAGCCATTATCGCGGATGCGCTCGGCTAGTCCAACCCGGCCCGTCGCGCACCCGGCCCGTCGCGCAATTCTTGCCGCCACCGTCGGTGCAGCCACTGCCACTGCTCGGGATGTTTGCGCGCTTTTGCCATTTTAATTCATGGACTTACGCATCGTTTCGAAATAGCCTATGCTCCTGCGCTAGGGGTGGGGGGAGTTTATGTTGGACGCACAAGCCTGCAATGTGCTCATGGTCTGTCCTCGCTTCGAGGCGGAGACGTTTTGGAGTTTCAAGCGGACGTCCAAAGCTTTCGGCGCCAAGTATCCGGCGCCGCCGCTGGGCCTGATCACCGTCGCGGCGCTCTTGCCGCGTTCCTGGACGATTCGGCTGGTCAACCGCAACACCGAGGAATTGACCGGCGACGATCTGGACTGGGCCGATCTGGTCTTGACCGGCGGCATGCTGCCGCAGGCGGGCGACATGCTGGATGTCGTCGATCTATGCCGCGCGCGGGGAAAGCCCGTTGCCGTTGGCGGGCCCAGCGTCACATCGTCTCCCGATCTCTATCAGACGGCGAATTTTCGCGTTCTCGGTGAAGCCGAAGGGATCATCGATCAATTCGTCGAAGCCTGGGAGGCGGGCGCACGCGAAGGGCTGTTCGAGGCGGAGAAATTTCAGGTCGATGTGACCAAGACGCCGATGCCCCGCTTCGATCTCCTGAAATTCGATGACTACCTCCACATCGGCGTGCAGTTCTCCCGCGGCTGCCCGTTCACCTGCGAATTCTGCGACATCATCGAGTTGTACGGGCGCGTGCCGCGCGCCAAGACCAACGCCCAGATGCTCGCGGAACTCGACGAGCTTTACCGCCTCGGCTATCGCGGCCTCGTCGACTTCGTGGACGACAACCTCATCGGCAACAAGAAGGCCGTCAAGGCTTTCCTTCCGGAACTCGCACAGTGGCTCGAAGCGCGGGACTATCCGTTCGAGTTTATGACCGAAGCCTCGCTCAATCTGGCCGATGATCACGAACTCCTTATGCTGTTGAATCGGGCTAATTTCGTCGGAGTCTTTGTCGGCATTGAGAGTCCCGACGCCGCGACGCTGATTGCTATGCGCAAAAAGCAGAACACGCGGCGCAATATTGCACAGAGCATCTACAGGATCTACGCAGCCGGTCTTTTTGTGCACGCAGGCTTCATCATCGGTTTCGACAGCGAGACGCAGTCGGTGGCGGATGCGATGGTCGGGCTGATCGAGGAAGCGGCTATCCCGGTCTGCATGGTGGGCCTGCTTTACGCATTGCCGAACACTCAGCTCACGCGCCGGCTAGAAAAGGCGGGCCGCCTGCATCCGCACCTCAGGCGCGAGGACGTGAAGAGCGCGGACCAGTGCACGATGGGCCTCAACTTCGAGACGCTGCGGCCACGGGAGGAAGTCCTCGCCGACTACGTGCGCATTCTGCAGCGTATCTATGATCCGGCGGCCTTTGCCGGCCGTCTCCAGCGTCTGGCGAAGATGCTCGACAATTGCCGGCGCAAGCGGCGGACACGCGCGCAGGATTCGCGGCGCGACACCGGCAATATCGAAATGTTGCACCGGATCATTTCAAACCTGCCGGAACCGCGCGAGCTGTTCGGTCGCACGCTGACCGAGTGCGTTGCGATCAACCCGGATTCGACCCGCCGGATCTTGTTGTTGATGGCACTTTACCAGGACGTCGGACCGTTCTCACGCGTCGTGATCGCGCGCATCGAGGACATGATCGCTGCAATCGAGCCGGTTGTCATCGAACCGCGCGCGCAGGTCGAGCGAGCAAGCTCGAATCTTACGATTTGAAGTGCGGCGACCGCGCGTCGCGGTCCGGTTCCGCCGTGCCTCATTTCCACCTCCGATGCAACCACAGCCATTGCTCGGGATGCTCGCGCACCCAGCCTTCGATGACCGCGGTGATCGCCTGCATGGTGCCCTTGATGTCGATGCGTCCGTCGGCATCGCGTGGCGGCTCGATAGGATCGGTAATCTCGCAGCGGAAGTGATTGCCGCCGGGCAGCCGGACGACGCGAGTACCTCGAATAGCACATTCCGTCTGCCGGGCGAGGAGCGCAATCAACGGGTTGGCTTTGCAAGGTCGGCCAAAGAAGATCACCTCGGCGCCCTTGCCGAAATGTTGGTCAACCAGCATTCCGACATGTACGCCGGCTTGCAGCAGACGCGCAAGCCGCACCGGCGCATCGAGGCCGGTCGGGATCAATTGTCCAATGAGCGGCGTGCGTAGCTTGACCACGGCATCGCCGATGGCGCGGATGTTAGGCCGCCGATAGAGCGCGGCCGAATTGGCGCCGAGCAGTTTGGCGCCCACAGCCGAAACTTCCCAATTGGCGAGATGGGCGGCAAAGGCGAGTGTCGGCTTGCTACTGTTGATCATGCGCTGGTAGCGGTCCGCCGATTCCGGTGTGTAGGTGATGTCGTCGGAGGCGGGCGGTCCCACGCCTGCGATGTGCAATTCATCGAGGTGCGCGAACTCCGCCGCGACGCGGCCGAGATTGTCCCAGACGCCCTGCAGGATACGCTCGATCTCGGCATCGGATTTTTCCGGAAACGCCGCGCGCAGGTTGGCGCGGCCGACGCGGTGCTCGGGAAGGAGCGGCCCGAGCTTGCGCATGGCTGCGCCGGCGAAATTCGCCGCGCGCTGGCGCCTGGTGAGTTTGACGGCGCGCAGCAGGCCGACCGCAATGGCGCCGACGCCCGCATCGAGCAGGATTTTTGCCCGCCGTCCGATCATCAGAACGTGACGATGATTTTGCCGAACACCTGGCGGCTTTCGAGGCGCGCCAGCGCGCGTTCGAAATCGGGAAGCGGCAGCTCGGTGTCGATCACCGGGGTGAGGCCGGAAGCCATCTTGGCCAAACCCTCGCGGATATTGCGCAGCGCGGCGCCGAACGAGCCGAAGATGCGGTATTGCTGGGTATAGAGCTGGAACAGATTGAGATTCGTCGATTGCCCCGAGGTCGAGCCGCAGGTGACGAGCCGCCCGCCGCGCTTGAGGCACAACAGCGAGCCGTTGAAGGTATCGGGCCCGACATGCTCGAACACGACGTCGACGCCTTTCTTGGCGGTGAGTTTGCGCACCACGCCTTCGAACCGCTCGTCGCGGTAATTGATGACGTGATCGGCGCCAAGCGCTTTCGCCTTTTCGGCCTTGGCGTCGTCGCCGACCGTGGTGAACACGGTGCAGCCGATCGCCTTGGCCATTTTGATGGCGACGGTGCCGATGCCGGAGCCGCCGGCTTGGACCAAAATGCTTTCGCCGGGCTCGAGCTTGGCATTGTCGAACAGCATGTGCTGCACGGTGGCAAATGCAATCGGCGCGCAGGCGGCATCGCGGAAGCTCACGCCGGGCGGGATCGGCACCAGGAGCCGCGCCGGCATGGTGACGAGATCGCGGGCGAAGCCATCGATGTGAAAGCCCATGATGCCGCCGGGGCTTTCACAAAGATTGTCGCGGCCCTCGCGGCAGGCTTTGCAGACGCCGCAGGTCAGCGCGCCATACGGGACCACGCGATTGCCAACGGCCAGTCCGCTCACGTCGGAGCCCACCGCAACGACTTCGCCGGCGGCTTCGGCGCCGACCACGAGCGGCAGCTTGCGCTTGGCGAATGCCATGCCGCGCCAGCCCCAGACGTCGATGTGGTTGAGCCCGAGCGCCTTGATGGCGATCTGCGCCTCGCCCGGTCCCGGCGCCGGCGGCGGCGCGGTCTCGCGCAACTCGATGGTGCGGTCGGCGATGAGGGTGAGCGCGCGCATGCAGCCGGCAGGCACAGCGGCTGCGCGTTCTTCCTCTGCAGCCGGGGCGAGGCGCGTCATGCCGGCTCCCGCGTCATCACCACGCAGACGTTCTGGCCGCCGAAGCCGAACGAATTGGAAATGGCGCGAAATACGCGCGCATCGCGGGCCACGTTCGGCACCACGTCGAGCGGGATGGCCGGATCGGGCACATTATAGTTGATGGTCGGCGGGAGGCGCTGGTGCTCGAGCGTAAGCAGCGTGAAGGCGGCTTCCACCGCGCCCGCCGCCGTCAGGGTATGGCCGATCATCGATTTGTTCGAAGAAATCGGAATGCGCGCGGCGCGCTCGCCGAACACGGTGGCGACGCCGAAATGCTCCGTCTTGTCGTTCTCCGGCGTCGAGGTGCCGTGGGCGTTGATGTAATCGACCGCGTCGGGGCTCACACTGGCGTCGGCAAGCGCATTGCGCATGCAGGCGATGATCGGCTTGCCGTCCGGGCTCGAGCGGGTGCGATGAAACGAGTCGGATTTCTCGCCGCAGCCCTCGATGATGCCGAGCACGCGCGCGCCGCGGGCCCGCGCATGCGCAAGGCTCTCCAGCACGAGCGCGCCGGCGCCTTCGGCCATGACAAAACCGTCGCGGTTTTTGGAAAACGGCTTCGATGCCTGCTGCGGCGGCTCGTTCTGCGTCGACAGCGCCGAGAGAAGCGAGAACCGCACCAGCGCTTCCGGGGTGACCGAGCCGTCGGCGCCGATCGCCAGCACGGCCTCGCATTCGCCGCGCCGGATCGCTTCAAGCCCGAGCTGGATCGCGGTGGCGCCCGACGCGCAGGCGGTGTTGAGCGAGATCGGCGAGCCTTCGGTACCGAAATGCTCGGCCAAGCGCTCGCCGATGATGCCGAAGCGGAAGGCGCCGAATTTTGCGCCGTAGTCACGCGCGATACGAAGAAGATCGGGATAGCCGGCCTCACCATTCGCCGCGGCCATTTCCGCCATCTTGAAACGCGACGGCCATTCCAGTTCGAGCGGCGGCGGCGCCAGACACAAAGGGCCGGGAAAATGGCCTTTGCTGCCGATGCCCGATTGCGCGATCGCCTCCTCGCCGGCCAAAAGCGCGATGCGCTGCGACAGCTCCGCCGGCGCCATGGAGTCCTGGTACACGGCGTCGACGGTGGCGGCGATCGTGGTCTTCAGCCCGTCGCTCGGAAAGCGCGAAATGCGCCGCACGCCGGAGACGCCGCCGGCCAACTTGGCCCAATTGTCCGATTTGCCGACGCCGAGCGAGGTGATGACGCCGATCCCGGTCACCGCGACGATCGGCCGGCCAGCTTTGTCCAAATATTTTGTATATTTTGGATATTTTGTGCCGGCTTTCGTGGCGGCGCTCGACTGTGTCATCGCATGCCCTCAATTGCTGCGTTCGATGAGACCGAGCCCTTCGCCGCGCCAGGTGCCGACGCCGGTGACGACGATCTGGTTCAGCGGCTCCGGGTCTTTGCCGCCGTCGCCGCTACCTGCCGGCGCAAACAGCTTGCCGTGTTCGAGCACCATCGTACCGATGGCAAGATTAGCCGGAAACTGCGCCTCGATCCCATGCCCGATATACGTGCCGCTGCCGCGCACGGGAAGGCCGAATTTTTTCAGCGCGCGGCGCTCCGCCGAAGTGGCCGGCTCGAGGCCGGTCGCGCCGGAAATTACGGCGGCGTGGCTCCCGTCGATCTGCGCCGCAATCACCTGCCATTGCCGCTCGAGGCTCTTCTCGATGTCGCCCTGTTGCCGCTTGTTGCGATCGGAAGTGACGGCCGCGAGCCGCGCCCGCGGCCGGGCGCCGCGCGCGCCGGCATGATCCGGGCTTTCCAGCACCAGAAAGGCGCCGAGCGTGCCGTAGGCGATGCCGCCCTCGGGGCCGCGGTCCCATACCGGCGCGAACTTGCCTTTGAGCAACGCGCCGCCGAGTTCGAAATCCAGAAGGTGATCCCAGCGCGTGCCGTGCGAAGCGCCGCCGACCAGCGTCACCTCGCTCTGGCCGGCGGCGACCCGCGCCTGCGCCACGCGCACCGCATCGACGCCGGCGGATTCTTCGCCCAGAAAAGTGCGCGAGGAGCCGACTACGCCGTGCACCAGCGAAATGTTGCCGGCCAGCAGATTCGGCAATTGCGCCAGAAACAGCGTCGGCCGCAGATCGTTCATCAGCCGCTCGTTGAGAAACGCGCCGGGTTTTTCGGCCGCGCGAACGCCGGCGAGAATTGCGGTATCGACCGGGATGTCGCGCTCACCGCCGATCGCGGCGACGATCATGTCGGTATGGTCGAGCAGATCGGGCTTGCCGGCAAGGCCGGCGTCGCCGAGCGCGAGGCCGGCGGCATAGACGCCGACCCGCTGCCACATTTCCATCTGCCGCTGATCGCCCTTTTTGGGAATCTGCTTGTCGAAACTCATCGGTGGCAGCGCATGCACGATGTAGGGCGCAAAACTCTGGTCGTCGTAGGGCGGCGGCGCGCCGCGCGCAAAAAAATCCCAGGTCGCATCGAGCCCCTCGCCGAGGCAAGTGATGAGGCCGACGCCGGTGATCCACACCTCGCGCCGTTCGCTCACCGAGCGAACTCCTTGATCGGCAGCTCGAGCCGCTCGCCCCAGGCAAAAAAGGCCGCGCGGAATTGCGGGCTGGGGAACGGCATGATGCGGAAGGTCAACTGCGCGTCGCAGACTTTCTTGCCGTCGCGCCGGCCGGTGCATTCGGCGACCGTGTAGCCCGAGCCTTCGTGCACCACGCTGCCGTCGAATTCGAGGCGGTCGCCGGGAAACACCAGGGTGCGGAATTTGCCTTCCTTGACGCCGGCGAGAAACGGCATGGCGGAAAAGCGCCCGAGCATGCAGACGAGCCACCCGGTGGTTTGCGCCATGCATTCGATCAAGAGCACGCCCGGCATCAGCGGGTAGGTCGGAAAGTGCCCCTTGAAGATCGTGCTCTCCTGCGGCACCGTACAGGCGGCACGCAGCCACCGCGCGTCGAGGTCGACCTCGACGATGCGGTCGATCATCTGGAAATATTCGAGGTGCATCTTTTTCGGGCGCCTCAGGTGCCTTTGGCCGCGACCAATTCGTCGATCCGCGCGCTCAAATTCTGCAGCACGAAATACTTTTCGGTCGAGGCTTGGCCGTCGTTGACTTCCTGGGTCCATTGCTCGAGCGGCAGCTTGATGCCGAACGCCTTGTCGATGGCAAAGGCGATATCGAGGAAATCCAGGCTGTCGATCTCCAGATCCTTGGTGGCGTGGCTTTCCGGCTTGATGCTCTCGCGCGGAATATCGCAGGTTTCCGCGATGATATCGGCCACTTTATTGAAGGTGGTGGACATCGGGCGTGCTCATCAAGCCACGGCGCATTTGCGCCCGGTCGTGCCCCCGGCGCGAAGGAGCCCGAACGGGCCCCTCTTAAGCGACAGCGCCCCTATAGCCAAGGAAGCCGACAAGTTCAACTTTGCCCGCCGCCATCAAGTCGGTATGCCGGCGCGGCCGGCAGAGCCGTGGGCGCGGGTTCCGCCGCAATTGAGGCGCCGATTTTTTCGTGCGGTTATTTCTGCACCGGCGCGGGCAGTTCGATCGGTGCGCAATTCTGCCGGCCCTGCAGCACGCAATCCTGGTCGCGCTCCATTTCGGCGATGGTATCGGCGAGCCAGACGCCGACGCCGATCAGCATGCTGACCACCACAACCGCGATGACGTTCATCAGCATGCGTTGCGCATAGTTGATGGGCTCGTCTTCGCGGTCCTGTTCGTAGCGCGCCAGATCGTCCGGCAATGCGCCGTCATCGGCCTCAGCCCCGGCGGCTGCCGGCGAAGCCGCCGCGTCCGGCTTTACCGCGCCGTGCCGCGGCCGGAACTGCAGCACCTGCGCGGTGTGCCGGGCGCCGTCGCCTTCTGGCCGGTCCTGGGCCAGCCTGGAGCTGCTGTCTCGCATGAAATCAGGATACGCCTTTACGGGGCGATTTCTAAGCCCGTTATTCCCGTAAAGTTCAGCGTGCGGCGCATGGTTGCATCGCGGAACGGCCGTAAAGGCATTAAATTTTGCTGAAGCTTTTTTCCGCAAACGGACGCTTGCTTGCCCCGAGGCGGCGCAAGCTGGTAGTCCGGCCCAGCGATGGAGAATGCCATGCCGATTCTTTTGCCAAAATTCCGGCGCCGCGCGGCCGCCTTGTTTGCGCTCGCGATCACGCCGTTGCTGGCCGGCCAGGCGGCGGTCGCCGACTACAAGGTCGGATCGCTCGACATCACCCGGCCATGGGCGCGCGCCACCCCGAAGGGCGCGAGCACCGGCGCCGCCTACCTGACGGCGACCAATAACGGCGGCCAAACCGAGCGGCTGAGCTGCGCCTCGAGCACTGCCGCCGCCAAGTGCCAGATCCACGAAATGGCCATGGATAACAACGGGGTGATGAAGATGCGGCCGGTCGAGGGTGGGCTCGCGATCAAGCCCGGGCAAACCGTAACGCTCAAGCCCGGCGGCTATCACATCATGCTCGAGGGCGTCAAAGCGCCGCTCAAAGCGGGCGACAAAATCGAGGCGACGCTCGCCACGAGCAGCGGTACGAGCGCTAAGGTCGAGTTTCCCGTGGCCGCCGTCGGCGCGCTGGCGCCCGGCAGCTCGGCGGGCGGCGGCGGCATGAAGATGCGGGACCCAGGCATGATGCCGATGCAAAAACAATAGCGGCGGCCGCGCAATTTCGCTTTTCCCGGACGCACTTCGTTAACAAATCCAGACCTTACCATTGGTTAAGACTGGGTGCCGTATAGGAGCGTGACGGCATCTGCATTGTCAGTGTGAAAGTGGCGGCGGCGAGCCGTGGCCGCCGCCGGCTCACGCAGCGCGGGGCGCGATCATCGGCATGAGCGACAGCGATCCAAAGGACGTCCGCAGCTGGTCAGGACCGATCAAGCATTTGGCCGACGACGAGCGCCGCTCGCTCACCGATTCGATGAGCGCGCAAGGCCGGCCGCGGATCGCGATCGCCGAGGCGCTGCGCAATCATTGGTTCGAGATCTGGTATCAGCCCAAGATCGATCTCAAGCGCAAATGCCTCGCCGGCGCCGAAGCGCTGGCGCGCATCCGTCATCCCGAGCTCGGCGCGCTGTTGCCCGGCAGTTTTTTGCCCGACGTCGACGAAGGTTCGGTGATCGAGCTCGCCCAGCACGCGCTCTTAGCGACGCTGTGCGACTGGTCGATGTTCGAGGAAGCGGGTTTCAATCTCCACCTCGCCATCAACGTGCCGGTCGGCGTGCTGCCCAAACTGCCGATCGCCAAGCTGGTCACCGAGTATCGGCCGAAATCGGAGCGCTGGCCCGGGCTGATCGTCGAAGTCACCGAGGATCAGATCGTGCGCGACATCGCGCTCGCCCACGAGATCGCCGGGCAGCTCCAGGTCAGCGGCATCCAGATCGCGATCGACGATTTCGGCGCCGGCTATTCGTCGTTCTCAAGCTTGCGCGAATTGCCGTTCGCCGAGCTGAAGGTCGACCGCTCGTTCGTGCTCGGCTGCGCGACCGACGCCACCAACGCGGCGATCTGCCAGACCGCGATCGACCTTGCCCACCGCTTCGGCAGCGCCGCGGTCGCCGAAGGCGTCGAGAGCCAGCCCGATTTGCAGGCGCTGATGGTGATGGGCTGCGATTTCGGCCAGGGCGTCTTGATCGCGCCGCCGATGCCGAAGGAGCGCTTCCTCGAACTTTTGCGCCGGCGCATGAACAAGTCGCGCGGCGGCTCGCCAAAGGCGGAGCAAGCCGGCAAGCCGGTCGGCCGGGTGGCGTGACGCCTTCTCTGCCGCTCATCCCCGCGAAAGCGGGGCCCCAGTCTACAGTGCAAGCTCATGGATTCCCGCCTTCGCGGGAATGAGCGGATATGGCGTTACTTCCGCGCCGGCTCCTTGAACGGCGGCGTCATGCCGTCGGGCAGCGGCACGCGGAAGGTGTTGAGCGTCATCGACACCATGGCGTAGTAGCCGAGAAGCCCGACCAACTCGACCGTGCCGGCGCCACCCAGAAGCTTGTGCACGCGATTGTAGGCCGGCTGGCTCACGCGTCTATCGGCATAAAGCTCCTTGGCGAAGTCGTAGACCGCGAGCTCGTCGCGCGGCGCTTTTTTCGGCCGGCGGCCGGCCCGGATGTCGCGGATCGTCTCCGGTTTGACGCCCTGCTTTTCCGCCATCGGGACGTGCATCGCCCATTCGTACTGCGCCTTCCAGTGCTGCGCCGTCACCAGGATGGCGAACTCGGAGAGCCGCGGCGGCACGCTCGTCTTGAAGCGCACGTGGCCGCCGAGCTTTTGCGCGAGTTCGCCGAACGCGGGCGAATGCAGATAGACGGCGAACGGGCCGGCCATCTTGAACTGCCCGCGCGGCCCGGACTTGATCGATTCGGCGAGCGCGCGCTGCTCGGCGGTCAGCATCGCCTCCGACAATTCCGGCAGGCGCGGCGATTGCATGCTTTTGGCCATGGTGTCCTCTCTAGCGGCGTCTTCTGCTTGTGACGGACTTTTTGCGAGCAGATTTCGCCGGCGCGCGTTTTGCGCCGCTTTTGGCGCGTGTGCCCGTGTTGCTTGCGGCTTTCGCCGCCGCATGCGCCGGCATCAGCCCGGCCTTTTCGACTTGGCGCACCCAATAGTCCCAGGCGCGGTTGGTCGAGGGCGGCCGCGATTGATGCGCTGCCGTAAGCTTGGCCTCGCCGGGCGAGAGCGCGTCGACGCGGCCGTGCGCCATCGCCTCACTCTGCAGCCGGGCATTGTCGCAGCCGAACACGGTGCGGAAGGTCAGCTCGCGCAAGCCCGTGCCGGCGACGGTGGCGCCATGGCGGCGCATCAGCACCATCCAATGCGGCCCGAGCGCACGCGCGAGCGAGGCGCCTTCCTCCGGCTTGACCACCAGCATGTTGGTGTCGCCGAACTCGTCGCGCTGGTCCCAGAACTGCACCTTGCCGATCACCGCGCCGAGATGGAACACCGGCACGATCTCCTGGCCTGAAATCGCGTAGGGCAAGACCGCGTGCGCGTGGTGATGGCACACCGCATGGACGTCGGGCCGCGCCTTGTAGATTTCGCCGTGGATCACCTTTTCGCTGTACAGCCGGAAATCGGTGGGCCGCACCGGCTCGGAATCGAGCGTGAGCTCGACCAGATCGGAGACTTCAGCCAATTCCGGCGCGCGATGCCGGGGGATGAAGTAACGCTGCGGATCGTGCGGGTGGCGTACGCTGACGTGGCCGAACGCGTCGAGCACTTTCTCGTTGGCGAGGATGCGCGTCGCCACGATCAGTTCATACAAAGTTTCAGCAAGCACGTCGGGCATTCAGTTGTCTCCGGTTGCTTAATTGAGGGGAGGGGACATTCACTTCCGCGCGACGAGATCGATCAGCGCCGACAGGCCGACATGGGCGGTGCCTTCGCTGATCACGCTGTCATGCTCGCGGATGTCGAGCGCGGCCATGTCGCCAAAACCTTCCTGAAGGATCGCGCGCGTGTACATGCGCTCGGCGTGCGGCGGGCCGCCGGTGCGGTAGTTGAGCTGCGCGGGCCGATAGCCCTGCATGAAGAGAAGCCCGCCGGGTTTGAGCGCGCGTTTGAGGTTGTTGAAGAACGCCGGTCGCTCGGCCGGCTCGACGAAGATGAAGATCGCCGCGATCACGTCGAACGCTTCGGCCGGCCAGCGCCACGTCGTCACGTCGGCAAGCTCGGTGCGCAGCGTCACGCTGCGCTCGGCGGCGAGCGCGCGCGCCTTGGCGAGGCCGGCTCCGGAAAAGTCGATCGCCAGCACGTCGAGGCCCTGCTCGGCGAGCCAGACGCCGTTGCGGCCTTCGCCGTCGGCGACTGCGAGCGCGCGTTGGCCCGGCCGCAGCAAGTTCGCCTGCGCCTCGAGGAATGCGTTCGGCGCCTTGCCGAAGGCATAGCCCGGCGCCGAAAAGCGCTTCTGCCATCGCTCCACTTCGGACGCTTCGGACATGACGTAAAGTTTCCTGCCGCCCGCGGCCGTTTTGGCATTCCGGGCGCGATTGCGCTAGGAGTCTGGCGCATGGCGGTCGCGGTCAAAGCGCTGTTCTTCGACGTCTTCGGCACCCTGGTCGATTGGCGCAACTCGATTGCGCGCGAGGCCAAGGCGATCCTGGAGCCGCAAGGTTTTGTTGCGCCCGACTGGCTCGCCCTCGCCGACGCCTGGCGCGGCGAATATCAGGGCGCCATGGAAGAGGTGCGCTCCGGCCGCATCGGCTTCTGCAAGCTCGATGTGCTGCACCGGCGCAATCTCGACCGCGTGCTGCCGCGTTTCGGCGCCGAAAAACTCGGCGAAGCCGACCGCGCCAACCTCAATCTCGCCTGGCACCGGCTCGACGCGTGGCCGGACGTGCCGCCCGGACTGAAACGGCTGAAGGCGCGCTACTGGCTGGCGCCGCTGTCGAACGGCAACATTTCGCTGCAAGTCGACCTCGCCCGCCGCAACGCTTTTCCCTGGGACGCCATCCTCGGCGCCGAGTTCGCCGGCGATTACAAGCCGAAGCCGCGCGTCTACCTCGCCGCCGCCGAGGCCTTCGATCTGGCGCCGGCTGACTGCATAATGGTGGCGGCGCACACCTCCGATCTCAGAGCCGCTGCCGCGCTCGGGCTGCGCACCGCGCATATCGCCCGGCCCGACGAGCGCGGCCCCGGCAAGGGCGAGGCCGCGCCGGGCGTGCCGGTCGATATCGCAGCCGGCAGCCTCGAAGATTTGGCTGCGAAGCTCGGGACATAGCCGTCATTCCGGGGCCGAGCGAAAGCGAGGAACCCGGAATCCATAATCCCGGCGCTGGGGTTATGGATTCCGGGTTCGCCGCTGCGCGGCGCCCCGGAATGACGGTCGCGGGCTCGCCGAAGTCGCACCAAACGCTATAGGCGTTGCGCCGCCCCGGCGCTATCACGGCAGCCGCGATGACGCGCCCGATTCGCATTCTCGGCATCGATCCGGGGCTCCGCCGCACCGGCTGGGGTATGGTCGAGATTTTCGGCAATCGGCTCGGCTTTCTCGGCTGCGGCTCGGTGACGACGCGCGACGACGACCCGCTGGCGGCGCGGCTCCTGGCGATCCATGACGGCCTGATGCGCGTGCTCGACGAGTTCCGGCCTGACGAGGCCGCCGTCGAGGCCACCTTCGTCAACAAGGATGCCAAGGCCACGTTAAAACTCGGCCAGGCCCGCGGCATCGCCATGGTGGTTCCGGCCAAAGCCGGCGTTCCGGTCGCCGAATACGCGCCGAACCTGGTGAAGAAAAGCATCGTCGGCGCCGGCCATGGCGACAAAGCCCAGATCCGCATGATGATCGGCGTGCTGTTGCCCAAGGCCGACCCGCGCTCCGACGACGCCGCCGATGCGCTCGCCATCGCGGTGACCCATGCGCATCACCGGCAGAGCGTGCTGCACGCGGCGCTGAAGGTCGCGGCGCGATGAAACGCGTCATCCCCACCGTCATTCCGGGGCGCGAGCGTCAGCTCGCGAACCCGGAATCCATAACCACAGGACATGCAGAACATATGTTGAGCCCGTCCTGCGAACACCGTGGTTATGGATTCCGGGCTCGCCGCTGCGCGGCGCCCCGGAATGACGGTTCGGTGTAGGCGGCGCGATGATCGGCAAGCTCAAAGGCGTCATCGACAGCTACGGCGAGGACGCCGTCATCGTCGACGTCAACGGCGTCGGTTACCTGGTGCATTGCTCGGCGCGTACCTTGCAGGAGCTGCCGCGGCCCGGCGAGCCGGCCATCCTCGCCATCGAGACGCATGTGCGCGAGGATCAGATAAAGCTGTTTGGTTTTGTCACCGACGTCGAGCGCGAATGGTTTCGGCTGCTGCAAACGGTGCAGGGCGTCGGCACCAAGGTGGCGCTCGCAGTGTTGGGCACGCTCAAGCCGGCCGATCTCGCCACGGCGATCGCCATGCGCGACAAGGCCATGGTGGCGCGCACCCCGGGCGTCGGCCCGAAGGTCGCCGAACGCATCGTCACCGAGCTGAAGGACAAAGCGCCGGCCTACACCAATGTCGATCCGGCGCTGGTAGGGCTCTCCGGCGCGCTCGACGAGAGGCGCGCGCCGCAGCCGGTGAGCGACGCGGTCTCGGCGCTGGTCAATCTCGGCTATGCGCAGCCGCAGGCCGCCGCCGCTGTCGCCGCGGCGGCGCGCAGCGCCGGCGCCGGCGCCGCGGTGCAAACGTTGATCCGGCTCGGCTTGCGGGAGCTTGCCAAGTGAAGCGGATTCCGAACAATCGGCTTACCTTCCGCTCGTCCCCGCAAAAGCGGGGACCCAGTCCTTTTAAACTCTCGATTCCCGCTTTCGCGGGAATGAGCGGAATTCATCGACCGGACGCAGCATGAAACGGCCGGCGAAACTCAAAGCGGCGGATCAGGAACTGGTCGCGGCGGCGCGGGCGGCGATCGAGCAACGCTACCGCTACGACTGGCAGGAGGTCGGCGCGGCATTGCGCACCCGCTCCGGAAAGATTTTCACCGGCGTCAATCTCGACGCCTATCTCGGCCGTATGGCGGTGTGCGCCGAGGCGGTGGCGCTCGGCCGCGCCTTTGTCGAGCAGGGCGATGCTGGCATCGACACCATCGTTGCCGTGCGCCATCCCGATCCGGACGAGAAGGATCAAAGTATTGCCGTGGTGTCGCCGTGCGGCGCCTGCCGCGAGCTGATCTTCGACTACGATCCGAAGGCGCGGGTCATCGTGCCGAACGGCGAAACGGCCGCGGCCGTGCCGATCGGCGACCTGTTGCCGAACAAATACCGCCGGGGGCCGGAGCGATGACCACGGCAACTCGCCTGCGCTTTCCGCTTCACCTCTCCCTGGAGGGGAGAGGTCGAGCGCGCGAGGGTGAGGGGGTTCGGATGGTGCAGTCTTTCCCCTGCGCCCGAACCCCCTCACCCCAACCCTCTCCCCTCCGGGGAGAGGGAGTTCGTCAGCGCGGTCGTGGAGTTTTCAGATGAGTACGGCGCCGCAGCGCATGGTGACGTCCGAACGCCGCGAGGAAGATTCCGCCGAGGCGAGTTTGCGGCCGCAGCGGCTTACCGAATTCATCGGCCAGAGCCAGGCCTGCGCCAATCTCGGCGTGTTCATCACCGCGGCGCGCGGGCGCAAGGAAGCGCTCGATCACGTGCTGTTCGTCGGCCCGCCCGGGCTCGGCAAGACCACGCTGGCGCAGATCGTGGCGCGCGAGCTTGCGGTGAATTTTCGCGCCACCTCGGGGCCGGTGATCGCCAAGGCCGGCGATCTCGCGGCG
>JASHQS010000243.1 GCA_030038995.1 Xanthobacteraceae bacterium
TGCCGCCGATCAACCGCAAATCGGACGGGCTGCAGCTCAACGCCGTGTTCGGCTTCTGCAACATGCTGTGGAAGCTGCTGCGCGACATGAAGGCCGAGGACAAGCCGACGCATCTCGCCGTGGTGTTCGATCTCTCCGAGCACACCTTCCGCACCGACATGTACCCGGACTACAAGGCGCACCGTCCCGATCCGCCGGATGATCTCAAGCCGCAATTTCCGCTGATCCGCGCGGCGGTGCACGCCTTCGACCTGCCCTGCCTCGAACAGCAGGGTCTTGAGGCCGACGACCTGATCGCCACCTATGTGCGGCAGGCCTGCGCGGCCGACGCCAGCGCCACCATCGTCTCGTCGGACAAGGATCTGATGCAGCTCGTCAACGACTGCGTCGTCATGTTCGACACCATGAAGGACAAGAAGATCGGCCCCGCCGAGGTTTTGGAAAAATTCGGCGTGCCGCCCGACAAGGTGATCGAGGTGCAGGCGCTGATCGGCGATTCCACCGACAACGTGCCGGGCGTGCCCGGCATCGGCGTCAAAACCGCGGCGCAGCTGATCGGCGAATACGGCGACCTGGAAACGCTGCTGCAGCGCGCCGGCGAGATCAAGCAGGAAAAACGCCGGCAATCGCTGATCGACAATGCCGACAAGGCGCGGCTGTCGAAAAAGCTCGTCACGCTGGACGATCACGTCAAGCTCGCCGTGCCGATCGGCGATCTCGCCGTGCACGAGCCCGACTACAAGCGGCTCATCGCCTTTCTCAAGGCGATGGAATTCAACGCGCTGACCCGGCGCGTGGCGGAGTTTTCCGGCGTCGACGCCGCGGCAATCGAACCGGACGCGAACTTTTTGTCCGGCGGCAGCGCTGCCACATCGTCGGCGCCGGAAAGGCCGGCCGAGGGAGCGGCCGCGCAACGCAACGGCGCCGCGCAGACCAAAGAAAAAGCGCACCTCTCGGCCGGCGCGCCGCAACAGCGGGTGCCACAGAGCGATGGCGCGCTGACGCCGCAGATGCTGGCGAAGGCGCGTGCCGAAGCGGCGCACAAGCAAAAATTCGATCACGCGCGCTACGAGACCGTGCGCAGCCTCGATCGCCTCGACGCGTGGATCGCGCGCGCGCAAGCTCTCGGCGTCGCGGCGATCGACACCATGACGGCGAGCGGCGATCCGATGCAGGCGGAGCTGTGCGGCATCGCGCTGGCGGTGGCACCGAACGAAGCCTGCTACGTGCCGCTCGGCCACCGCCAGGGCGGCGAGGGCGGCGGCGCCAGCCTGTTCCGCGGCGAACTCGCCTCTGGGCAAATTCCCGAGCGGGCCGCGCTCGAAGCGCTCAAGCCGCTTCTTGAAGGCTTCAGCGTGCTCAAGATCGGCCATGACGTGAAGTTCGCCCGGCAGATCTTCGCCCAACGCGGCATCGAGACGGCGTCCTGCGACGACATCATGCTGATGTCCTACGTGGTCGACGCCGGCCGCGCCAGTCACGCGCTCGAATCGCTGGCCGAACACAGCTTCAGTCAGGCGGCCATCAGCCTCGATTCGCTGATCAAGGCCGGCAAGGCGAAAATTACGTTCGATTGCGTGGCCGTCGAGCGCGCGGCTGAGTATGCAGCCGAGCGCGCCGACATCGTGCTGCGGCTCCATGCGGAGCTCAAGCCGCGACTTGCCGCCGAGCATGTGCGCACTGTCTACGAGACGCTGGAACGGCCGCTGCTGGCCGTGCTCGCGCACATGGAGCGCCGCGGCATCTCGATCGATCGCCAGGTGCTGTCGCGGCTCTCCGGCGAGTTCGCCCAGGAAGCCGCCGGGCTCGAGGCCGAGATCCAAAAACTGGCCGGCGAGCCGATCAATCCCGGCAGCCCAAAGCAGCTCGGCGACATTCTGTTCGGCAAGTTCGGGCTCCCCGGCGGCACCAAGACCCGGACCGGGCAATGGTCGACCGGCGCGCGCGCGCTCGAAGACCTCGCCGAGCAGGGCCATAAGCTGCCGCAAGCGATCCTCGACTGGCGCCAGGTCGCGAAGCTGAAATCGACCTACACGGATGCGCTGCCCGGCTTCGTCAACTCGACCACGCACCGCGTGCACACGAGCTACGCGCTCGCTTCGACCACGACCGGCCGGCTGTCGTCGTCCGATCCCAATCTGCAGAACATCCCGGTCCGTACCGAGGACGGCCGCAAAATCCGCCGCGCCTTCGTCGCCGCGCCCGGCCAGAAGCTCGTCTCCGCCGACTATTCGCAGATCGAGCTGCGGCTTCTCGCCGAGATCGCCGGCATCGAGCAATTGCGCCGCGCGTTCCGCGACGGCCTCGACATTCACGCCATGACGGCGTCGGAAATGTTCGGCGTGCCGGTCAAGAACATGCCGGGCGAGGTGCGTCGGCGCGCCAAGGCGATCAATTTCGGCATCATCTACGGCATCTCCGCCTTCGGGCTCGCCAATCAGCTCGGCATCGGCCGCGAGGAGGCCGGTGCCTATATCAGAAAATATTTCGAGCGCTTTCCCGGCATCCGCGATTTCATCGAGGAATCGAAAAGCTACGCCAGGCAGAACGGCTATGTGAAAACGCTGTTCGGCCGCAAATGCCATTATCCCGAAATCCGCGCCTCGAACGCCTCGGTCCGCGCCTTCAACGAGCGCGCCGCGGTCAATGCCCGGCTGCAAGGCACCGCCGCCGACATCATCCGCCGCGCCATGATCCGCATGGAAGCGGCGCTTGAGAAGAAAAAGCTCGCCGCCCAGATGCTCTTGCAGGTCCACGACGAATTGGTGTTCGAAGTGCCCGACGCCGAAGTCGAGAAAACTATTCCGGTCGTCACCCGGGTGATGATCGAAGCGCCGATGCCGGCCGTCTCGCTGTCGGTTCCCGTGCACGTGGAAGCGCACGCCGCCGACAATTGGGACGATGCGCATTAAGGCCGGGCCTGGATTGCAAAAAACGGCACAGGCGTGGCGCGACAATTTGGTCTCCGCCGGGTGGGCGCGCCGGCAATGTCGGCAGGGCAGGGGCAGGGAGGGCAGGGAATAAACGTGCGCTTTATGCATCTCAGCTCTTCGGCTTGGGCGGCTTTGGCAACGGGTCGAACGGCAGATGCTCGAGGATCGCGAACGGCTCGTCGAGCTCTTTGGGATAACTGTAGCTGAACTTGAAATCCGGCCGCCCCAGATTCGGATTTTTCAGCACGTAGCACGTAGGCGGATTGGCGAAGCATAATCCGCCGTAACGCGACTCCATTGGCGGATTACGCTACGCTAATCCGCCCTACGCGCTTCGGCGTGACTCAGGCCGCGCCGTAGCTCGCGCAGCGAGCGTAGGCGGGTCGCTCGCAATCACGAGGTACGAGCATTCTCGTTCTCGCGACGCGTTTTTGCGCCCGAGCTTTGCCAAGCCACGGCACGAAAGCTGCCTCCAAATAAATAAGGGGAGGCGGAGCGCCGAGAGGCGCGTAGTCAGGAACCGCACCGGCGCTTCGGATGAGCGCATCCGAACCCGCGGCCAGTGCGGAGCGCGCCACGGACGATCCGCGTTGCCGCGAACCATCTGCTGTGCGGGGCGCGCTCGCCTTGCGGCGCTCCGTCGCGGCTCTTGCCAAAAACCTCGCGGCTTTGGCTCAGTCCGGTCCCGCGCTTCATGGCAGCGCCGACGGGCTCTTGTCCCGTCCGCCACCCGGGCAGCCAGCTCCTGGCAGACCGGCGTCGTGGCCGGCCGGGCGAGTTTCCAAACCGCCCGCGTGCGGTGTGCGAAACCGCGCGCAGGCGCCGCACTCGCTCCACCTTCAGGATCGCATCCGGAATGTGCCCTTGGACGAGCGAGATGTGCTTTTCTAGTTCGTCGCGCGGCGCGAATTCAAGGAATTCCGCCGAGCAGAGCCATCCTTCTGAACCCATGAGAATTTCTTCAGCTCTTTGTTTGCTGTCTGGGCGCGGCAATTGTGACAGCGCTGCCATGATTCGCAATTTTTCGGCTAAGGTGCGGAGAGTGCTGAGGTTTTCGAATTGTGGCAACAAGTAGCCCGGATGGAGAAAAAGCCGCCCGGGACGATTGAGCACGTAGCGCGTGCGGTGGATTAGCGAAGCGTAATCCGCCGTAACGCGACCCATTGGCGGATTACGCTACGCTAATCCGCCAATGGAGTCTACGCGCTGAGCGCTAAAGCTTTGGCTCGGCCCTACTTTGCGCCCGGCTGTATGTCCTTCGCCAAATCTTCATCTGGTGGCGCTTCGGGGAAAAGATCGATCTCTTCTGTTGACACCCCGACGCTTTTGGCCTGGCACTCTTTTATAAACTTGTCGAGTGGCGCGTACGGTATCCGCTTTAGCTTCCCGAAATTAGTGTCTTCGTTATAATCCTTTCCTTCGCTCTCTTTCCGTCCAAATGAACTCGTATCGAGTGGCTTGCCGGCGGCCCATTTTCGACGGCCAATTTTGCTCAAAACTAACGGCGTTTGATAGTCCCCGGACCACCTCCCGCCTCCGTCCGCGAGACGCTTATCTCGTGCTTTGATCAGATCAATCATGGGAAAGATTCGAAAGTCGATGATTGTCGGACTAACCGCGTCGGAGTTTTTGTAGTTCGTTTCTAGTTGATAGGAGATAAGCAACATTGCATCGGTCTCCGGCACCACGTTGCGCCTCGTTACTTTTTGAGTAAGCCGGGCAGAGGTTTCTCGCCGTGTTGGCGGTCGCTTCAACTTTAATTTTGGATTATCAACGTAGATTAGCTTCAGTTCCAAACGATGATTGCCGTGCGTGTAATCCGGATAGCCTTCGCGTTCCCCCAAAATGCCAGGCGCTTTTTTCAGTCCGATAGTGTCAGCATTGGGCAAGTGCGGGATCAGCGCATCCATTAAAGTGCCAACGATGGTCCCGACCTGCGAAGGCTCGAACGCTTGCAAGGCAACTGACGGTAACGCAAGGCTGTCAAATTGGACGCCAATCAGCCCTTGCATTTGCTCGGCTAGTTCAGACAGCTCTTTGTCAGTGATGCGTGGCATAAGTCGTCTCAACGAAGTCCGGGCGGGACCAGTTTGACGACGTTGAGGCCGAGAACGCGGGCGACGCGCACTGAGTCGATGAAATCAAGCCGACGTTCGCCTGTTTCGTATTTCGACACATAGGATTGCGGCTTCCCAAGCTTTGCGGCAAGTTCCTTTTGACTCCACCCGTTTTTGATTCGGGCCGAGCGCAGCTGAGCTGTGAACCAGACGTAAGCGGGGTCTCTCGCCGATGACACGGGGCCTCAACTCGCCAACCGGAGCGCGGTGGTTGTGGAGAAGGGCATCGTGTAGGCGGTCGGGCTTGACGAACCCAAAACGGGTTTTCATACTATTTTTGGCTTACGCCAAAGGACGGATCGGATGGCTAAACGACATCGTAGCCAAGTCGGCGATCTGCGGACGTTATTTCTTCGGCTTGAAGAACTCGTATTGGCGAATTCGGGGCAGGACGAATTCGAGGAGATTTTTAAGCTGGTGATCGCCAAGCTATTCGATGAACTGCATAATTCCATGCCAGCTCTCTGTTCGCCTTCGTCACCGAGCGCCACCTATGCACACGTGACGACGCTTCTTCGAAAAGCCGAGGTTCGCTGGCCGGGCATCCTTCCTTCGCTTCCCGAGCCCGGCCTGACGCCGGAGCATCTAGCGGTTTGCATTGCCGAGCTTGCCCAACATCGAGTGTCCGGCGAATCGCTTGAAACCTTCGACGAATTCTTTGAATTTTTGGTCGCTCGAACGGCAAAGGGAAATAAAGGGCAATACTTCACCCCTCGGCACGTCGTTGAAATGTGTGTGCGTCTAATAGATCCAGGACCGGACGATGTTATCGCTGACCCCGCCTGCGGCTCGGGCGGATTTCTTATCCACGCGTTGCAACACGTTCGGCGAAAATTGCATAACGACCACCAACGCGTGGCGCAATACGCGGCAAAATCATTGTGGGGGTTTGATCTTGACGATCGCGCCGTGCGCATCGCGCGAGCGATGATGGTTATAGCTGGTGATGGCTCGACTAATTTGTTTCGGCTGAATTCGTTGGTTACGCCGAATCGTAAAGTTTCTTTGCTCCCGGCCGAAGCGTCTTTGACTATTGAAGATGCCGTACGCCCTGCACTTAAGGGCGAAGAGTTCTTTGACGTGATTCTTACCAACCCGCCGTTCGCAGGAGAAATTCGCGAATCCGATTTGCTTGAGTTGTATGACAATTCACGCGGAAAGGTACGCGTCGAACGTGACGTAATGTTTCTAGAGCGCTGCATCAATCTTTTGAAACCTGGCGGACGTATGGCGATCGTGTTGCCGCATAACAAGCTATCGTCCACCTACTTTCAAGATTTGCGATCTTGGGTCATGCGTCGGTGTGCTCTAATTGGTGTGGTGAGTTTGGGACGTAACATTTTCATGCCGCACACGCAGCAGAAAACCGGGGTAGTGCTTTTGCGAAAGAAACTCAAGGTCAGCGATATAGTAACAAGTCCGGTATTCCTTGCGGTAAGCGAGAAGGATGGAAAAGACACGCGGGGGAATCACGTTATCCGCTCGACTGCGAGCTCCGATTCTCCATTGTGGGATCGACTCGACCACGATCTTGAAGAGATCGTACTCAAGTTCCGAGCAGCTTAGGGAGTCAGCGATGGCAGTCTGTTGGCAGATATCTCTGGCTCACTTCGACAAAGAATTGGCGTGGTCCCCCGAGCGGTACAGCCCGGATCGAGCGGAATTTCATTCGATTGCGGCTAATTCTGTGCCGATCACCGATCTAGTCGTATTGCAGAAAGAGACATTTTCTCCAGCCTCGAAGCATGTCGATCCATCGGCGAAGTTTGTCGTATTAGACACGAACCATGCATACGAGGGGCGAATACAGTACAGAGGTCAGCCGGTTTCGATTTCCGGAGTGGGCAGTGTTAAGCGCCCATTGAGCGACGGCTACGTCATCATCTCCAGGCTCCGGACTTATCTCCGCCAGGTCGCACTGGTAGACCCTGACTTTATTTATAGTTTTGATGCGAAAGTCCTTTGTTCAACAGAGTTTTATGTTCTCGCGCCGATCGGGAACACAGATCTAGCTTTCTTGGTGCCTTTCCTCTTGTCTGGCCCTGTGCAAAGGATTTTCGCCGCAGCCGAAGAGGGCGGTCACCATCCGCGAATTCAGCCCGAAGTTCTCATGAATCTTTCAGTGCCTCGTGATTTAGTCGACCAGAGCAATGAACTTTCGGCGAATTTTCGACTGAGTCTTCAATTGATACGCGAAGGTGAGCAAGTCTTGGCCGAGCTTCACAAGAAGACTGCCGACTTCCTGCCAACCAGAGAAGTAGGTGCTGACGGAAGACAGCGGGAAAGGACTGCACGGGTTTTTCAACAGCAGCGCGGGTGAATTCCCCGCGCTGTCATCACTGGCTTGGCCTTGCTGATCAGTGCTTCTGCCGCCGCGAGCCTTCCAGCGCGTAGGATGGATTGAGTGCAGCGAAACCCATCATGCGGCGCCGCGGTTTGATGATGGGTTTCGCAAGGGCTCAACCCATTCTACGGCCTGCGCGCGAGGATGACGCATAAACCTCGATCCAGAATTGCGCGGCGATGCTGTCGCCGGCGAGCTCGCTGACGAAGGCGTGATGCAGGGCCTCGGCACCGGCCTTGGGGCCGAATGCCGTGAGGACCGTCGCCGCGTCGAGGGCCTGCTGGCGTTCGACGCCGTCGCAATGTCGCTCTGCGTCATTGCTCATCGGCTTTTTGCCGCCACTTGCCTTCGCGATAGAACCAGGTTTCGGCCCTGCCGTCCGCGGACGTGATGGTGAAGGCATGGATCGCTGCTTCCGGGAACTCGCCAGCGATCCGCGCCACCTGGCGCGCCTCTTCGAACGACGAAAGGTCGAATCTCAGCGGTTTTGGCCGCTTGCCTTTGCGAAAATATTGGATCGTGAACCTCATGGTCGGGCGCGTTGAAGAGACCCTTGCGCGGTCACCTTGCGGTTATACACGCAAACACGCGCGCACGCAATAGGTTAAGACATCTTGCATTCAACGCGCTAAGCCATTAACGAGGTCCCATGGCTCGGGAATCGGCCAAACTGTCGCCCGGTCGCACCGGCAAGAAGAGCGTCACGCTCTACTTGCCGGTGGACAAATGGCGCGAATTGAAAATCCTGGCGACCGTGATGGACACGACCATGGACGCCTTGATGCGGCGCGGCGTCGATCTCGTCCTCGCCGAGCACAAAGGGAAGCCTCCGAAGCGCCCGGCAGGGTAGGGTCAGCGAGCGACTTCCGCGGCGAGCTTGGACCCGAGGTCGCGCGCTTGGGCCACCCTGTTCGCGCCGCTCTCGCGCTCTATGACGCGCCGGACCGCGGCGTCATGCCCCGGGAGGGCGAGATCAATATGGGCTGCATGGCGGCCGTCATCGTACGCCTTGGCGCCGCCGGCCGGATCGGCGGGCTGCCGCCGCCGGGGCGCTTCGTCGATCTGCGCTAGCTGCACGCCGCCGGCCTGCAATAGGAGAGCGCGAGCCCCACCGCGCCACCGCGGCGGCCGCGGCATACCCACCGGTTGCGCCCACGGGCGCTAAAATAGCTGCGTTTCCCGGGCGCAGCGCAGCACGAAGCGTAGCGAAGTGGTGCGCTGCAGACCCGGGACCGTCACAAGCGCCGCGTTCGGGACCATCCCGGATCAGCGCTGCACCGCTTCGCGCTGCACCGCATCCGGGAAACAGAGAGTTATCTTAGCGCCCAAGCGGTTGCGCTCGCGGCGCCGCGCGCCTATACGTTTTCAAACGTAGGTTTGAAAACGTAACCGTCATGACACGACCCTCGGAGATCACCCGCGAGCGCATTCTCAAGGCCGCCGAGCGGCTGTTCGCCGAGCGCGGCTACGACGGCACCAGCATCCGCGCCATCGTGGCGCGCGCGCGGGTCAACCAGGCGGCGATCAATTATCACTTCGACGGCAAGGAGGGGCTGTATCGCGAGGTGCTGCGCGCGGCGTTCCGCGGCCTCACCGCCGACCAGCTCGCCCATGCCGGCGATGCCGCCGGGCTGCCGCGCGAAGACGCGCTCGCCGCCTTCATCCGCCGGCAGCTCCGCCCGCTCTCCGCGCGCGACGAGGCGAGCCGGCACCTGCGCATCTTCAACTGGGAAACGGTGCGTCCGACGCCGGTGTTCCGCAAATTGCTGGGCGAAGAGGCGGCGCCGTTCATGGGCCTGACCACCGATCTGGTGCGCCGCTTCTTGCCGCAGGCCGACCAGCGCACGCTCCTGGTCGCCGCCATCTGGCTGATCGGCCAATGCAGCGTCTTCGTGCGCAACCGCGAGCAGCTCGCCGGACCGCCGGTGGCGCTCGCGCTCGACGATGCGGCGGTCGAATGGCTGGCGCAGCTTCTCAGCCGCTGGACGCTGCAGGGCCTCGGCGCTGCGGTCTGATACGGAAATCCGGATAATCAGTTCGTCATTCCGGAGCCGAGCCAATGGGTCCGGCCGTCTCCTTTCGCAGGAAAACCCCGGGACGGCCGCAAAATCTCCTTGCTTTCGACCACGCCCGGCCTATAACAACTGTTTGAAATTCGACCGACCGTTTGAAAAATTGCGGCGATGGTGGAGCGGCGCATGCAGCCCTGCGGAACCGTTGACGGAAGTGCAGTCCTGGCGAAGGCGGCGGCGCCGTTGCTGCTGCGGCTTCTCAGCAAGCTCGTGCTCGAAGTGCTGCCGGCCGCGTTGGCCAGCATGATCGGCGCCGTGCTGCTCGCCCATTACCAATTCGGCCGCCCGGTGATGCCGGCCGGCGGCGTGCCGGCGGCGGTGGCGGCGTCAGCGTCAGCGCAGATGGTCCGGCTCGTCCGTGACGAGCATGACCTCATCCGCGATTTCCTGATGGCGCAGGAGGCCGCGCAGAAGAGCCGCTATGCCGCGGCCGACGCGCAATCCGCGCGCGCGGCGTCGGATGCCGAGCTTGCCGCGGCGGCAACGCGGCGCGTCGCCAGCGCCATGGCGGCAAAGCCGCCGGCGTCGCGCAGGAGACCGATCGCGATTGCTGCAATTTCTCCTGCACCGCCGCTGACCCTGGTGGTGCCGGCCGTTGCGCCGGCGGCGCCGGCGCCGCGCGCGGTCGCCGGTCCGCAGGACGATGCCGCTCCGGCCGCCGCGCCCGAGCATGGCTCGCTCGTCACGACGACCCTCGCCGTAAAGGATCACGTGGTCAGCGCCACGCTGCACGCCGTCATGGCGATCGGCGGCATCCCGTCGTGGATCGGCCATCGGCTCGGCAGCGATGATCTCGATCCGGGCGAGCGGACGCCGAGCGCCGCCTCGTGAGGCATCAGCGCGCAGCTACAAGGAGACCGGCGTGCCCATGAAGTCGCGCTTGCCCAGTTCGACGCCGCAATGCCGCGCGATATCGTAGGCGGTGGTGCAATGGAAATAGAAATTCGGCAGCGTGTTGGTGAGAAGCAGCGACTGCCCGGTGAACTCGCGGGTGGCGCCGCTCGGGAACGTGATCTTGATCGGCTTGTCCTCGGTGCCGTCGATCTGGGCCGGCTTGAAACCTTTCACGAACGCGATGGCCTTGCCCAGGCGCTCCTTGAGCTCGGCGAAGCTGGCGTCGCTGTTGGCGAGGCTCGGCGGATCGACGCCGGCGAGGCGCGCCGTGGCGCTGACCGCATGATCGGTCGCCGCGCGCACCTGGCGCGACAGCGCGAACATGTCGGGAAACAGCCGCGCATTGAGCAGCGCCGCCGGCTCGATCTTCTTGGCTTCGCAATGAGCCGCCGTCTTGTCGAGGACGGCCGACAGGCTGGTGAGAAATTGCACGAAGATCGGCACGGAGATTTTGTACATCGAGACGGTCATGGAGCTTCCTCGTTTGCTGCTGCGGCTTTGCCGGCGCCGGCATCGGCGCCGGCGCGCCGCCTGGGGTACGGCAAGCCCGAACTTAGCGGCTTCGCCGGCCCGCGTCTTGTCGGCGAACCGGTTGCGGCTGCAAGGATCGAGAGGCTCGGAAGGCTCGGAAGGCGCGCTTCTTGTGGCGGCGGCAGGATCGCGGCCGCTGTGGAAAAGTGTGACCAAACGGCGCGGCGAGGTGACAGAATCGGTAGTCGCGGCGGTAACCTGATGCCGATCGGCAACAGTCGGTGGATTCCGGTTGCGGGCCGCTTGCCGGGTTCCGACATGGCCGGTAAGCCAAGCAAGGCGCGCTCGAACGGCACGGTCCGGCCGGCGCCGCGCAGGAACCCGTGCGGCGATGTGGAGTTGGTAGCGGGCACTTGCTTCAGCGGGCGGGCAGCGTTCGTACTGCCCGGGAGGTTGCGGTAAGAGATGCGTTCGGCTGGGAATTTCCATCCGGAATGGGGCTACCTCGCCCCGGCACCGAGCTTCATGCGCACGCTGCGCATTGCGCTCGTGGCGACGGCCATCGGCGCGACCGCGGGCGCAGCCGTGGTGGTGGCGCTGGTCGCGCATCCGGCCTCCGGCAGCAGCGCCGACAGCTCGATCGCCGCCCATGCGCTGGTGACGAACGTGCCGGCAGTCAATCCGGCGTCGGCGGCCGCGGCGCCAGTCGCCGCGCAGCCGCCGGTTGCGGCGCCGGCACAGGCCGTTGCTGTTTCAGCGCCGCCCGCCGCCGCAGGCCCG
>JASHQS010000244.1 GCA_030038995.1 Xanthobacteraceae bacterium
TGGCTGGGGCGGGAGGATTCGAACCTCCGCATGGCGGAATCAAAATCCGCTGCCTTACCACTTGGCTACGCCCCAATGCGCCGTCGGATGACCGCAAGCCGCCGGCGCCGGCCAGCGCACCCGTGGAACGCGGCGCACCATAATGGCGCGCCCGCCGCCGATCAACTTCGGCGGACACTGCACCGCATCCGCGCCGCGGCCGCGTTACCTAGATCCGCTATCTACCGCGCCGTCGTTATCGGCCGTACTATACTATAATGTCTCTACTGATTTGTTGCCGCCGCGGTCCGTGAGCGTGCGCCCGGCCCACTTGGCACACCTATCCGCCTACGAGGGATTACCCATGACGAGCCAAGCCGAGCAGACCGATCAGGTGGTCATCGCCGACGACGGACCGGTGCGCGTCATCCGCCTCAATCGGCCGGAGAAAAAGAACGCGCTGACGCAATCGATGTATGCGGCGATCACGCGCGCGTTGCGCGAGGCCAACAAGAGCGCGGCGATCCGCTGCGTCGTGTTCGCCGGCGCGCCGGGCGCATTCTCTGCCGGCGCCGATATCGGCGAATTCTTGCAATCGGCACAAAGCGGCGGGCTGCGGCCGACGACCATCGAATTCCTGCAGGCGTTGGCGAAGAACGAAAAGCCGCTGGTCGCCGCGGTCGGCGGCCTTGCCGTCGGCATCGGCACCACCATGCTGCTGCATTGCGACTACGTCGTCGCCGCAAGCAGCGCGACCTTTGCCACGCCTTTCACCCGCCTCGGCCTCGTCCCGGAAGCCGCTTCCAGCCTGCTCGGGCCGCGGCGCATGGGCCATGCCCGCGCTTTCGCGCTTCTGGTCATGGGCCGCCCGCTCACCGCCGCAGCCGCCAAGGAGGCCGGCCTGGTCAACGAGGTGGTGGATGCCGCGCGCGTCGAGGAGACCGCGATGGCCGCGGCGCGCGAGATCGCGGCGTTGCCGGCCGGCGCGGTGGCGCAATCGCGGGCGCTGCTTCGCGGCGAGCTTGACGAGGTCATCCGGCGGATCGATACCGAGACCCTGCATTTCCGCGAGCGCCTGCAATCGGCCGAAGCGCGTGCCGCCTTCACCGCGTTTTTATCGCGCAGCAAATGAGTCCGGCCATGCCACCGCCATTGCCACCGCCATCGCCGCCGCTCGCCGGCAAAACGTTGTTCATCACCGGCGCTTCGCGCGGCATCGGCCTTGCAATCGCGCGGCGCGCGGCGCGCGACGGCGCCAACATTGCGATAGCGGCGAAAACCGCGCAGCCGCATCCCAAGCTCTCCGGCACCATCTACACCGCGGCCGCCGAGGTCGAGCGCGCCGGCGGTAACGCGCTGCCGCTCGTCGTCGACGTGCGCGACGACGCGGCGGTGCGGCAGGCGCTCGCGGCGACGGCGAAGACTTTCGGCGGCATCGACATCGTCGTCAACAACGCCAGCGCCATCCAGCTCACGCCGGCGGTCGATACCGACATGAAGCGGTTCGACCTCATGCACCAGATCAATGCGCGCGGCACGTTCCTCGTCGCCAAATACGCCCTCCCCTATCTGGAGCGCGCTGCCAATGCGCACATCCTGATGATCTCGCCGCCGCTCGACATGAGGGAAAAATGGTTCGCGCCGCACGTCGCCTACAGCATGGCGAAGTTCGGCATGAGCCTGGTGGTGCTCGGGCTTGCCGGCGAGTTGCGCGAAAAGGGCATCGCGGTCAATGCGCTGTGGCCGCGCACCATCATCGCCACCGCGGCGATCAAAAATTTGCTCGGCGGCGAGGAGCGCATGCGCAAGGCGCGCAAGCCGGAAATCATGGCCGACGCGGCCTATGAAATTTTCATAACGCCGGCGCGCGCACTCACCGGCCGCTTTCTGATTGACGACTCGTTTCTGGCTGAGCGCGGCGTGCGCGATTTCGAGCACTACCGCGTCGATCCGACGCAAGTCCTGGCGCGCGACTTTTTCCTCCCCGACGACATTGCGCCGCCGCCGAACGTCGAAACCGTCGAACAAGGAGATCGCCGGTGACCTATCGGGCCCCGCTTGCCGACATCACCTCGGCGCTGAAATCCGCCGCGGCGCTGCCCCGCGCAATAGAGGAAGGCCTGTTCGGCGACCTCACCATGGACGACGTCGAGGCGGTGCTGGCGGAAGCGGGCCGCTTCGCCGCCGCAGTCATTGCGCCGCTCAACCGCATCGGCGACCGCCACGGCACGCCGTTCAAGGACGGCGCCGTCACCACGCCGCCCGGCTGGAAGGAGGCCTATCGGGGCTGGCGCAGCGGCGGCTGGAACGGGCTCGCGGCGCCGGTGGAATGGGGCGGCCAGGCGCTGCCGCAGATCGTCAACGCCGCCTGCATCGAGATGTGGCACGGCGCCTCGATCGCGTTCGCCGACGGCCCGATGCTGACCGTGGCGGCGATCGACGCCCTGCAAGCTCACGGCAGCGACGAACTCAAACGCACCTATTTGCCAAAGCTCGTCTCCGGCGAGTGGGCGGGCACCATGCAGCTTACCGAGCCGCAGGCCGGCTCCGATGTCGGCGCGCTGCGCACCCGCGCCGAACGCTCCGCCGACGGCACCTATCGCCTCAAAGGCCAGAAAATCTTCATCACCTATGGCGAGCACGACCTCACCGACAACATCATCCATATGGTACTGGCGCGGCTGCCTGACGCGCCGCCCGGCACGCGCGGCATTTCACTGTTCCTGGTGCCCAAATTTCTGGTCAATCCGGACGGCTCGCTCGGCGCCCGCAACGACATCCGCGCCCATTCGGTCGAGCACAAGCTCGGCATCCACGGCTCGCCGACCTGCACCATGATGCTCGGCGACCAGGGCGGCGCCGTCGGCTATCTGGTCGGCGCGGAGAATGCCGGCATGGCCGCCATGTTCACCATGATGAACCAGGCGCGGCTTGCCGTCGGGCTGCAGGGTGTCGGCGTCGCCGAATGCGCCACCCAGCAGGCGCTCGCTTTTGCGCGCGAGCGCCGGCAGGGCCGCACCGCCGGCATGGCGGCGACGCAATCGGCGCCGATCATCGCGCATCCCGACGTGCGCCGCATGCTGTTGTCGATGCGCGCGCTGACCGCGGCGGCGCGCGGTGTCTGCTATGCGACCGCGATCACGCTCGATCGCGCCGAGCGCGGAACCGATGCGACGGCGCGCCAGGCGGCGCATGAGCGCGCCTCGCTGCTCACTCCGGCCGCCAAGGCGTTCTCGACCGACGTCGGCATCGAGGTCGCCTCGCTCGGCGTGCAGGTGCACGGCGGCATGGGCTATATCGAGGAGACCGGCGCGGCGCAGCTTTATCGCGACGCCCGCATCGCCGCGATCTACGAAGGCACCAACGGCATCCAGGCAATCGATCTGGTCACCCGCAAGCTGCCGCTGTCACGCGGCGCCACGGTTGCGGCGCATATCAAGGATTTACGCGGCACCGTCGACGCGCTCGAAGCGAGCAACAATGCGGCCTTCGGCTTGGCGCCGGCGCGACTTGCCGAAGCGATCGACAGCTTGGCCCGCTCGACCGAATGGCTGCTCGGTCGTCTCGACAAGGACGCCGACGCGGCGCTCGCCGGCGCCACGCCTTATTTACGCCTGTTCGGCTTTGCCACCGGCGGCTGCCTCTTGGCGCGGCAGGCGCTCGCGGCAACGCGCGGCGGCGAAGACGCCGCGCCGCCCGCGGCGCTGGCGCGTTTTTTTGCTGAAAATTTCGCCGTGCAGGCCGGCTCATTGGAGCGCACCATCATCGACGGCGCGCCCGGCGTACTGGGCGCCGAGGCGGCGCTGGCGTAGCCGGCGCGACTCAGTCCGACGAGACGCGGTCGCGACGATGCCTTTCGCCTGCCCGCGATCCGGCCTACATATGCGAAAATGTCCACGCTCCTGATCACCCATCCGGCCTGCCTCGAACACCTCACCCCGCCCGGCCATCCCGAACGGCCGGACCGGCTGCGCGCCATCGAGCGCGCGCTGGAGGCGGAGAAATTTCAGGCGCTGGCGCGCGTCGCCGCTCCCGCGGCGCCGCTCGAAACGATCGCGCTGTGCCACCCGATGGACTACATCGTCGAACTTCGCGACGCCACGCCGCGCGAAGGCTTGGTCAGGCTCGATGCCGACACCTCGATGTCGCCCGGCAGTTTTGAGGCAGCGCTGCGCGCTGCGGGCGGCGCGGTGCTCGCGGTCGACGAGGTGTTTGCCAAGCGCGCCAAGAACGCTTTCGTCGCCACGCGGCCGCCCGGCCATCACGCCGAGACGACGCGGCCGATGGGCTTTTGTTTGTTCGACAATGCCGCGATCGCGGCGCGCCATGCGCAAAAACGCCACGGCATCGGCCGTGCCGCCATCGTCGACTTCGACGTGCACCACGGCAACGGCTCGCAGGAGATTTTCTGGGCCGACAATACGGTGATGTATTGCTCGACACACCAGATGCCGCTGTTTCCCGGCACGGGCGCGGTCGGCGAATCCGGCGAGCACGACAGCATCGTCAACGCACCGCTGCGGCCAAGCGACGGCAGCGAGGCGTTCCGCGCCGCCTTCAAAAGCCGCATCCTGCCGCGGCTCGACGACTTCCGCCCCGAACTGATCGTCATCTCGGCGGGCTTCGACGCGCACTACCGCGATCCGCTCGCCAACATCAATCTCGACGAGGCCGATTTCGTCTGGGCGACGCAAGAGACCATGGACATCGCCGAGCGCTGCGCCGACGGCCGCATCGTGTCGCTGCTCGAAGGCGGCTACGACCTGGAGGCGCTCGCCAGTTCGGCCGCGGCGCACGTGCTCACGCTGATGCGCGGTTGATGCGTAACCTGGATTTCGCGAAGCGATATCCGGGAGCAAAAAGCCCCCGATTGCGCTGCGCGCAATCCGGGCTACGATAAAGATGGATTCGGAGCCCTCAATGGCGCAGACCAACAGCAGCGATATCGGCCAGATGCCGTTCGAGCGGGCGATCGAGGAGCTGGAATCGATCGTCCGGCGGCTCGAAGAAGGCAAGGTGCCGCTCGAGGAATCGGTAGCGATCTACGAGCGCGGCGAAGCGCTCAAGCACCGCTGCGAGGACCTGTTGCGCCAGGCCGAAGCGCGCGTGGAAAAGATCACGCTCAGCGCCGAAGGCAAGCCGACCGGCACCGAGCCGCTGGACGTGGAGTAGCCATGTCCCGCGTCGTCCCCGCGGGTTCTCGCAATGACGATGGCTAAGCCAGCATGCCGAGCGCGTGCAGGTAGGTTTCGAGAATCGCCTCCTGTTCCTTGCGTTCGTTGATGTCCTGCTTGCGCAGGCGGACCACGCTGCGCAGCGCCTTGACGTCGAAGCCGTTGACCTTGGCCTCGCCGTAGACGTCGCGAATGTCGTCTGAGATCGCTTTCTTTTCCTCCTCGAGCCGTTCGACGCGTTCGACGAACGCCTTGAGCTGGTCCTTGGCGAAACGGTGGACGGCGGGCTGATCGTGGTGGACGGCGGCATCGGCCATCGGGGCACTCCTCATGACGGTCGCCACGAGGTTTCGGCAATCGCGGCGGCTGCCGTCAAGGCGTGTGCCCGCTCATCCACACCAACGCACAGGGTAAAGGCGGAAAACCGCGCCGCTCAATGCTTTTGGCTTGCTTGTGCCTTTTCGAATGCCGCCTTCTGCTCGCCCGTCGCTGCCTTCTGGTGCTTGGCGCGCCACTCGTCGTACGGCATGCCGTAGACGATCTCGCGGCTTTGGTCCTTGCTCATCGGCACGCCGCGCGCGTCGGCGGCGTCCTTCATCCAGTTCGACAGGCAATTGCGGCAAAAACCCGCGAGATTCATCAGGTCGATGTTCTGCACGTCGGTACGCGCGCGCAAATGCTCGACCAGGCGGCGATACACGGCGGCCTCGAGTTCGGTGCGGGTCTGGTCGTCGGTAGCCATGATTTTCTCCGCAGTCTAAGTTGATAAGAACCAACATAGAGACCCAGACCTCACCTTGCCATAGCCGAAACGCCGCAAACCTCATGGCCAAGCCGGCGCGCGACTTGCTCGAATCGCTGTTTCGCACCGCGGTTGCCGCCGCGCATCCCGCGCAGTGCCTGCCGCCGCACCTGCCGGATTTTCCGGCGCGCGGCCACCTCGTCGTGCTGGCCGCCGGCAAGGCGGCGGGCTCGATGACCGAGGTGGCGGAACGGCATTATCTGCAGCAAATGGCCGAACGCGGCATTGCCGAGGATCGGCTTCTCGGCGTTGCCGTGACCCGCCACGGCTACCGCCGGCCGACGCGGCGCATCGAGCTGGTCGAGGCCGGCCACCCGGTGCCGGATGCCGCTGGGCTCGCCGGCACCGAGCGCGTGTTAGCGCTGGCCGACGCCGCGGGCCGGGACGATCTCGTCCTCGTCCTCCTCTCCGGCGGCGCGTCGGCCAATTGGATCGCGCCGGCCGCGGGGCTCACGCTCGCCGAGAAGCAGGCGGTGACGCGCGCGCTGCTCAGGAGCGGCGCCAATATCGGCGAGATCAATTGCGTGCGCAAACATCTCTCGCGCATCAAAGGCGGCCGCCTCGCTCAGCGCGCCCAGCCGGCGAACGTGGCGACGCTAGCGATCTCCGACGTGCCGGGCGACGATCCGGCGGTGATCGGCTCCGGCCCGACGGTGCCCGATCCGACGACGCTGGCCGACGCCCGCGCCATTGTCGGCCAATACCGCCTCGACATGCCCGAGTCGGTGAGGCGCGCGCTCGCCGATCCGCAAAACGAGTCGCCGAAGCCGGGCGCAAGCCTGTTCGCGGCAACCCGCTACACCGTTTTGGCGCGCCCGGCCGATGCGCTGCGGGCGGCGCGAACGCGCGCCGAGGCTGCCGGCTACGCCTGCATCGTTCTTGGCGACCGTTTGCAGGGCGAGGCCCGCGAGGTCGCCGCCGAACACGCTAGGCTCGCCCGCGAATTGAGCACGCAACGCCGTCGGGTCGCCATCCTTTCGGGCGGCGAGCTGACCGTCACGTTGCGCGGCCACGGCCACGGCGGACCGAACCAGGAATACGCGCTGGCACTCGCCATTCAACTCGAGGGCGCCAAGGGGATTTCGGGCTTCGCCGGCGATACCGACGGGACCGATGGCGGCAGCGGCCGGCCGGATGACCCGGCCGGGGCCTTCGTCGACGACACCACCCTTGCCCGCGCCAAAGCCTGCGGCCTCGATCCCGCCGCGTTTCTCACCGACAACGATTCCACGGGGTTTTTCAACGCCATCGGCGATCTGTTTCGGCCCGGCCCGACATTCACCAACGTGACCGACTTCCGCGCCATTGTCGTTGACACGCCGCCGGCTTGACGGGGAAGCTGCTCGGCATGAGGCAGGGGGAGCTGCAGGTACGCGGTTCACCGCTCGTCCCCGCGAAAGCGGAGGCCCAGCACCGGATTCCCGCTTGCGGGGGAATGAGCGGATTGCCGGCTGGAGCGCTCGCGCTCTTTATCCTTGCCGCCACCGCATCCCCCGCCGCGGCCGACTTCACCCTCTGCAACAATACCGCGAGCCGGGTCGGCGTCGCCATCGGCTATAAAGACGCCGCGGGCTGGACCACGGAGGGCTGGTGGAACCTGCCGTCACGGACCTGTGAGACCCTGCTCAAAGGCAACCTCGTGGCGCGTTATTATTATGTCTATGCCGTCGACTACGATCGCGGTGGCGAATGGATGGGGCAGGCCTATATGTGCACGCGCGACAAGGAGTTCACCATCCGCGGCATTAGCAATTGCCTGGCGCGCGGCTACGATCGCACCGGCTTTTTCGAGGTCGATACCGGCCAGCAGCGCGCCTGGACCGTGCAGCTCACCGAGACCGGCGAGCAGCCGGCGGCCACGCCGCTGCCGCCCGGCAATCCGCTGACCCGGATGCCGCCTGCCGGCGCCGCGTCGGTGCCGGCGCCCGCCAGCCCCACCCCCGCCGCCTCGCCCGCGCCAAGAAGCCGATGAGGCGGCAACGGCGCACCAAGATCGTCGCGACGCTCGGCCCGGCGTCCGGCGACCGCACCATGATCGGCCGGCTGTTTGCGGCCGGCGCCGACGTGTTCCGCATCAATATGAGCCACACCAGCCGCGAGCGCATGCGCGAATTGGTCGCCGCGATCCGCTCCGTCGAAGCGGAGAACAACCGGCCGATCGGCGTCCTGGTCGATCTGCAGGGGCCAAAACTGCGGCTCGGCGCGTTCAAGAACGATTCGGTCGAGATCGACAGCGGCCAGGAATTCGTCTTCGATGCCGATCCGGCGCCCGGCGACGCGACGCGCGTGCAGCTGCCACACACCGAGATTTTCGCCGCCATCGCGGTCGGCGCCACGCTCTTGATCGACGATGGCAAGCTGCGTCTCAAAGCGATCGAGGTCGGGCCCGGCCGCATCGCGGCACGCGTCGAAATCGGCGGCCGGATCTCGAACCGCAAGGGCGTGAGCCTGCCCGACACCGTCATTCCGCTCGCCGCGCTGGCGCCCAAGGACGTCGCCGACCTTGAAGCCGCGCTCGATGCCGGCATCGACTGGGTCGGACTGTCGTTCATTCAGCGCCCGGAGGACGTCGCCGAAGCCAAGAAAATCGCCCGCGGCCGCGCCGCGGTCATGGCCAAGATCGAGAAGCCGCAAGCCGTGGCGCGGCTTCCCGACATTCTCGAGCTCGCCGACGCGCTGATGGTGGCGCGCGGCGATCTCGGCGTCGAGATGCCGCTGGAGCGGGTGCCCGGGGTGCAAAAGGACATCACCCGCGCTTGCCGCCGCGCCGGCAAGCCGGTGATCGTGGCGACGCAAATGCTGGAATCGATGATTGCCAGCCCGCTGCCGACGCGCGCGGAAGTCTCCGACGTCGCCACCGCGATCTTCGACGGCGCCGACGCCGTCATGCTGTCGGCGGAATCGGCGGCCGGGCAATATCCGGTCGAGGCGGTCGCCACCATGAACCGCATCGCCGAGCAGGTGGAGAACGACGCGATCTACCTGCCGTCGATCCACGTCCTGCATACCGAGCCGGAAGCGACCGGCGCCGACGCCATCGCGGCGGCGGCGCGGCAAGTGGCGGAGACGCTCGATCTTTCCGCCATCATGTGCTGGACCTCGTCCGGTTCGACCGGCTTGCGGGTGGCGCGCGAGCGGCCGCGATGCCCGATCGTGGCGATCTCACCGATCACCGCGGCGGGCCGCAAATTATCGCTGGTCTGGGGCGTCCATTGCGTGATCGCCGAAGACGCGCGCGATCAGGACGACATGGTGGAACGCGCCTGTCGGCTCGCCTTCAAGGAGGGCTTTGCCAAGCCCGGCCAGCGCGTCATCGTGGTCGCGGGCGTTCCGCTGGGCACGCCCGGGGCGACGAATATGATGCGCGTCGCCTTTGTCGGCAGCGACGCGGGCGGAATTGGGAGCGAATAGAAAGTGGCGAATGGCGATAGTACAAGCTATTCGCCATTCGCTTTTGCGGCCAGTTCCTCGATCGCCGCCACCACCCGGTCCGTCGCCGCATGATGCGGCATGTGGCCGACGCCGGGGAGCACGACGAGCTTGGCTCCAGACGCCGCTGCGGCGAGCGCTGTGGCGTGCCTTTCGGTCAGCACCACACGGTCGCTATCCCCTTGGACGATGACCGTCAGCACCGCGAGTTCGCGGTAACGCGGCACTTGGCGCGCCAAAAAGGCCTGCAAGTCTGCCATATCGCGCGCGTTGGCCAGAAACGCCGCCGGCCGCAGCAGCAAAAACGCCGCGCTGCGTTTGAGATAATGGCGCGGCGGCGCTTGCGGCGTGAAAGCGGTGCGGATGCCCGATGCAAGCGCGATGGCGGAAAACGGCAGCGCGAAGGTGTGCGCGAACAGCCAGCCGGCGAGCGGCGCCGCCAGCGCGCGGTAGAGCCGGGTCATGTGGCGCAGCTGCGGATGCGTCGGCGGCGATAGCAGCACAAGTCCGGCGGCGCGCTGCCGCTGATCGAGCGCAAAGGTCAGCGCCAGCGCTCCGCTCCACGAATGACCGACGAAGAGCGCACGCGCGACGCCGAGGTAGTCCAGAACCGCGCACAGCACCGCAGCCTGTGCGGTCGGCGAACTCAACCGGCGACCCCTGCTCTCGCTCCAACCTTGCCCCGGCCGGTCGAGCAGGATGACGCGATGCCGCGCGGCAAGCCGTTCGCCGAGCGCAAGCCGCATGTCCTCGAGATTGCAGCCGGCGCCGTGCAATAAGACGAGCGGCATCGCGTCCGCGCTTGCATCGTTCGGCGAAAGCTCGACGACATGCTGGCGCAAGCCGCCGACGTCGATGCGGCGTCCGCGCGGCGGATGCACCCGGGCGATCAGCCGCGAACCGGCGAGTGTAACGAGCGCGCCGAGGACGAGAAGCCAGAAACCAGAAGCCAGAAGCCAGAAAAGAGCACGCATGACGTAGATTCTGGCTTCTGGCTTCTGGCTTCTGGCTTCAGATCTTCCGCCCCTCGACCTTCTCGGTCAACGTCTTGACCACGTCGGGAATGTGCTCGAGGTGCGGATCGATCGCTAGCGCCTTGCGGTAGGCGGTGAGCGCATCCTTGTCGTCGCCGATCTCCTGCAGCATCATACCGAGCCCGGACAACGCGCCGAAATGGCGCGGCTCGCGCGCCAGCACCTCACGGATATCGGCGATCGCATGGGCAAAATCGTTTTTCAGATAATAGATGGTGGCGCGCCGGTTCCAGGCCTCGACGTAATCAGGTTTGATCTCGACGATGGCGTTGAGCAGCTTGATCGCCAGATCGTAGTCCTTGGCGTCGGTGGCGACCTTCACGCGCGTCATCAACAGCGCGCATGTGTCGCTGCCGGAATTCATCCATAACGCCCAGATGCGCTCTTCGATTGCCTTGGCGCTGGCGGCGTCGGGTGCGATCTTGAGCGCCGCGAACAGCGTATCGAGATTGTCGGTCGGCTGGCCGCGCTCGGCCCGCGGCAAGTCGTTCGGCGGCTGCACCCAGTCCCTGTCGCGCGGCTGTTGCGCCAAGGAAGGCGTCGCCACGGCAATGGCGGCAGCACAGCCGAACGCCAGCGCCGGCCATCGCACGCAAGGGAATCGTCGCTTCATGGTCATGGAGTCTAACCCGCGACCGGGCGGCAACAACCCGAAAATTCGTCAAAGAGCCGTGAACGACGCAACGCAATCGGGCGCTTGCAGGGTCGGCGGCGCGAAGCGAAGCCCACGGTCGCCGCTAACGTGCCAACCTGGGCACGGCGCTTTGCGCCTTTGCCCATCCTACCGCGGCGAACTCAGCCCTGCCGGGCCTTGAAGCGGCGCTGCGTCTTGTTGATGATGTAGACGCGGCCTTTGCGCCGCACGATACGGTTGTCGCGGTGGCGACCGCGCAGCGATTTCAAAGAGTTACGGACTTTCATGGCGTTTTTTTCGGGCGTCGCAGTTGATTAGGCAGGCGCCGTGCGCTTGTCAATGTCGGCCGCCGCGCGGCCGCGGTAATGGAGCGCCTTGGCGATGGGCAACGAACCGGACAGTTTGCGGCTTATTTCCGGCGTCGGCGCCAAGGGGCCGGCTTGCTTTCTCCTGCAGGCCGCCGGCAAGCGCCTCCTGCTCGATCTCGGCGAAGGCCCGCCGCCGGGAATGCTGCCCGACCTCGATGGCATCGGCCCGCTCGACGCGCTGATCCTGACCCATGGCCACAAGGACCACGTCGGCGGCCTGTCGCTCCTTGGCGAAAAACTCGGCCAGCCGCCGGTCTATGCCACCACAAGCGTGGCGTGCGCTCTGCCGATGAATCTCAACGTGCGGCCGCTGCCGAGCGGCGGCGACACGGACGTGCTCGGCATCGCGGTGACGACCGGCCGCAACGGCCATGCGCCGGGCGGCGTCTGGCTGCACTTTTCGGTCGGCGGCGGATTTCTCTATACCGGCGACTGGTCGGCGGAATCGATTCTTTACGCCTACGACCCGCCCGCCAAGCCGGCGGCAACTGCGCTCGTCGACTGCTCCTATGGAGGCTACGACAAGCCGATCGCGGCGTGCTGGATCGAGCTTAAGCCGTTCGTCGAGCGCGGTCCGCTGCTCCTGCCGGTGCCGGCCAACGGCCGCGGCCCGGAAATCGCGCTCGAAATTTTCCGCCGTGGTTTCACCGAGATTTTTGTCGACGAGGCGATGCGCGACGCGCTGGGGCGGTTCGCCACAACCGACCGCCATTCGTTGCGCGTTGGAGCGGCCGAGGACATCGCGCGGCTTACGGCGGCGGCGAAACCGATCGACGCGGCGCGCCCCCGCGGCGTCATGCTGGCGGCTTCGGCCGACGGCTCGTCAGGCGCGACCGCGCGGCTCCTCGCGCAATGGCAGCACACGGCCGAGCCCGCCATCGTCTTCACCGGCTACCTGACGCCGGGCACCCCGGCCGAGCGCCTGGTCAAAAGCGGCCGCGGCCAATTCGTGCGCTGGAACGTGCATCCGCGACTCTCCGACGTGGTCGTCTTGGCGCGGGCCATCAAGCCGCAGACGGTGATCCCGGCGTTCTGCGACCGCGCGCAGCTTGCGCTCCTTGCCGACAAACTGGCGCCGGTACGCGTGACGATGGAGCGAACGGTCGGACTGTGAGGCGAACGCGCGGATGCAGTCATGCAGGCGCGCGCGCCTGCATCCGCTTCCAGGTGCGGCCAGCGCCCTGCCGCCACGCCCAGGCGTGCGCGACCTGCGTGCGCAGATCGCAGTAGCGCGGGCGCCAGCCGAGTTTTTCCCGCGCCCGCGCAGCGTCGGCGACGAGGATCGGCGGATCGCCCGACCGGCGCGCACCGACGACCACCGGCACCTTGCGCCCGGTGGTCTCACGCACCGCGTCGACCAACTCGCGCACCGAAGCGCCGCGGCCGGCGCCGAGATTGAACGCGCCGCTTGCGCCGCCATCGAGCAGCGCCCGCAGCGCGGCGACATGCGCCGCGGCGAGATCGGTCACGTGCACGTAGTCGCGCACGCAGGTGCCGTCCGCGGTCGGATAGTCGCCGCCGTGGATCGTAAAGCTTTCGCTGCGGCCGGCCGCGACGTCGAGGAGCCGCGGCAGCGCGTGCGTCTCCGGCTCGTGACACTCGCCGATCTCGCCGTCCGGGTCGGCGCCGGCGGCGTTGAAATAGCGCAGCGCGATGAAATCGAGCGCAAATGCGGCCGCGCTTTGCTGCAGCATGGCCTCGCAGATCGCCTTGGTGGCGCCGTACGGATTGATCGGTGCGATCGCGCAGTCCTCCGCGATCGGCACGGTCTTGGGCGCGCCGTACACGGCGCAGCTCGACGAAAATACCAGGGTGCCGACGCCGGCCTCGCGCATGGCGGCGAGCAGCGCCGCCGTGCCGCCGACATTATTTCTGCAATAGCGCGGCGGATCGTCATTGGATTCGCCCACAAAAGTGAGCGCGGCGAAATGGACGATCGCGGCGACGCGGTGCCGCGCCAGCGCTTCACGCAGGCGGTTGCCATCGGCGAGCTCGCCGACTTCAAGCGCGCCCCATTGCACAGCTTCGGCGTTGCCGCGTGATAAATTGTCGTAGCTGACCGGATCGAACCCGGCGCGACGCAGCGCCTTGCAGGTGTGGCTGCCGATATAGCCGGCGCCGCCGGTCACCAGCACGGCTGTCATTGCCGCCGCTCGTCGCTGAGGAGAAAGCGGAAGTCATCGAGCATCCGGCCGGCGATTGCCGAGACGCGGAAATTGGCTGCGGCGCGCCGCCCGGCGGCAGCGATTTTTTGCAACCGTTCCGGCGCCGCAATCAAAAGCGCAAGCTTGGCGGCGAGATGGGCCACAGCATCGCCACCGCGGTGATCGAATTGCAGGCCGCTCACTCCGTCCTCAACATAGTCGTCGAAGCATTGCAGGCCGGAGACGATGACGGCGCAGCCGGCCGCCATGGCCTCGAGCGGCGCCAGCGGCAGCGCTTCGCCGGTGTCGGCCAGGCTCGGATAGACGAACACGGCGGCACGCCGATACTCTGCGATCAAGGCCTGCTCGTCGAAGATTGGGCCGATGAACTCGCAAAGTATCCCCCGTTGCGTGGCGAGCGCGCGCAATCGCGCCAAATATTCGTCGCCGTCGCCGCCCTGAGCCACCGCGTGCGGACCAATGATGCGTAAGATCCATCCGGCGAGGGCATCCGGAGCCGCGTGAGCGGGTAAGGCCGCAAACGCGCAAAGCAACAGCTCAATTCCTTTTTCTCGCGCAATGCGGCCGACATAGAGAACGACGCGTTGGCGCCCGCCATCGCCGCCCGCGGCAAAAAAAGCATCCGCAAGGGCGTTGCCGATGATCCGAACCTTGGGCGCGAGCCAAGGCGCTTGCCGCGCCACGGCGCCGCCGACGACCTTGGACACGGCCTGCAGCCGGTCGGCGCGCCAATAAAGCGGCATCTGGCCCTTTGGATAGCGGCCGATGTGCACGTAGATCTTCCCGGCGCGACGGCGCCGCAGCACGAGCGGCAGGAAAAAACCATTGGTGATGGTGATATCGGCCGGCGGCAACGCCGCGGCGACCCGGAGCGAATAGATCAAGTCCAGAATCAGATTGACGAAAAGGTTCGAGGAACGATCAGAGGAGGCAATGCGCAGGTGCCTTATGCCATCGACGACATCGTCATTGGGAAAATCGGCGTAGCGCCGCGAGACGATCGTGACCTCGTGACCGGCGTCGCGGTAGGCGCCGGCGAGCAGCACGTGGACCTTTTCGACCGCGCCGCCGCGCACCGGCGGGATCGGATAGAACGGCCCGATGACGATGCTGATGCGCACGCGCAGCGTCTGTCGCGATGAGTCGAACGTCCGGCTTCTCAGCGGCGCGCCGCGCGGCCCTGCTCATCGCCCGGCGGGCGACGCAGCCGCCGGTCGAGCACCGCGAGCGCGATCAGCGTTTCGGCGACCAGGCGCTGCAGGGCATAAAACCAGCCGGCCCAGCCGTCGAGAATGCAACCCCTGGCGAACAACGTGTAGAACGGCACGGCAAGCGGCACCGGCCACGCCAAGCGACGCAGCCGGTCGGCGCGCGTCAGCTCGTGCGGCGGTGTGGCGCAAAGGTAGCGTGCCTCTTCGGCCGCATAACGCTGCTGCGACGCAAACCAGCGCGCCAGCGGCTTGCGGTCGTCGTGGTAAATCGCATGGCGGAGCGGCCGCACCTCGCCGGCGACGCTGACCCGGTGGCTGTGACCTTCGTTGCGGTAACGGGCCCTGTCCTTGCGATAGAGCACGGTTCGCGGCGGATAGAGCGAGCCGCGCAACGGCCGACCGAAGATGCGGTAGACGAACGGCGCCCGGTAGCCGGCGATATCGCCGGCATCGGCGAGCGCGCCGATCTCATCGACCAGGCCGTCGCTTAGTTCATAGTCGGCGTCGAGCGACAGAACCCACGGCGTGCGCACCTGCGCCAAGCCGAAATTGCATTGCGTGGCGAAATCGGTGAATGGGTGTCCAATGATGTCGGCCTGCGGATAATTGCGCAGCAAATCCAGCGTCGCGTCGGTGCTGCCGGAATCGATCACGACGATGCGCGGCGCCCACGACAGCTTGGCCAGCGTGCGCTCGATGTTCGGCGCCTCGTTGTAGGTGAGAATCAACGGCGTGATCTGTTCAAACACGCGACGTCAGTGCGCGATGCACAGTTCCTGGTACAGGGTTTCCATCTGGCCGGCGACGTTGTGCCAGCTGTAATGACGCTGCACGTATTGCCGTCCGGCCTCGCCCATGGCCGCCGCCCGCGCCGGGTCGTCGATCAAGGACGCGACCGCGGCGCCGAGCGGCTGCGCCGCGCCGTCGGCGACCAGCCCGCCGCCGGATCGCGCCACGATTTCCGCGGCGCCGACTTCGGGCGTGACGATCGCCGGAATGCCGCGCTGCAAGGCCTCGAGAACGGTGTTGCCGAAACTCTCCGAATAGGACGGCAGCACCAGGACGCGCGCCAAGGCGAAAACGCACTCCTTGTCGGCACCGCTAACGATGCGCGTTACCAGGCGGACGCGATGGCGAATGTTCAAGGCATCGGCGAGCCGCAGCAACTCCTCCGTAAGACCTTCATAGTCGATACCGACAATGGCGAGGATGCCGCGCTCGGTTTGCGCAAAGGCGCGCAGCAGCCGATCAAGGCCTTTGACGCGCGCCAACCGGCCGAAAAACAGGACCAGCGGCTCGCCGCGACCGAGCATGGCGATGTCCGGCGATGGCGCGCGGCCCAGCGTCTCGTCGATGTCTTCGATTGCGTTCGGCGCCACGATCGTCCGCCGCAGCCGCCAGCCGAACTTCTCGATCTCGCGGCGCTCGACTTCCGAAGTCAGGTGAATCGCCGCCGCCCGCTCCAGGTTCGGTCGTTCGATCAACGCAATCCACGCCGTCTTGATCAAACGGTTGCGGCGTTCGATAAGCCGCTTGACCAGCATGCCACGCGGCGAAATCACATACGGCACCTTCGCCGCCTGCGCGCTGTGCGCCGCCTGCCACGTCGGCCACAGAAAAACCGAATGCAGATGCGCGACGTCAAAGCCGGCGATTGCACCGCGTAGCGCCCTGCCCAGAGCCGGGGCATAGGATAGGCGGCGCAAGCGGGGCGATGCGAAATAGCGGACGTTGACTCCGTCCAGCATGACCGGCTCGTTGTGCGGTACCGGACTATCGTGCGGCCCGTCGATGCTCGTGGTGTAGACCTCGACCTCGTGGCCGCGTGCGGCGAGCGCGCGGCACAGGCCGTGGACCGCGACGATCGGTCCGCCATAGCGCCGGGCCGGCAGATAGGTCGGAACGACGTGCAAGAGCCGCATCGTCTTCGGGTCGCGCCCGATTGCCCTCAATGATCTCGGCAGCGGATCGTCACGGAGGACCGGAATTGGACCACGGCCGTCGCGCCCGGTACATCGTCAGGTCAGCGGCCGCCGCGCCTTAATCGCAGCGCCGCCGTTTTTTGTTGAAACAGGCCCGGCCATCGCAAACCGACGCGCTCTCACTCTGGGAAGCAGGGCAAAAATGCAAACGCCGGCAATGGTCTGAAACAGCGTCACCATGGTGTAGGAGAAATCGCTTTCCACGTCGCAAAGTGTGAGCGTCGAAGCGATCGCAGTTAACATGGCTATCGAAGTCGGCCCGGCGGTCGCGCTCAGGCGCATCAGAAAGCCGCACAACAGGCCGAACACCGCGCCGACCACCACCACGCCGAAATTGCCGAAATTGGCGTAGGCCTCGGCCACCATGCCCCAGCCGATCGTGGTCTTCGCGGTGTCTTCCGCGGTTTCGCGGCCATAACGCACGCTGAGCAGATTCAGCACCGCCTGGCTTTCGATTTTATCCGGTTCCAGAAAGCGCGGCACCAGCATCGCCGGCAGCATCTCGTAGGTCTCGCCTTCGAGGTACGGGATGACCCTCGGCGTCGCCGCCTGCACGGCCAGGACCATGTGCAGGAGCGAGGTGCGTTCCAACAGACTCGGGCTTCTCGCTTTCGCGGCCGATCCGATGTTGCTGATCCCGGCAATGAACCAGTCGGTCATCATGTCGGGAATTTGCGTCAACGAGGCGTTTCGCACCGTCTGGCTGTCGCGCGCCCAGTACATCTCGCGCACGTCGCCCTTGCCGGCATTGAGAATGCTCAGTACTGCGAATACCAGAACAATCCCCGCCCATGGCAGCCGCTTCGTGCCCAAAACGTAACCGAGTATGACCGCGGCGATATTCATGACGCCGCCGACCATGAACAGACTGCTCATCGAGAACGCCGTCACCGCGACAACGCCACCGCAGGTCAACAGCCAGCGCTGTCCCGCCAACAGTCCGGCGCCCCGTGCGTATCCGGTCAGATAGCAAGCCACGTAAGTCAGCGGGAACACGCAGGCGCGAACGACGCCCGAGAAGTTGCCTAGAAAGCCGAGCTTGCCGGCGGCGGCCGCCATATTGAAGACAATGCCGGCGGCGAGACCCGCGAATATCAATCGGTACAAATCTTCGACCAACGCGATATTGTGCAACGATCTTTGCTTCAGGGATCGGGCATAGCGCACGGCGCGCCTTGCCGGCGTCGGTCCGGCCTTGGGGCGCACCGCGCCCACAAACAGCCATGCCGCAAACGATGCCGCCGTGAGGAAGCATCCAACCGACCACGCCGCCCAGACGAGCTCCGACGCCTTGTAGATGCGTAGCGTATCGCCGACGATCAGCGGCATCGCGTAGTACAAATAATACAACGCCGCGACCACCGGCAGCACCGGTATTCCGAAGGCGCCGTAATTCACCCACAGAAATATCGGGATGAGCACCGGCACCGTCACGCACAGATAGGCGATCGAATCTTTGGCGAACAAGCTGAGCAACAACAAGATAGTCGCCACGGCAACGAAGAAAAAGCCGAGCTGCCGCGGGTTTACGGCGCGGAATGAGGGATGGTCTGCGACCGTCACGCTCATCGGCTGATCATCAGGCAGCGTCGCCCCGTCCGCGCGATTGCCGCCCGGCTTGCTTGGGCATCGGCATCATTTTAGCATGAAAATCGACCGGCCACCATCATACCATCACGGCGGCGCATAACGTGGCCGCGCAGCTGAGCACATTGCATGAAAGCCCGCCATCCCTGGGCCGCCGGCCTCGCCGGCTATTTGCTCGATCTGTCGCGATTCGCAAACGGCGCGCCGGCCAATCTGCACAGCCTTATGAAATATCGGGTCATTCGCGCGCTGGCGAAGCGCGTGGGTGCCACTTGTCTGATCGAGACCGGGACGCTCCATGGCGTGACGGCGGCGCGGTGCGCGCGCGTCTTCGAGACGGTCTTGACGGTCGAGCTCGACGCCCAGCTCGCCGCGCGGGCGGCGGCGTTGCTCGCGAAATATCGCAATGTGACGGTCTACCAGGGCGACGCCGTGGCGCTGCTGCCGCAACTGCTCGCGCATCCCGGCGCCGGCAAATCCGTGGTGTTTCTCGACGCCCATTACTGCGGCGGCAATACCGCCCGCGGCGAGGTGCCCGAACCGGCCATCGCCGAGCTTGATATTCTCGCCCGATCCCGCGATCGGATCGCCGGCATCGTCATCGACGATTTTCGTTGCTTCGGCGTGGAAGACGGCTTTCCCAGCAAAGCGCAACTGCTTGCCGCCGCGGAGGCGTATTTCCCACATCCGGACTTTGCGATCAGAGCGCTTTGCGATCAGATCGTCATCGAGCGGATGGCGCGCTGCTAAGGATTTTTCGAGGCGCCGAGTTGCGTCTCACGCGTAAGCCGCTGCTCGGGGCGGGGCGCATCTGCGGCCGACGAATGACGGAGCTTATGCACGGCGGCCACCACGGCGGCCTCCGCCACCGTTACGTCGAAAGCCCAGGCGCGTTGACCGGCAGCCCGGCGCATGGCCGCCAAGCCGTCTGCATTGCCGCACAGCGCCTCGACGTGACTTTGAAATTCCGACCAATCGTTCCAGGCGAAAATGCGGCCGCACGCCGGATCGATCACATCGGCCGCACAGCCGACGCGGTCGCTAACGATCACCGGCGTGCCGCAGGCCAGCGCCTCATTGACGGCGAGGCCCCAGCTTTCCGCATGCGAGGACGGCAGCACGAAGACGTCGCCTAGTCGGTAGACGACCGGCATCCGGCTTTGATTCTGAAACGGCAGCACGCGAAATCGCGACGGCTCAGCCTTGGCGATAGCGTCGATCTCGGCCTGAAGCGCGCCGGCGCCGGCCAGGACCAGCACGATGGTGGGGTCGCGCAGGCGAGCCACTGCGCGCATCAGTTCGACCGGACGCTTTTTCGCTTCGAACTTGCCCGCATAAAGCAGCACTTTGCGGTTGCGGTCGATTTGCAATTCGGCGCGCCAGCGCGCGGCCTCATGCGCGACCTCCGCCTGCGGCACGGCAAACCGGCAGACGTCGATCGAATGCGGGCATGGGTGCAACCTGTCCGGCGGAACGCCGAACCGCTCGAAATAGGCGCGGTTGGCGGAGCCCGCCACGAGAACGCCGGTCGGCCAAGAATACACGCGACGCAACAGCGCGGCCTTGAGCCACCATTGCGGTCCGCTCGCCGCGCCGTCGAGCAGATGCGAGTCGCCGAAAAACAGCGTACATAGGCCGCGCCGATGCAGCGCTCGCAGCAATTGCAGGTGTGAGAACCAGGCCCAGCCCGCGATCTGGACGATGTCCGGCCGCCATGAGGTGACGCGCTGGCACAGCTCCGGATTGCGCAATCCGCAAAATCGATGCGTGCCGGGATCGGACGATACGTTGGGCACCAGCTCGAATTCATAGCCATCGGTCAGCGGAATGTCCCAGGCGATCGGCTGCGCGAAGCCGCGGTCTTGGATCGGCGCGCCGCCGGCGTGCCAGGTGAAGAAGACCTTGAGCTTAAGGTCGCTGCGCCGCGCCAGCCGCCGATAGAGCGGCACGGCATATTGAATAGGATGCGAGACGACGATGGCCAGCCGTGTTGGCCGCTGCTGCATCATGGCTCAGCGCAGCGGCGCCGCGTTCGCCAGACAGGCTTCAAACAGCGCGACATGACGCCGCGCCATGGTCGCAGCCAAATACGCGTTCAGGAACGACCGCCGCTCGAATGTGACGCCGGCCGCCACGTCTTTCAGGAACTTGCCGAAGATCGCCGCCGCCTCGTCGAGCGGCATCATGGCCCTCTGATCGAACCACAGCGCGTAACCGAGCCGCGGTTCGGCTTGGAACAGCGCGTAGGCCGGCCCGTCGCGGCGCAGGCAAGCGAGCAACGGCTTTCCCGAGAGTGCACAGCCGAACAGTTTTGACGGAACGTAGCCGGGATCGTCAACGCCGAGGATGAGCAGGCCGCCGCTCTCGAGCATAAGTTCAAGGGCCCGGCGGTACGGCACACGCTGCGGCCGTTCTTCGACAACGTCGCCAATGCCGGCGGCGTCCGCAGCGTCTTTCAAGACCGGGCGCTGGTCGTGCGTTCCGGGCATGCCGGTGCCGTACAGACGGATGCGCACGCGGTGGGCCCCATCGTCGCCATGCGCACGCAGCCACGCCAGTGTTTGGCAGATCAGGGAAAAGGACCGCCACATGGTCGGGCCGGCGCCTACATAGTGCAGCGGCAATTCGTGTCGATCCGCTGCCATGGCGGGGCAATGCCCCCTGCCCGCCTCGACGAGATCGCGCTCGTCGGCGCCGAACGGAATGACGGCGTGCCGGCCGGGCTTCAGCCAAGGCGGCGACTGCTTGTGATAGCGCTGCTTGAGCGTCGCGATATAGGCGTCCGACACGGCAATCAGACCCGCGGCGGCGCGCACGGCTTTTTTTTCCAAGCGCGGATCGAGCCATGCCGAGAGGCGCGCTTTCCAACCTCGATCGCGATACCGATGTGCCGCCAGCACCCACGGATCCTGGAAATCGAGCACGTACGGGACGCCGAATTTCGAGTGCCAAAGCGGGCCGAAAGAAAAGAAGTTGAAGGCTGTGGTGGAAAAATAGATCAAATCGAAGCGTCCCGACGCCAGCAGCGTCCGCCCCCGCCGATACATCGGCAGCCACATTCGCCAGGCTCCCGAGCCCAACGTGAGGAGGCCGAACAAGGACGGAAGCCAGGCGCACACCTCGTGCACCGATATATCCTCGGCAAAAAATTCGTCGGCGTCGGGTTCGATGGCGTCCTGCCGGATTTCGCTCGGCGCCGGCGTGAGGATTTCGACGTCCCAGCCGAGCGCCGGCAATTCCCAGGCCAACGCGCGCGCCCGCTGCATGTCGGCCAGCATTGCCGGCCGATAGCTGCTGACCACGATCAGCACGCGGCGTGTCACGCGACGCTCGCCCCTGTTTCGACGCCGGCCGGCAGCGCCATGCCGAGCGCATCGGCGATGCCGACAAATCGATGCAGCCAGGTGTGATTCTGCAGAACGCGCCGGCGCCCCGCACTGGCGATGGCGGCGCGCTCATCGGGCCGCGCCAGGTAATGATGGATGCGATCCACGAGGTCCGCGGCGCAATCCCACACTGCAATGTCGCGGCCGATGTCGTAATACAGCGGCAGCTCGGGGCATGACTGCGCCAGATAAAAGCCGCCGCAGGCCGGAATTTCGAAATCGCGCAGGCGAAGCTGACGCGGCTGTTCGCAACGCGGATCGGCATCCATCTGGCTGAAGCCGATATTGATGGCGGCGCCGCGCACCAGCGCGGCGAACGCATCCGTTTCGTAGCGGCCGCGAATGACCCCGGCGGGAAGCGCTGCGGCATTCACCGTCGCCCGATCCCGGCCGGACAAGCGCCGCGCCATGCCGCGCACGAGCGGCAGGCCCTCCTCGCGCAGCCGCGGCAGCAAATACGCACGAAGATCATGCATGAGCTTTTTGCGCGCGCCGACGGCCGCCGGCCACGGCCGCTCGGCGTGCCAATTGTTGCCGTAGACGCGCAACGCAATGCCGGCTTGCGCGATCTCCTTGAGCACCCGCTGCCGATAGGGCCACGGCGAGCCCAGATACAGTACACCGTTGTAATGGGTCGGCGGCACGTCGGATCGATCACACGGCGGCACGACCGCGCCGAATCCCAATCGCAAGGTTTTGACGCCGCGCTTCTCAAAGAACGCGACGTGGTCGCCGGACGCATAGCAGACCAGGTCCATGAACCTGCTGGAGCGGATCGAACGGTACCACTGCGACAACATGTCGACATGGTACAGCACCAATTTCGCGCCGAGCTTGCGGAAGCAGATGAGCGTGTCGTCTTCCAGCACATCGTCGAGCGCGACCAGAAAGACCAGGTCGAGGCCGCCGCCCGCCGCCATGTCGGACGCGACCTTGCGCCAACGCGCGTTGCGCTCGCGATGCTCGCGTGCGCCGGCGGCATCCCAATCGCGGCCCATGGTCGAGCCGAAATGCTCGACCGCGACGGTGGCTCCGGTCATGCGCCAGCTCGCCACCAGATGCGCGTGCATCCACGACGTGTCGCAGATGATGAGCAGGACGCGACGGATGGTCTTCATGAAAATGACAACGCGGCGGCGCTCGATTCACGGCCCGGCACTTTGACAGCGGCCGTCGGGCTCGCGAAGATGTTGGCATTCACCGGCCATGCGCTCGCGTCGATGAGTTCCGACCAATTGCGGCCGACGGCAAACAGCCGGTAGCGATGGCGCCGGAAAAATTCGGCAAAAAGACTGCCGCTGTCGCTGCCCCGCGCCGCATAGGCGCGGTCGAATTCGAAGATGATGGACGGACGGAATCGCACGATGCTCCGTTCGGCGCCCTGCAAGATCGGCCATTCAGAGCCCTCAGCGTCGATTTTCAAAAGGTCGATGCGATCGAGTTTTTTCTCTGCCGCCAGGACATCGAGCGTGGTCGCCGCGACGCGAATGGCTTCGATCGGCGCAATGCCGCTCGACACGACGTGGCCGCTCGCGGAAGCCGGATCGTCGGCCGCAGGCGCGACGAAATTCAGCATGCCCTGCGCCTCGGCCAACGCGGCGCCATCCACCTCGACTTGCGTGAAGGCGTTGATCGCGAGGTTGCGCAACAGATGCTCGCGCACCGAAGGATTGGGTTCGACCGCCAGCACACGGCCGCCCGGTCCGACGAGCCGCGCCATGAAGAGCGTGTGCCAGCCGGTATTGGCGCCGACGTCGATCGCCGTTCCGCCGGCAGGCAGCACCGCGCGCATGATGTCGCGCAGTTCGGACTCGTAGGAACCGAAAAAGCCGATATGCCAGCCGAGCGGCAGCGCCAGCTTGGTGAGAAAAAGACTGCCGTCGCGCGCCAGACAGACTTCGGGAAGGCCGGCGCAGCTTTCCGGCGGCGCCAAAAGCCGCACTACGCGCTCGAACCCCGGAGGCTTGCCGAGACGGCTGCCGAGCCAAGCCAGAAGCTCGATGCGGCGCTTCACCGCTCGCACCGCGAAAATCCCGGTCGCTGCACAAGGGCGGCCGCCACGGCGTCAAGTAGCGCCGGCTCTTGCTTTTCCCAACAGAATGTCTGCCGCGCCGCCTGCAGCGCGGCATGCTTGGCCCGCCGCAGATTTTCGGGAGATCGCAAAAAACCTTCGAGTGCATCGGCCAGCGATCGCGGATTGCCGGACGGATAAAGCAAGATGGCGCCCGCGGCGTGCTGCGCCACTTCGCGCTGGCCGGCGGTGTCGCTGGCAACGACGCAGAGGCCGCCGAGCAGATAATGCAGCATCTTGTTGGTGACGGTGAGGTCGCGGCTGCGGCAGCCGGGCCGCTCGCCGGCAAAGCCGATGTCATGCTCGGCAATCCGCGACGCGAGTTCGTCGTTGGCGACAAGTGGATGAAGGAACACGCGTTGCTGCCATGCTTTCGGAACATGGCCCCTGATCCAAGCCGCGAATCCAGGGGCGGCGCGACCGCGAAGATGAATTTCGGCACGGCTTTCCAGGAACGGCAGCGCGGCGACCAAATCCTCAATGCCGCGGCCGGGGCCGAGCGTTTGCGAGTACCAAAAGACCGATGGCAAGGCCGCATCGCGGCGATCGCAGCGCCGGCCGTCGAACGTTTGCCGGTCGGCCCACGGGAACGCGTTGTAGAGCGCGACCGGTGCCTCGCCGCCGTATGCCGCGGCGAGGGCCGCGCTCATGGCACGAGACGGACAGGAGGCGTAGGCCCCATGCCTGAGCAATTCTGCTTCGAGAAAGCGCAGCAGCTTGAGCGGGCGGCTGCGGCCAGCCTGCGGCAGCAAATCCTCGGAAAACCAGTCTTCCATGTCGACGCCGACGCGCCGCCCTTGACGGGTGAGCTGCCATGCCGCGTGCAAACCCTGCTCCGAGTGGGCGATATAGAGGTCCGCGGCCATCGCATTCGCGCGTTGCAGCAGCAGTGTGACCGCGTCGCCGAGCCGAGCGGGACTTTGCCGCCCGATCGCCCGATGCGCCAGATGCGCGGCCTTGCGCCGCGCCCGGCGAACAAGATGCGCCGTCATCTCGCGCCATCCCGAGCCCGTGGTATCGAGCACGGGCATAAAGCGAAAGGGCGAATTCCGCAGGAAACGCTGATCCTGCGCCTTCAAATCGGCATCTCGCCACGCGCCGAGCACCGTGACCTCGTGACCGGCGCGAGCCAACGCGCCCGCTGCCTTGAGCACGCGCGGATTGTGACTGAGGCTGTTGCCGGAGAGAATGACAATGCGCGCCTGCCGCGCAATGGTCATGGCAAGGCTCCGGCGCGCCGGGCCTTGAGACGATGCCACGCGCGTTGGCAACGCTTGCCGAATTTCCAGCCAAAACCTTTGGCCAGCAGCCGAAATGCGCGCCCGCCGCCCGGCCGCAGTTCGCTGCCGCCGAGCTCGCGTGCGCGCCGTTCCGCAAGCGTCACGAGATCGCGCGCGTCCGGATAGGCGTCGTAGGCGAAGCGCAGATAATTGGTCGCGCAAGCCGTTTCGGCGGCCGGCGAGCTGCACCGCTGCAACAGCGCGCGACACGACAGATCGATCGCGTTGAAGCCCGAGACCAGCGCCGCGCGATCGCGCCTCCGGCTCAAGCTGGGTGCGGCGGTAGAGCGGTAAAAGCCGCGCGCGTTGGCGCAAAATATCACGGCGGAGGTGGCCAGCAAAACCCGGCAGAAGTATTCGCCGTCGTCGACCAGACTCAACGTCTCGTCCCACGGCCCGGCTCGCTCCAACACGGCCCGCGGGCTGAGCCAGGCGAAAGGGGCCATCATGCCGCCACCGAGCCATGAGGCGATGAGAAACTCTTCCGGGGCCGAGAAATCGCGCCAAACCGGCTCGGCCGCGAACACGGCCTCGCCCGGATGCCCACGAAAACGCGCCCACGCGCCCGACGCCACGGCGCCAGCCGGCGCATCGGCCAGCCGTTCGATCTGGACACGGATTTTGTCGGCGTCGAGCACGTCGTCGGCATCGAGGAATTGGATGAATTCGCCGCGCGCCTGCGCCAAACCGGTATTGCGCGCGGCGGCCGCGCCGCGGCGCGGGCTGTAGCGCGCGACGACGCCGCGATCCCAATAGCGCGCGGCGACGTCGCGGCTGCCGTCGGTTGACCCGTCGTCGACAACGATGATCTCCAGATGTTTCCAGCTCTGGCCGAGGCAGGATTCGATTGCCGCGCCGAGCCACGCGGCGCCGTCGCGACAGGGAATGATGATGGAGACGAGCGGCGGCATTGCGGTCAACGCGTGCTGCCGCGGTCTCGCGCCCACACGTTGGCTTCCGGCAGGGTGCCGTCGCATGCGAAAGGTTTTCCGGACACGTCGAATAAATCGTAGCCGCGCGCCGTGAAAAAGCCGGCGAAGCGCTCACGCGAACCCCAGGACCGAGCACACAGCGCATCGTCGCATTCGATCAATACGTGCTTCGGTCGAAACGGCCCGTCGAAGTCGAGCCCGGACAGCACTGCGGGTTCAAAGCCTTCGACGTCGATTTTCAGCACGACCGGACGCGCCGCGGGCCGCACCAGTTCGTTGAGGACTGTTTCGAGCATGACTGCAGCCACCCAGTATTGCTGCCCGCCTGCCGGCGTCGCATGAGCGGCGACCGCCACCGTTCCGGAATTGGCCGGGGAGCCTCTCGACAGGGCCAGCAAGGCCGCCTCCGGACCGACTGCGGCGTTGCAGATTGTGACGTTCTGGAATTTGTTGCGCGCGACGTTGACGCGCAGCGCCGCGCAGTTCTCCGCATCCGGCTCGATGCTCACGACCGTGGCGCCGCGGATCGCGGCCATTGCGCAGGTGTACCAGCCGACATGGGCGCCAACGTCCACGAACAATCCCGGTTCGGCCGCCATGAGGCGCAGCGCCAGAGCCAGCGTCTGCGGCTCGTAGGCGCCGGTCTTGAAGATGGCCCAGCCGATGTAGTCCTGCGGATCAATGGCGACGACCGCACCGACCGCATACCTCACTTTGATCCGTCCCGCTGCCAGGCGGCGCGCGAGCCAGCGCACCAGGCGAATCTTGCACGGATGCTCGAAGGCGCGGCCATAGCCGATCAGGGCGCGGTCGATCGGACGCACGCCTTCGACCGGGGCCATTGTGTCCGACGCATGGGCTTGCACGGCGAACGATACCTTCAGGCGATCGAAAAAATCTCGCGCCAGCGTCTGATCCACGCCGAGCGGCCCGGTGGCCGATCGCCGATAAAGAACGGCTCGCGCAAATGGTCGAGGTACAGCGCATCGTCGCGGTCGAGCGCGGCCACCCGTTCGACGAGGGCGTCGAACCCCGCCAAAGCCCAGGTCCGCTGCTCGATTTTGCCGGCGATGCCATTGAACTTTCTGGCGATGCGGGGGAACAGCGTAAGGCCGGCGCTGTGCTTGAGCGAATGCGGCGCATACGGCAGCCGCGGCAGAAACCGGCGCGGCGCCGGCACGAAATCGTGCGCATTGATGAAGCGCCTGACGTTGAATGAACGGCCGATTTCGGAATCGCCCCAGTAGATCGGCACGCAGTCGGCTTCGATGGCGTGGCTGAGCTTCTCGGTGTTGTAGCCGGGCGCCGACGCATTCTCGAAGGCGATGACGAATTTGTAGGCGCGCAGGAATTCGATCTTGGCCTGCCAATCGATGCGTCCGGGCACCGGATCGATACCCGGCATGTTGTTCATTGCGCGTCCGGGAGCATCGATCCGCTTGTAGCGCGACAGGGTGCGGAAAAAGGCCTCGCGATACGCGCAGGGCTGGCTGTAAAGAAACGCGCAGAAGCGCGTCTTGCCACGCCGCACCGCGCCCCAATTCTTGTCTCTGCGGATGAGATGCGAATCGTCGCCCCAGCGCGCCAAGCGCATATAGCGCGGATGATTCACATATTCCGGATGCAACACCCCGAAGGCGTAGTCGCACTCGCTCATGATCGGGCGCACGTTCTCGCAGCCGATGAACACCTTGATGTAGCGGCCGGCGGGCATCGCACCGCCATACGGGCCGTACAGCACGACCTGCGGCTGGTCCGATACCTCGAAGTCGAACAACGGCTCCAGATCGGGCAAAATGGTTTCGATCAACTCGTGCGGCGTAGCGCCGGCCCAGAAACGGGCGAAAGCGATACGCACTTTTGCCTTCCGCGCCGCACGGACCGCAGGCGACGATTGCCCGCCCGCTCGATCGGCATGATCGATTACCGATCGGTTCATGGCTGGAGCACGACCTTTCTCGCCCAGGCGTGTGCGGGACGCTCAACTGCGTACCACCATGCAATTGCGGCCAGGAGCGACGCCGCAATTGCAGCAAAGGCGGCAAGCGCTTGATTCCAGTTCCATGGGATCCGCATCAGAAGATTGCCGACACGACCTCCAACCGGCAGATGGACCAAATAGAGCGAATATGAAATCGCTCCCAATCCAGAGAGGATCGGCAACGGTCGCCGCAATGGCACGAGCATGAAGCCGGCAGCAACGGACGCGGCGACTGCGAATGCCGTGCCATTGTTGAATGCGGTCAGGACGGCGAACAGGGCGAACAACATCAGAAAAGGTACGGCGGCAACGCGCTTGTTCCAGAACAGAAACACGGCAAACCCGACTGCAAAGCAGGGCAAATATAAAAAAATTGCCCGGGGATCGGTGATGAGCAAGGATGACGCGATCACGGCGACAAAAAACAGCACCTGCTGTGGCCGCGAAGGCGCCAACAGCAATGGCGCTGCAAACAGCATCAGGATGTAGTATTGGAATTCGATTGCCAATGTCCAAGCCACATTATTGATCCAAGGTATGCCAAACCAAGGACCGACGTAGAGAAATTGGACAAAGAAGTATTCCAGGGATGGCGAGAACGGCGGTCCCCCGTAGCCGGGCGTCCGCGCCGCCGCGTAGGCAATGGCGAATGCAAGTACGACCATGGCCGCGTAAGGCGGCTCCAGCCGAACAATGCGCCGCAGCAGGAACGACCAGGCGTCGCGCCCGACGCGGTAATCCGTGGCGGCCATCATATGCGGGATGACAAATCCGGAGATGACAAAGAATATCGGCACGCCCAAATACCCGTAAGACGCCATCGTACCCAAGATCGGAAACGCCGCGACGAAATTGTCACCTGAAGCTGCATGCGCCAACACCACCATGATGGCCGCAACGCCACGTAAAGCCTGGATCGTTTCCAAACGTGTCGAAGGAAACATCATGAGCGACCTACAGCGATGATGGATCCGCGCCGTTCTGTCGCGCGCCAGATCGGCGTGGCAGACCGGATTCGGTTGTTCAGGAACTCGCTTCGGTGCTCGAGCAGCGGTTCAAAGCCATGAACTTCCGCCGACGGAAAGATCGATTTGGCCAGCAGAGACCAAGTTCCAACATGCGCACCGATATCGTAGATGACTTTGATGTCGGCCGATCGCAACAATTCGAGCAGCTCCAACGAGCTGACATCGTACAAATGGAGCTTTTCCGCGAGGGTCTTTCGAAGACGCGCCTTGCGCCGGCGGTTGATCGATTCCACAGCCAGCCGTTCGCAAAGAAGCCTTGGGTTGCAAATGAGCTGCCGTCTCATGGCGAACGGTTGGCTTCAGTTCACGCGCGCCACGGGGCCATCTCCGCAACTGGGCGAGCCCCGGTGTCGTTGAGAATTTGCAGATAATGCGCGGAGCACTTTGTCACGGTCAGATTATCGAGAATGTACTCGCGCGGCGCCATGGCGCTCTTGCGGTCGAGAAACTCACTCAACGCTTCGGCAAACTCCCCGATGCCCCGAAACCGCAGCCCGCAGCGTTCATCGAAATAGGGTACGCTGGTCGCCGCAACCTCCGGATCGCCCCAGGCAAAGCGGTTCGGATCGAGGCAATAGCCCTGGTCCCAGGCCAGAACCGGCACGTCGGACGCGAGGCACTCCTGATACGCAAGACCCTGGCTTTCGTGCTCGCACAAAAACAGCATGGCGCGGCTTTGCCGGAGCATCCGGCGGTATTGCTGTTCGTTGTAACAGCCGTAGCGGATTTCCACAAAGCGCAGCTTGCGCCGCAGCAGTTCGGCTCTGATCGGCTCGAGCAGGCGCGGCACCATCTCTTCCCGCTGCCACCTGATCTTGTCGTAGATCAGAAAGTCGAATTGCTTGTCGCGCGCGTCGCCCGGCGTCCACGAATACGTGTCGATGCCGACCGGCCAGATTTCACACCTGCTGCCGTAGTACGGCTTATACACAGCGTTGGCCCACGCCGAGTGCTGCAGATAACGGACGACCGGAAAGTGTTCGCAGAGATCGGGCCATTCGCTCGGATGCGTCATCAAGCATGGCCCGGCGACGATCGGGTTGCCGCGACAATAGCCGTGCAGCGCTTGGCGGCCGCGGCCGATTACGCCGACCAGGTCGCCGTCCTGCAAGCGCTCGAACGGCAGATTGACCTGGTAACGAACGCCGAGCCGATCCAAGCCGAGGCACAGATTGGTGAACACCTTGGCGGGGCCACTGGCGCGCGGTTTGCCGCGGGCGATCCGGCGCACGATGGGGCGGATGAACCTGTCGCCCGCAATCCACCGGTCACGCTCCGGCTCGCGCCTGAAATAGAGACAAACGCGGCGCATCTTCTCGATCCGGCGGGCGGGCGCTACAGCCGCGTGATGCCGTCACCTTGCAGCGCTGCGGCGGCCGCGCTAGATCGCTTTTTGCAGGCTGCAAAGCCTCTTTTCCCGTCGTGTCCGTGAGCGATGCCGTGGCCACCATCGAGCAAGTCAGGGACTACTGGGACCGGCGGCCCTGTAACATCCGGCACTCGGCACGGCCGATCGGAACGCGCGAATATTTCGACGAAGTGAAAGCGCGCAAGTATTTCGTCGAGCCGCACATTCCGGGCTTTGCCCAATTCGAACGTTGGCACGGCCGGCGTGTCCTGGAGATCGGCTGCGGCATCGGCACCGACGCGGTCAATTTCGCGCGCGCCGGCGCCGATTACACCGGACTGGAATTGTCGCCCGCCAGCATGGCGCTGGCGCAAACACGCTTCGAGGTTTTCGGCCTGAAGGGGACGTTTTGCATCGGCGATGGGGAGCGCTTGCCCGAGGTGCTTCCGCACCAGCGCTTCGATTTGATCTACTCCTTCGGAGTTATTCATCACACGCCGTCGCCGCGCGCCGTCATCGCCGGAGCCCGCGAGCTGATCCGCCCGGAGGGCGAACTGCGCATCATGGTTTATGCAAAAAATTCATGGAAAGCGGCGATGATCGACGCGGGTCTCGACCAGCCCGAAGCACAGAGCGGCTGCCCCATTGCCACGGTCCATACGCGCGAATCGATCGAGGACCTGCTCGGCGGCCTGTTCACGATCGCCTCGGCCGAGCAGGCCCATATCTTCCCCTACGTCGTCGACAAATACCTGCGCTACGAGTACGAGCTGCAGCCCTGGTTCGCGGCGATGCCGAAGCCGATGTTTGCCGCGTTGCAGCGCCGGCTCGGCTGGCATTATCTGATCGTCGGCAAGCCGATCTGATCTTCGGCCCCGCAAAAACCGCCGTCACTGCGCCGCGCGTTGGACGACGGCATCGGCCGCTTCGGCGGCGGGTTGCTTGCGCCCGAGCTGAACGATGCGCTGCATGTCCAGGCGGCGCGCCGGGTCGAGGATGCGCCAGCAATCGACGATGAGCCGAGGCCGTCCTCCGCCAGACCAGCCCGCGAAGAATTCCACGTATTCCGCTGCCGGTATCATGATGACGACGGCGTCGGCCATGGCGACCGCAGCGGCCGTCGATGCCGCAATTTCGATGTTCTGCGGCAGCATGGAGCGGGCCGCATCCAGCGCCAGCGGATCGTGGACGATGACGTGGTGCCCCATATTGCCGAGCGCCGCGGCCAGCATGGTGCCCTGCGCGTGGTCGGTGACGGGGGTGTCGGGCTTATAGGCAAGTCCCAGCACCGCAACGCGGGCGCCGGGCCTGATATGTTCGGCCACGATCGCGATGATCCGCTCGAGCTGGCGTTCGTTGATCGCGTGCGTCGCCAGCGCCAGATTGGCGTCGGTGCCGGCCTGCCGCGCCATCGTCGCAAAGGCGACGGTATCGCGCGGAAAGCACGGGCCGCCGTAACCGGTCGCGCCGCGCAGATACTTCCCGCCGATCCGCGAATCACGCCCGAGCGCGGCCGTCACCACGTCGGCATCGGCGCCGGCGAGATTGTCGCAGACTTCCGCGAGCATGTTGGCGAAGGAGATTTTCATGGTGACGTAGGTGTTGACCGCGATTTTCGCCAACTCGGCATTGACGAAGTTCATCCGCGCGACCGGCACATGCTCGCCGACGATCCGCCGGCAGAGCCCTTCCAGCATGGCTCCGGCCTGCGCATCGCTTTCGCCGATGAGCACGAAGTCGGGGCGCAGCAATCCTGCCACGACGTTGCCGAGAGTGACGAATTCCGGGTTGTAGCAGAGCCCGAGATCGCGGCCGACGCGCTTGCGCGACACCGCTTCGAGCCGCTCCCGGATCGGCCCGCCGACCGAGCCGGGCATGACCGTCGAGCTGACGACGACGAGATGATAACCGGCCTTGCCGCGCAGCACAGCGGCGACCTCGTCGATCGCAGCGAGCAGATGATCGTTCTTGAAGCCGCCGTCGGCGCCGCTCGGCGTCGGCACCAGCAGATAAGTCACGTCGCTATGGCCGATGGCCGTGCTCCAGTCCGCAGTTGCGCGGATTCGGGTGCGGTGCGTCGCCAGCAAATCCTGCAGCTTCGGTTCCTCGACCGGAGCGATGCCGGATTCGATCATGGCGACGGTCTGCGGGTTGAGATCCACGCCGTAGACCTCGAATCCCTGCCGCGCCAGCACCGCGAGCAGCGGCGCGCCAAGCTTGCCCAACCCGACGACGCAGACCCCGGTCATGAGTCGGCCGCGATCCAGATGCTAACGGATTGGCGCGCGCAGCTGCCGCTCGATCCACTCATAGGTGACCTTCATTCCTGCGGCCAAGGGCTGCGACGGCGCCCAGCCCAGCTTTTCGCGAATCAATCGATTGTCGGAATTGCGCCCACGCACGCCGAGCGGGCCGGCGATGTGGCGTTTCTCCAGCCGTTTGCCGGCAATCCGCATGATCATGTCGGCCAGCGCGTCGATCGTCACCATCTCCTCCGATCCGATGTTGACCGGTCCGGGGAAGTCGGAACGCATCAGCCGTACCGTGCCTTCGAGGCACTCCGCGATGTAGAGGAATGAGCGTGTCTGCCGGCCGTCGCCCCAAATCTCGATGGTGCTGCCGTCGGGGGCCGTCGCGATCTTGCGGCACAACGCCGCCGGGACTTTCTCGCGCCCGCCCTGCCAAGTGCCCTCGGGGCCGAAGATGTTGTGATAGCGCGCAATGCGAACGTCCATGCCATGACAGCGCGCGTAGTTCAGATAAAGCCGTTCGCTGAACAGCTTTTCCCATCCGTATTCGCTGTCGGGCGCCGCCGGATAGACGGAATCCTCCGC